>NZ_CP126740.1:1629887-1955865 GCF_030246925.1 Microbacterium sp. zg-Y625
TCGAACAGCGCGCCCGACAGCACGTGCATGACGTAGAACCAGCCACGGGTCTGGCCGATGTACTCGACGATGAAGTCCGCCGGTGCGTGCTCGTCGAACCACTCGCGGTTCTCGAACGGGTAGTGCACCTGGGCGTAAGGCATCGAGCCCGAGTCGAACCAGACGTCGAACACGTCCTCGATGCGGCGCATCGTGGACTGCCCGGTGGGGTCGTCGGGGTTCGGGCGGGTGAGCTCGTCGATGAAGGGGCGGTGCAGGTCGACCTCCCCCTCGGCGTTGCGCGGCAGTCGGCCGAAGTCGCGCTCGATCTCCTCGAGCGAGCCGTAGACGTCCACGCGCGGGTGGGCGGGGTCGTCGCTGCGCCACACCGGGATGGGCGAGCCCCAGTACCGGTTGCGGCTGATCGACCAGTCGCGCGCGCCTTCGAGCCACTTGCCGAACTGGCCGTGCTTGACGTTCTCGGGCGCCCACGTGATCTGCTCGTTGAGCTCGATCAGGCGGTCCTTGATCGCCGTCACGCGCACGAACCAGCTCGAGACGGCCTTGTAGATGAGGGGGTTGCGGCAGCGCCAGCAGTGCGGGTACGAGTGCTCGTAGCTGGCTTCGCGCAGCAGGCGGCCCTCGGCCTTGAGCAGGCGGATGAGCGGCCGGTTGGCATCCATCCACAGCTCACCGGCGACATCCGAGACCTGCGGCAGGAAGCGTCCGCCGTCATCGAGGCTCATGATCAGCGGGATACCGGCGGCCTCGGTGATCCGCTGGTCGTCTTCACCGTAAGCGGGGGCCTGGTGCACGATGCCGGTGCCGTCGCTCGTGGTGACGTAGTCGTCGACGAGGATGCGCCATGCGTTCTGCGTGCCCCAGGCCTCGGCGTCGGCGTAGTAGTCGAACAGGCGGTCGTACTGCACGTCGGCGAGGTCTCTGCCCCGCACGGTCTGCTGCACGGCGGCGCGGGCGTCCTCGGCGCTGTCGTAGCCGAGGTCCTTGGCGTAGCCGGCCAGCAGATCCTCGGCGAGCAGGTAGCGGTGCGATTCGCCTTCAGCGCGGTCCTCGTGCACGTCCGACGCGCCGTTGGGGCCGCCGGGCACGACGACGTATGTGATGTCGGGACCGACGGCGAGGGCGACGTTGGTCGGCAGCGTCCAGGGAGTCGTGGTCCACGCGAGCGCCCGCACGGCGGTCAGGCCCATCGACTCCGCCTTCACGCCGACGAGCGGGAAGGTGACGGTGACCGACGGGTCCTGGCGCATCTTGTAGACGTCGTCGTCCATGCGCAGCTCGTGGTTGGACAGCGGGGTCTCGTCCCGCCAGCAGTACGGCAGCACGCGGTGACCCTCGTAAGCGAGGTCCTTGTCGTAGAGCTGCTTGAACGCCCACAGCACCGACTCCATGTAGCTGGTGTCGAGCGTCTTGTATCCGCGGTCGAAGTCGACCCAGCGGGCCTGGCGGGTGACGTAGTCCTCCCACTCGTGCGTGTACTCCAGCACCGACGAGCGCGCCTTGTCGTTGAACGCGGCGAGCCCCATCTGCTCGATCTGGCTCTTCTCGGTGATGCCCAGCTGCTTCATCGCCTCGAGCTCGGCGGGAAGACCATGGGTGTCCCAGCCGAAGACACGGTCCACCTTCTTGCCGCGCATCGTCTGGAAGCGCGGGAAGAGGTCCTTGGCGTACCCGGTGAGGAGGTGTCCGTAATGCGGCAGACCGTTGGCGAACGGCGGGCCGTCGTAGAACACCCATTCCGGCGCACCCTCGCGCTGGGCGATCGAGGCGCGGAAGGTGTCGTCCTCGCGCCAGAACTCCAGCACGTCCTTCTCGATGTCGGGGAAGCGCGGGTTGGGCACGACGCCGGCGGCGGGGCCGAACGAGGCGCCGGGCGCCGACGGTGCGGCACTCGATGCGCTCGTCGAGGGGCGGGGGTAGGTCATGTCACTCCAGCAGGTTGCATTGCGTCCTGCGAGGACGACCCGTAGGCCGCGGTACCACCCCGCGTGATCCCCGGCTGACGCCGCGGACCCTCTCTCACTGCGGCTGTCACGGGCCTGCCCCGCTCGGTTCTACTGACGGTTTCCCGCGTTCTTCCGAGAGCTCCCCGGTGATGGCCGGATCGATGCTGGTCGTCCGATTCTACGCGTCCGTAGGCTGGAGTGCATGCCGCCGCGCGAGACCCGCCCCCGCCCGCCCCGCCAGGCACGTCCGGATCTGCCGCCACGGCTGGCGGTCGGCACGGCGCTCGGCCGGCGCAGCGACGTGTCGCAGACGCGGATCGAAGGGCTCGCCGGCGACGTGGATGCCGCGCACGCGCGTCTCGTGGAATGCGTGCTCGCCGCCAGCGCGGTCGACCGGCTGGACCTCACCGGGGCGACGTTGATCGACGTCGCGATCGAGGAGCTGCGCGCCACGACCGTCGCCGCCGTCAGGGGCAGGTGGCGCTCGGTGACGATCACCGGCGGGCGCATCGGCACCCTCGACCTCTCCCGTGCGCAGATGGATGCCGTCGAACTGCGCGGGGCGCGCATCGACTACCTGGCGCTCGGCCAGGCGGTCGTCGCCGACCTGCTGATCGCGGACTGCGTGATCGGTTCCCTCGACATGCCGGCCGCGTCGCTGGAGCGGGTGAGGTTCGAGGACAGCCGCGCCGATGACGTGGACACCCGGGAGATGCGGGCAGCAGATCTCGACCTGCGCGGGCTGCAGGCTCTGGCATACACCGAACCGGCAGCGCTTCGCGGCGCCACCATGGCGCCGCACCAGGCAATCGCACTGGCGGAGTCGTTCGCCGCTGCCCTTGGCGTGCAGGTGCGCGACTGAGGAGGCCGGGTCACCGCCCGGCGGCGAGCAGCTCTCGTGTGAACGGATGCCGGGGCGATGCGAAGACGTCCGCGACGGGTCCCTGCTCCACGACCGCGCCGTCCTGCATCACCAGCACGTCGTCGGCGACGGCGGCGACCACATCGAGGTCGTGCGAGACGAAGACCATGGTGAGGTCTCGGTCGGCGCGCAGTCGGCGCAGGAGCGCCAGCACGCGCTCGCGCACCGTGGGATCCAGCGCCGACACCGGCTCGTCGAGCACGAGCACGTCGGGGTTCACCGCGAGGGCCCGCGCGATGGCGGCGCGCTGACGCTGACCGCCCGAGAGCTGCGCCGGGCGGCGCCGCGCGATGGCGGCATCCAATCCCACTTCCGTCAGCAACTCGGCGGCCCGGGCGGCGTGCTCTGCGCGCAGCACCCCGCCGGCGGCGAGCGCCTCGCGCACCGACCTGCCGATGGTCCACCGGGGGTCGAAGGCGCCCAGCGGGTTCTGGTGCACGAGCTGCACGCGCCGTCGCAGCGCCCGCTCGTCGCCTCGGGACCATGGCGTGCCGCCGATGCGTACGGTGCCGGCGTCGGGCTGCTCGATGCCCACGATCATGCGCGCGAGCGTGGTCTTGCCCGAGCCGGACTCCCCCACCACCCCCAGCGTGCGTCCGCGGGAGATGTCGAAGGACACCTCCCGCACCGCGGGGCGGTCGAACGCCTTCGACAGTCCCCGAGCCGACACGAGCGGCTCCTCGTCGCGGGTCTCCGCCTGCGCCGCGGGTGGCTCGTGGTGCGACGCGGCGACGAGCTCGCGGGTGTGGGGATGCTGAGGGGCATCGAACACCTGGGCGACGGTGCCCTGCTCGACGAATCGGCCGCCCTGCATCACCACCACGCGGTCCGCGACCCGGCGCACCGCGGCGAAGTCGTGGCTGACGAAGACGACGGCCGTGCCGCGGTCGGCGATCGAGCGCAGCAGGTCGAGCACGCGTGCCTGCACCGTCGCGTCGAGAGCGGTCGTGGGTTCGTCGGCGACGAGTACGGCCGGCTCCCCCGCCAGCGCTGAGGCGATCAGCGCGCGCTGACGCAGCCCGCCCGAGAGTTCGTGCGGGTACTGCCGCACGCGGCGAGCCGCATCGGGCATGGCGACGTCGGTGAGGAGCGTCTCGACCCGCAGGGCGCGGGCGGAGCGTGATGTCCGCGGCTCGTGGATGCGCAGGGGTTCGGCCACCTCGGCGCCGATGCGACGGAGCGGATCCAGAGAGACGAGGGCGTCTTGGGAGACCAGCGCGATGCGCGACCCGCGCAGTCGGCGCCAGCCTCGCTCGTCGAGCCGCCGCGCATCGACGCCGTCGACGATGAGCTCGTCGGCCGTCATCCGTGCGCCTTCGGGCACGAGACCCAGCAGGGCGCGCGCGGTGAGGGACTTGCCGGCACCCGATTCCCCCACGATCGCCAGGCACTCACCGGGGGCGACGGTGAGCGATACTCCGGCGACGGGAGTGGCGCGCCCGATCGAGATCTGCAGCCCCGACACCTGCAGCGCGCTCACGACAGCCTCCCGTCCGCGCGGGAGCGCAGTGTGCGGCCGACGACGGTGGCGGCGATCGCCGTGATCGTGATGGCCGCGCCCGGGAACACCGACACCCACCAGGCCTGCCCGATGACGTTGCGACCGCCCGAGAGCATCAGCCCCCACTCCGGTGTGGGCTCGGTGGGTCCGAGTCCCAGGAAGCTGAGCCCGGCGGCGGCGAGGATGCTGGAGCCGATTCCTATGGTGGCGAGCACGCTGAGCGACCCGACCACACCGGGGGCGACGTGGCGCACGAAGGCGAGCGGGGCGGGGACGCCCAGAATGCGCGCGGCCTCGACATGTTCGGCCGTCCCCAGTGTGCGCGTCTGCGCCCGGGCGAGCCGCACGTAGACGGGTACGGCGGCGATGGTGACGGCGAGCGCCACGTTGGTCGGCCCGGGGCCGAGCACGGCGACCACCACGAGCGCGATGAGGAACTCGGGGAACGCCAGGAGGATGTCGGTGGCGCGCATCGCGACGGCATCCACCACCCGGGGGGCGACTCCCGAGAGCGAGCCGACGAGTAGTCCGACCGCGAAGGCGAGCGCGGTGGCGAGCAGACCGATGCCGACGGACCGTGCGGTGCCGTGCACGACCCGGGAGTAGACGTCGCGCCCGCTCTGATCGGTGCCGAAGGGATGCTCCGTCGAGGGCGGCAGGAGTGCCTGCCGCACGTCGGTCTGCAGCGGGTCGAGCGAGGTGAACAGCTGCGGCGCGAACGCCGCCGCGGCCACGACAGCGAGCACGGCGACGGCTCCGGTGAGCAGCACGCGCTGAGCGGGCCTCATGCCGCCACCCCCGTGCGCGGGGCTACCGGCGACGGGAGGCGGCGCAGGCGCGGGTCGATCAGCGGGTAGACGAGTTCCACGATCGTGTTGACGACGACGAACACCAGCGCGCTCAGCAGGATGATTCCGGTGATCACGGGCAGATCGCGGTCGGCGATCGCGGCGAGGGTCACGCGTCCAAGGCCGGGGCGGGCGAAGACGGTCTCGACCAGCACCGCTCCCCCCAGCAGCGACCCGACGAGGTAGGCGGCCAAGGTGAGGGCCCCCGTGGCGCCGTGACGGAGGGTGTGGTGCAGCGTCAGCCGCGTCGCGGTCGCACCCCGTGCGCGCACCGTCGTGGCGAAGGGCTGGCGTTCGGCCGCTTCGATGCCGTCGCGCAGCACCTGGCCCAGGAGCGCCGTCACCGGGAGTGCGAGCGTGACGGCGGGCAGCACCAGCGTCGCGGGGTTGCGTGACCCCGACACCGGGAACCAGCCGAGCCCGAACGCGAACACGCTCAGCAGCACGAGCCCGATCCAGAACACCGGCGACGACAGCACGACGAGCTCCGCGCCGGCGACGACGGTGCGGGCGACGCGGCCCCGGGCGAGCAGGGCGACGGCGAAGGCGAGCGCGACGGCGATGAGCAGCGCCAGCGCGGTCAGCTGCAGCGTGGCGCCGAGCTGGCGGCCGATGACCTCCGCCACCGGCATCCGCAGCTGGTACGACTCCCCGAGATCCCCCCGCAGCAGCTGCCCGAGGTAGGCGACGTACTGCTCCAGCGGCGGCCGGTCGAGTCCGAGCTCGGCGCGGATGCCGTCCTTCACGGCGTCACTCACCTGTGCCTGGGGGCCGAGCATGACCTCCACCGGGTCGCCGGGGATCACCCGGAACGCCAGGAAGGCCACGGTCGCCGCACCCCAGAGCACGATGACGACGGATGCCGCGATGCCGCCGACCCGCGCGGCGATGGCCCGGGCGCGCTGCGCCGCTGGCGTCATGGTGACCTCCGCGCCCCGAGGGCGCTCGTTCACCCGACGGTCACGTCGTAGAAGAGGGGGCGTCCGTACAGATCGTAGGACAGCCCGTCAACCCGCTCTCCCACGGCCGTGATGAACGCGGGGCTGTACAGCGGCACGATGGCGACGTGCTCGGCGTTCCACTGCTGCACCTCGCGGTAGAGCACCGCGCGCTCGTCGGCATCCGTCCTCGCCACGGCATCCTGCAGCAGCAGGTCCATCGCCGGGTCGTTCACCTGCGAGGCGTTCTGGAATCCCTCGCTGTGCAGGTGGCTGCGCAGCAGATCGGGGTCGACGCCCGAGAAGCCCCAATCGGTGAGGTCGAAGGTCTTGGGACCGTACTGCTCGTTGTAGGCGCCGGGCTCCAGGACCTCGCGCACGATCTCGAAGCCGACGGACTTGAGGTCGGACTGGATCGCATTGGCCAGCGCCGCGCGGTCGTCGGGCACCGGGGTCCAGGCGATCCAGCGGGCCGAAAGCCGCTGGCCCTCCTTCGTGCGGTAGCCGTCAGCGTCGCGTTCGGTCCAGCCTGCTTCGTCGAGCAGCGCGTTCGCAGCGGCCGGATCGAACGGCCAGGTGCCCTCGAGCGAAGCGTCGTAGCCGGGCGTGGTGGAACCGAGGATGCTCCATGCCCGCGGGAACTGACCGGAGTAGATCTCCTCGACGGCGGTGTCGATGTCGATCGCGCGGCTGAGGGCCTGACGCACGCGCTGGTCGGCCAGCACGCCGTACGCCTCGTTGAGGTACAGCGAGTACGGCAGGCCGGGGTACTCCAGCGAGTCGACGGTGAGGGGCTCGCCGAGGTCGGCGGCGAGGTTCGGCGGCAGCTGGCTGGCAAGGTCGGCCTCGCCGCTCTCGACGACGCCGACGCGAACGGCGGCCTCGGGAAGGATGCTCACCCGCAGCGTCTCGAACGACGGGGCGCCCTGGCCGTCAGGCCCCCAGGCGTAGTCGTCGTTGCGGGTGTAGACGATCTCCTGGTCGGGCGTGTAGTCGGTGAGTTCGAACGGACCGGTGCCGACGGTGGCGCCGGGCCCGCCGGCCTTGAGGCGGTCGGCGGATTCTTCGAGGACGGCCGGCGAGTAGAAGCCGAGGTGGGCGGTGCTGGCCGCCTGCAGGAACGGCGCGTAGGCCTGCGTGAAGTCCACCCGCACGGTGTGGTCGTCGAGCACCTCGGTGCCGGCGTAGAACTCGGCGCCCATCATGCTGGCCGCCTGCGCGGATGCCGTCTCGGGGTCGACGATGCGGTCGAAGTTCGCCTTGACGGCCGCCGCGTCGAAGGGCTCGCCGTCGTGGAACGTGACGTCGTCGCGCAGCTCGAAGGTGTAACTGGTGCCGTCGTCGGAGACCTCCCACGACTCGGCGAGCCACGGCGAGAAGGTGCCGTCGGCCTGCTGGAACACCAGCGAGTCGAGCACAGCCCGCTGCACGAGCGACGAGACGTCGAGCTGGCTGGTCTGCGGGTCCATGTGGCCGGCAGAGAGGTTCGCCCCCTCGATCGCCCACACCACCTCGCCGCCGCCGTCCGCGGTGTCGTCGCCACCGCCCGCGCCGGCGCAGGAGCTCAGGACGAGCGCGGTGGCCATCGCGACGGCGGATGCGGACAGGGTGCGGCGAAGCGAAGGCATGCGGGACCTCGGGGTGTCAGGGGTGAGCCGTTCCACGCTACTCCGTTTTTGGACGCGGTGGATCTATTCGCCGGGGCGCGATACGCGGCCGATTACCTGACGCCCGGCCTCAACGGAATGAGGGATCGTTCCAGGTGAGGGGATCCTTCCGGATGAGGGCGCGTTGCGGCATCCGCTCCCTCAGATCGCCGGATGCCCTCATTTGGCACGGCGGTGGGGTCGGCGGCGGTGGGCACGGCGACGCGGCACGGGGGCGATGCGGCAGGGCGGCGGTGGGTTCGGCGGCGCGGCACGGCGGGGTGGTAGAGCGGTGGGATGCGCGTCACCGGACGCGGTGCAGTCCCTGCGCGACCGCGCGCTGGACGAGGTCCTGAACCCATGGCCAGTTCTCGACGACCTGGAGGTAATCCACGCGAATGACGTGGTACCCCAGCAGCATGAGCTCCGCGTCATGCGCGATGTCGGATCGCCTCTGTGCGCCCACATGATGGGCGCCGTCGATTTGCAGCACGAGCCGGTCGCCGATGAGAAAGTCCACGCGGTGCCCCGCGATCCAGGCCTGCGGAACGATGGGCACCCGCAGCCACCGCAACCGTGGCGGCACGAAGCTCTCGAGTCCCGAGTCCGCGAACGGGTTCGCCGCCTCAAGCAACCGGCGTGCCGTCATGGTCAGCGGGAGCCGCTCCAGGACGCCACGTTCGACCAGACCGCGACGCAGCGCCGATTCCCACACGGCGAGCGCGGGCTCGAAGGGCTGACAGGCCGCCACCGTAGCGAGCACGTTCTCCACCGGATCAATGAGAGCGTCGGGGTGCCGCGGAAGAATCGGCTGCGCCCAGTGAACCCGCGCCCCGACTGCACGGATCTCGCCGGCATGCGGCTTAGCTGCCACGTGCGCCTCGGTTTCACCCAGCACCCAGAGCCCGAGTCGACGCGCCTGGGTGACGCAGGTCAGCGCGACGCGGTCACGTGCCGCAGCCACGAGATACGGATCGGCGTCCGGCACAGCGACCCACAGCCGCTGCACCGCGACGAGTTCGCCGCGTCGCACCGCCTGCGCGATGTGATGCGCGCTGAATCCCGCCGCCCGAAGGGTGGCACGGCGGGCCACGCCACCACGGGTGATGACTGCTGCATGCACGTCCATGGCGTCAGTGTCGTCGCGCCGACGCGCGCCCCGCGGACTGCGATGCCGGTTTCGGGATGCATCGCGTTGTCGCGCCACTGGGGAGAAGGCACGGCCCGCCCGTCGCGCCCGCGCCCGGCGCGGCCCGGACCCAACGCGCCCCGTGGAATGAGGGGATCCGACCGAATGAGGGGGGAATCGCGGCATCCACCCCTCTCTTCGCCGGATCCCCTCATCTTGAACGCGGCACGCCGAACGCGGCACGCCGAACCCCGCCGCGCAGGGCAACCAGAGGGCGGCCCCGCGCACGCGAGCCCCCGCCCCGACCGGAATCCCCCGCCACCCCCGGTAAACTGTGCGGACGGTCCACACTCAGGCACGCTCACACAGTGCCGCATATATCGCTCGAGGAGCCCCCATGTCGCAGATCCCTGACAAGCCCGCACTGGAAGGCCTCGAGCAGAAGTGGGATGCCGCGTGGAGCGAGCAGGGCACCTACCTGTTCGACCGTGACGCGGCGAAGGCGAAGGGCCGCGCGGGCGTCTACTCCGTGGACACTCCCCCGCCCACGGCATCCGGAAGCCTGCACATCGGGCACGTCTTCTCCTTCACCCACACCGACGTGAAGGTGCGCTACGAGCGCATGCGCGGCAAGACCGTGTTCTACCCGATGGGCTGGGACGACAACGGCCTGCCCACCGAGCGCCGTGTGCAGAACTACTACGGCGTGCGCTGCGACCCGTCACTCCCCTACACCCCGGACTTCACGCCTCCCTTCGAGGGCGGCGACAACAAGAGCAGCAAGGCCGCCGACCAGGTGCCCATCAGCCGCCGCAACTTCATCGAACTGTGCGAGCGGCTCACCGTCGAGGACGAGAAGCACTTCGAGGCGCTGTTCCGCCAGCTGGGGCTCAGCGTCGACTGGACCCAGACCTACCGCACCATCTCGGACGAGACGGTGCGCACCAGCCAGCTGGCGTTCCTGCGCAATGTCGAACGCGGCGAGGCCTACCAGTCGCTCGCCCCCACGCTGTGGGACATCGACTTCCGCTCCGCGATCGCCCAGGCCGAGCTCGAAGACCGCGACCAGCCGGCCGCGTACCACCGGGTCGCCTTCCACCTCACGGACGGCTCCGGCGACATCGAGATCGAGACGACCCGTCCCGAGCTGCTCGCCGCCTGCGTCGCGCTGGTCGCCCACCCCGATGACGAGCGCTACCAGCCGCACTTCGGCTCCACAGTGCGCACGCCCCTCTTCGATGTCGAGGTGCCGGTGCTGGCGCACCCGCTCGCACAGAAGGACAAGGGGTCGGGCATCGCCATGATCTGCACGTTCGGCGACGTGACCGACATCATCTGGTGGCGCGAGCTCGACCTGCCCAACCGCACGATCCTCGGCAAGGACGGCCGCATCGTTGCCGAGGCACCCGATGTCATCGTGACGGATGCCGCGCGCGCGGCGTACGCCGAACTCGCCGGCAAGACGGTGTTCAGCGCCAAGAAGCGCATCGTCGAGCTGCTGCGCGAATCGGGTGAGCTCATCGGCGACCCGAAGCCCTTCACGCACCCGGTGAAGTTCTACGAGAAGGGCGACCGCCCGCTCGAGATCGTCTCCACGCGCCAGTGGTACATCCGCAACGGCGCGCGGGACGCCGAGCTGCGCGAGAAGCTCATCGCACTGGGCGCCGGCATGTCGTGGCATCCGGATTTCATGCGCGTTCGCTACGAGAACTGGACCAACGGGCTCACCGGCGACTGGCTCGTCTCGCGCCAGCGGTTCTTCGGCGTGCCGATCCCGGTCTGGTACGGCCTCGACGAGAACGGCGAGCGGGACTACAGCCGGGTGCTGACCCCCGACCTCGCCACCCTGCCGGTCGACCCCACCGTGGATGTGCCCCCGGGCTACACCGAGGAGCAGCGCGGCGTGCCGGGTGGCTTCGACGCCGAGCGGGACATCTTCGACACCTGGGCGACGTCGTCGCTCACGCCGCAGCTGGCCGGCGGCTGGGAGCGCGACCCCGAGCTCTGGGAGCTCGTGGCCCCGTTCGACATGCGCCCGCAGGGCCAGGACATCATCCGCACGTGGCTCTTCTCCACCATGCTGCGCAGCGCCCTCGAGGACGATCGCGCCCCCTGGTCGGATGCCGCGATCTCCGGGTTCATCGTCGACCCCGACCGCAAGAAGATGTCGAAGTCCAAGGGCAACGTCGTGACTCCGGCGGACATCCTCGCGCAGCACGGAACGGATGCCGTGCGGTACTGGTCCGCCTCCAGCCGCCTGGGCGCCGACGCGGCGTTCGACCCGCAGAACCCGACACAGGTCAAGATCGGCCGACGCCTGGCGATCAAGGTGCTCAACGCCGCGAAGTTCGTGCTCTCTTTCCCCGTGCCCGAGGGCGCCGAGGTGACCCACGCACTGGACGCCTCGATGCTCGCCGCCCTCGACGGCGTCGTGCGCGAGGCGACGAAGGCCTACGACGCCTACGACCACGCCCGCGCGCTGGAAGTGACCGAGGCGTTCTTCTGGACGTTCTGCGACGACTACCTCGAGCTCGTCAAGGAGCGCGCCTACAACCAGGCCGACGTGGGCCAGGCTTCGGCCGCGCTCGCCCTGCGTCTGGCGCTGTCGACGCTGCTGCGTCTGCTTGCCCCCGTGCTCGCGTTCGCCGCGGAGGAGGCATGGTCCTGGTTCGAGGAGGGCTCGGTGCACACCGCTGCGTGGCCTGAACCGCTCGGATTCGAGGGCGACCCCGCGGTGCTGACCGCCGTCGGCGAGGCGCTCATCGGCATCCGTCGCGCCAAGACCGAGGCCAAGGCCTCGCAGAAGACCGCCGTGGAGCGCGTGACGATCGGCGCCACCCCCGCTATCGCAGCGCTTCTGCGTGAAGCCGAGGGCGACCTGAAGGCCGTGGGTCGCATAGCGGAGATCACCTACCAGGAGGCCGAGTCCACCTCGGTGCTCGACATCGTTCTCGTCCCCCAGGAGGCCTGACATGCAGCTCGGAACCCGCTGGACCTCCGGCGACGAACCGCCCAAATCGGTGCCCGACAGCATTCGCGGTCAGATCCACGCCGTCGATCGGGCGATGCCCGGCGATGAGCTGGGCCAGCCGCGGCCGCGGTGGACGCTGACGTTCCTCGAGGGGCGGCCCGTCGCGGAGCTCGAGACGGGAGTCGTGGTCTCGCTCGACGCCGACGGCAACGCGGTGGTCGGGCACGACCCGGACGACGAGTTCGGCTGACCGGACGCCGCGCGGCCGTCAGCGCGGGGGCATGGTCGACAGGTGCGTCGACAGGGCCTGCTCTCGCTCCCGAGCGCCGGCGATGACGGTGCGCTCCCGCTCAGGGTCGCCGACGGTGGTGGCGCGGGCCGCGCGACGTTGCATACGCCGCGCGACGGCGTGCTCTGCCCCAACCGCGAGGCGCAGCGCGGCTCGTTCGGCCGCAGTGGGCTCGACATTGCCGACGCGTCGTCCGGACGCAACGACGTAGGTGCTCATGATGGGTTCTCTCGCTCTCTTTCTCTATCTCTAGAATCGGCGAGCTGCGACGTCGACCCGCGTGGCGGCGTCGAGCGCGTGCTCAATGTCTGACGCCGGGGTGGGGCCGGGCTCGGCATCGATCAGCTGATCCTCGGGCAGCGACGGGTCGCTGAAGTAGATCGCGCCGTAAGCGGGCGTCTCGGGCTCGAAACGCCAGCTCTCGGCGAGCGTGCCGGCATCGACCGTGTCGAAGCCGAGCCGGCTGATGATCTCGGCAGCCTCGGTCTTGGCCTGGTGGTCGTCTCCTGCGATGGGCAGCGCGGTGCGGTCGGCCGCGCCGTCCGGCCTGGCCAAGGCCGGGATGTGCGCGGCCAGGATGTTGTTGAAGGCCTTCACGTAGCGGGCGCCGCCCAGCATCCCCTGGACCAGTTCGCTCGTGGTCACCCTGTTGTCCGCGAGTTCGGGAATGCTGCCGTCGCGGGACGGGTAGTAGTTGCTCGTGTCGATCACGAGGTGACCGGCCAGCAGCCCCTCGGGGAGGTCCGCAACCGCCTTGAGCGGGATGGAGAGCACGACGGTGTCGGCGCTCTCTGCGACGTCGGTCACCGTGCCGGCCTGGGCGAGCGGGCCCAGCTCGGCGAGCAGCCCCTGCAGCGTCTCAGGCCCGCGGGAGTTGGCGATGACCACGTTCATGTCCGCCGCAACCGCCAGGCGGGCGACCGCCGATCCGATGTGTCCGCTTCCGATGATTCCCAGCGTCGGCATTGTGCTTCCCTTCGGTGCGCGCCGGCGTGATGTGCGCCGCAGAGTCGCCCACGCGGCCCCTGCGGAGGGGCAACCACCGCCCCACGCCGGGCATTCCCGGCTGCCCCACTGCGCGTCGCGTGCGTTGCGCCGTGGGGGCCGCGACCGCGCCCTAGGCTGAGACGATGACGGACGAGACCAACCCCCTGCTGCAGCCGAGCCCCCTCCCCTACGGGCTGCCGGACTACCCGGCGATCCGCGTCGAGCACTACCTGCCGGCGTTCGAGGCAGGCTTCGCTCAGCAGCGTGCGGAGGTCGATGCCCTCACCGCGAACCCGGATGCCGCGACCTTCGAGAACACCATGACGGCGCTCGAGTCCTCCGGTGACCTGCTGGGCCGCGTCGCCCGCACCTTCTATACCGTGTCGTCGGCGGATGCCACGCCCGACATCCAGCAGGTCGAGGAATCCCTCGCCCCATTGATGTCCGCCCACCAGGACGCCATCCAGCTGGACACTCGGCTCTACGAGCGGGTGCGGTCGCTCTTCGAACGGATCGACGAGCTGGAGTTGACCCCCGAGCAGCGCTACCTGGTGCAGCGCCGCTACACGCAGATGACGCACGCCGGCGCGGGGTTGTCGGATGCCGAGAAAGAGCGCCTGACCGCCCTCAACCAGCGTCTGTCCGTGCTGACGAACACCTTCGAGAAGAACCTCCTCGCCGACACCAACGACCTCGCCGTCGTGTTCGACGATGCCGCTCAGCTGGACGGCCTCACCGAGGGCGAGCTGTCGGCCGCCGCCCAAGCCGCCGCCGACCGAGGCCTGGACGGCTCCTACGTCGTCACCTTGACGCTGTTCACCGGACACCCGTACCTGTCGTCGCTGACCGACCGCGAGTCGCGCCGGCGCATCATGGCGGCCTCCCGCGCACGCGGCTCCCGCGGCAACGAGCACGACAACCGCGAGGTGCTCCGCGAGATCGTGCGCCTGCGCGCCGAGCGCGCCGAGCTGCTCGGGTACGACAGCCACGCCGCGTACATCACCGCAGACGAGACTGCCGGCACGCCGGAGGCGGTGCGCGACCTGCTCTTCCGGCTCGCGGTGCCGGCGGCACGCAACGCCGAGCGCGAGCGCGCGGCGCTGCAGGAGATCATCGACGGCCAGGGCGAGCCCTTCCCGCTCGAAGCGCACGACTGGGCGTTCTACACCGAGCGCGTCCGTGAGGCGCGGTACGCCCTGGACCGCTCCGCGCTGCGGCCGTGGTTCGAAGCCGAGCGGGTGCTGCGGGACGGCGTTTTCTACGCGGCATCCGCCCTCTACGGCATCTCGTTCACCGAGCGCCCCGACCTGCCGGCCTACCACCCCGACGCTCGCGTCTTCGAGATCCACAACGCCGACGGCTCGCCGCTGGGCCTCTACGTGCTGGACCTCTACACCCGCGACACGAAGCGCGGCGGCGCGTGGATGAATTCGATCGTGCTGCAGTCGCGCCTGCGCGGCACCGACCCGGTGGTGGTGAACAACCTCAACGTGTCGCGTCCCGCGCCCGGTCAGCCGACGCTGCTGAGCCTCGACGAGGTCAACACGCTGTTCCACGAGTTCGGGCACGCGCTTCACGGCCTCTTCGCCACCGTCACGTATCCGAGCTTCGCCGGCACGAACGTGTACCGCGACTTCGTCGAGTTCCCCAGCCAGGTCAACGAGATGTGGATCTACTGGCCCGAGGTGCTGGCCAACTACGCCCGCCACATCGACACCGGCGAGCCGCTGCCGACCGAGGTGGTCGAGAAGCTCGCCGCGTCCGAGACGTTCAACCAGGGCTTCGCCACCAGCGAGTACCTCGCCGCGTCGTGGATCGACCAGGCCTGGCACCGCCTGAGCGCTGCCGACGCGGTTGAGCACATCGACGTCGCCGCATTCGAGGCCGCTGCCCTCGCCGAGATCGGGCTCGACTCCCCCGCCGTGCCGCCGCGCTATTCGTCGACGTATTTCGCGCATGTCTTCTCGGGCGGTTACAGCGCCGGCTACTACTCCTACATCTGGAGCGAGGTGCTCGACGCCGACACCGTGAAGTGGTTCGAAGAGAACGGGGGCCTGACCCGCGAGAACGGCGACCGCTTCCGTCAGCGCCTGCTGGGTGTCGGCGGTTCGAAGGACCCGCTGGAGGCGTACCGGGACTTCCGTGGTCGGGATGCCGAGATCGCGCCGCTCCTGGAGCGTCGCGGCCTCGCCGACTGAGCCCACGCTGCGGGCGGGACCTGCTCAGCGCCAGCCGAGCAGGTCCCGCACGACGGCCTGCGAGGCCGGAGAGCCGTCGTTCTTGATGCCTCGCATGCGTTCGGCCGAGACCAGGGTTCCGGTCTTCGAGAAATGGTCGTTCAGCGCCGCGAGAGTGGTGCGGATCAGCGGTCCCGCGTCGTTCGCGTCCGAGCCGCCCAGGATCGAGCCATGGGGGTAGATGACCAGTTCCGTGCCGGCGGGCGTCGCCCGCGCAGATGCCACGACAAGGGTGGGCGTCGCGCCGCGCCAGAAGGGGCGGAAGAACTCCAGGCCGGTGTCCTCGACGAGCCAGGCGACAACCCCGCGCTTCCACGAGCGCTTGATCTCACCCAGGCGCAGGTCCTGCGCGAGCCACTCGGACCCGGATTCGTGCAGCAGCCGCTGGAACGTGCCGTCCCCGAGCGCGAACCCGACCGCCTGAAGCTGCGCGACTGCGATCTGCATGGCGGCCTGCGGATCAGTGCGCACCACGAACCTCCCGCCGCCGGAGGTGAAGCTGTACCAGCCGACCGGAGCGATCCGCATCTGCTCGCCCGAGCCCGCAACGCTGACCTCGTGGTGGCGGACGGGCACGTACTCGGGTTGATCAGACATGGCTACATCCCCATCGATATGTGTCGTGGGGCGACCTTATCGACCCGGGGCCGAGCACGTTTCGGCAATTGACTTTCTGCGGCTGAATGCAGCAACGTGGGTCTTCTGTCTTTTTGCGCATTCGCCGCATGCGGCCGCCCTATCGCGGCGGAAAGGCTCGCCGGCGAGTCAGGCGCTCTTGCGCTTCTGACGCAGCAGCAGTGTCGGGGCAGCGCCCTGGACGACGGCGGGCGTGATGACGACCTTCTCCACGTCCTCGGCCGACGGGATCTCGAACATGATCGGACCCAGAACATCCTCGAGAATGGCGCGCAGTCCGCGCGCGCCCGTCTTGCGCGCCACGGCCAGGTCGGCAATGGCGCGCAGAGCCTCTTCCTCGAACTCCAGCTGCACGCCGTCGAGCTCGAACATGCGCTGGTACTGCTTCACGAGGGCGTTGCGCGGCTCGGTGAGGATCTCCATGAGAGCCTCTTGATCCAGCGGCGAAACCGATGCCACGACGGGAAGACGGCCGATGAACTCGGGGATGAGCCCGAACTTGTGCAGGTCCTCGGGGAGCACCTCGCTGAAGAGGTTCAGGTTCTCGCCCTTGTCGTGCAGCGGTGCGCCGAAACCGACGCCGTGCTTGCCCACCCGCGAGGAGATGATCTCTTCGAGACCGGCGAACGCGCCCGCGACGATGAACAGCACGTTGGTCGTGTCGATCTGGATGAACTCCTGGTGAGGATGCTTGCGCCCGCCCTGCGGCGGGACCGAGGCGACCGTGCCCTCGAGGATCTTCAGGAGCGCCTGCTGCACGCCCTCTCCGGAGACGTCACGGGTGATCGAGGGGTTCTCGGCCTTGCGGGCGATCTTGTCGACCTCGTCGATGTAGATGATGCCGGTCTCGGCGCGCTTGGTGTCGAAATCCGCCGCCTGCAGCAGCTTCAGCAGGATGTTCTCGACGTCTTCGCCGACGTAGCCCGCCTCGGTGAGCGCAGTGGCATCCGCCACGGCGAACGGCACATTCAGCCGCTTGGCGAGTGTCTGCGCGAGATACGTCTTGCCGCAACCGGTCGGGCCGAGGAGCAGGATGTTGCTCTTGGCGATGTCGATGTCGTCCGCGCGCTGCTCGGCCGGCTTGAGCGTGCCGTGCGCGCGGATGCGCTTGTAGTGGTTGTACACGGCGACGGAGAGGGCGCGCTTGGCGGGGTCCTGACCGACGACGTACTCCTCGAGGAACGAGAAGATCTCGCGGGGCTTCGGCAGATCGAAGTCGGCGACCTCGCCGGTGCCGGACTCGGCCATGCGCTCTTCGATGATCTCGTTGCACAGCTCGACGCATTCGTCGCAGATGTAGACGCCCGGACCCGCGATCAACTGCTGGACCTGCTTCTGGCTCTTGCCACAGAAGGAGCACTTGAACAGGTCGGCACTTTCACCGATGCGAGCCATCAGGCCCTCCTCACTTCCCCCAGTCGGGAGCACTTTTGAGCCTAACCTCTGGGTGCGACATCGGGCCGCATTTGCGGATCACGATGTCACACTCTCGGCCGGGAGCGACGAAGCCCCGCACGTCGGCAGGCGACGGCGGGGCTTCGGCTGGTGCGGCTGTCAGCTGGTGATGGCGGCCGGCTGACGCTTGCGCGTCGTCAGCACCTGGTCGACCAGGCCGTACTCGAGGGCATCGTGGGCCGAGAGGATCTTGTCGCGGTCGATGTCCTTGTTGACCTGCTCCTGCGTGCGGTGGGAGTGCTTGGCGAGCGTCTCCTCCAGCCAGGTGCGCATGCGCAGGATCTCGGCGGCCTGGATCTCGATGTCCGACGCCTGTCCGTGCCCGGCCTCGCCCACGGCGGGCTGGTGGATCAGGATGCGGGCGTTGGGGAGAGCCAGCCGCTTGCCGGGGGCGCCGGCCGCCAGCAGCACGGCTGCAGCGGATGCCGCCTGGCCGAGCACGACGGTGGAGATCTGCGGCGACACGTACTGCATGGTGTCGTAGATCGCCGTCATCGCGGTGAAGGAGCCGCCGGGCGAGTTGATGTACATGACGATGTCGCGGTCGGGATCCTGCGACTCGAGCACGAGCAGCTGGGCCATGACGTCGTCTGCCGAGGCGTCGTCGACCTGGACGCCCAGGAAGATGACGCGGTCCTCGAAGAGCTTGTTGTACGGGTCCTGGCGCTTGTAGCCGTAGGCCGTGCGCTCTTCGAACTGCGGCAGGATGTAGCGGCTGTTGGGCATCTGCAGGCCCTGAGGGGCGCCGCCGAAGGTGGGTGTGTGCATGTTCTGTGTCTCCTTCGGGGGGCTCAGTTGGCGGTGTCGTCGACGGCGGTTCCGCCGCCGCCGGTGACGTCTGCGGCGTGCTCGCGGATGTGGTCGACGAAGCCGTACTCGAGCGCCTCGTCCGCTGTGAACCAGCGGTCACGGTCGCCGTCGAGGTTGATCTGCTCGACCGACTTGCCCGTCTGCGCCGCGGTGATCTCGGCCAGGCGACGCTTCATCGAGAGGATCAGCTGAGCCTGCGTCTGGATGTCGCTCGCGGTGCCGCCGAAGCCGCCGTGCGGCTGGTGCAGCAGCACGCGCGCGTTGGGCGTGATGTACCGCTTGCCCTTGGTGCCGCTGGTGAGCAGCAGCTGACCCATCGAGGCGGCCATGCCGATGCCGACCGTCACGATGTCGTTCGGCACGAACTGCATGGTGTCGTAGATGGCCATGCCCGCCGTGATCGAGCCGCCGGGCGAGTTGATGTAGAGGTAGATGTCCTTCTCGGAGTCCTCCGCCGCCAGCCACAGGATCTTCGCGCAGATCTCGTTGGCGTTGTCGTCGCGCACCTCCGACCCCAGCCAGATGATGCGGTCCTTCAGCAGTCTGTCGAAGACGCTCGTGGCGACAAGTGGTTCGGCCATGTTCACTCCTGTTTCCGTGGTCCGTCGCATCGAATCTACCGGCGCGGCGCGGGTGACCCGCCCGTGTTCGCCCTGGGCAGATCGTGCGCGTCGTGCCGTCGGCACGCCCGCGTACGACAGCGGGGCGGATGCCGCAGCATCCGCCCCGCTATCTGAACCGGTCCGATTACTCGGCGTCGGCCTTCTTGGTGGTCTTGCGCGCGGCGGGCTTCTTCGCGGGAGCAGCCTCGGCGGCGTCCTTCGCGTCGTCCTTTTTCGCGGCGGCCTTCTTGGCCGGAGCCTTCTTCGCCGGGGCCTTCTTCGCCGGGGCCTTCTCGGCCGGAGCGTCGTCGGCGTCCTTGGCGGCAGCCTTCTTCGCCGGGGCCTTCTTGGCGGGGGCCTTCTTGGCCGGCTTCTCGGCGGCCTCCTCGGCCTCGATGATCTCGTCAGCCTCGGCCGCGGCGTCGGCGATCTCCTGGGCCTCTTCGACGACCTCGTCCTCGGCGGCGGGCTCGTCCTCAAGGGCGATGAAGCCGCTCAGGTCGACGGGCTTGCCCTCGGTGTCGACGACGGTGACCTTCGCCAGCGCCAGCGCGAGCGCCTTGTTGCGGGCGACCTCACCGATCATGGCGGGCAGCTGGTTGCCCTGCTGCAGCGCGTTGACGAACTCCTGCGGGGCCATGCCGTACTGCGAGGCCGACTGGATGAGGTACTGGGTCAGTTCGTCCTGCGAGACCTGCACCTTGAACTCTTCGGCGATCTTGTCGAGCACCATCTGCGTGCGGAACTGCTTCTCGCTGGCCTCGGTGACCTCGGCGCGGTGCACGTCGTCCTCGAGGCGACCCTCGCCCTCGAGGTGCTGGTGCACCTCGTCCTCGACCAGCTGCGCCGGCACGGGGATGTCGGCGAGCTCGATGAGCTTCTCGACGAGCTTGTCGCGGGCGGAGGATGCCTGGGCGAAGCCGGACTGCTCGGAGACGCGCTCGGCGAGGCTGGCACGCAGCTCGTCGATCGTGTCGAACTCGCTGGCCATCTGGGCGAAGTCGTCGTCGGCCTCGGGCAGCTCCCGCTCCTTGACGGCGACGACGGTCACGGCGACCTCCGCCTCCTGGCCGGCGTTGTCGCCGCCGACGAGCTTGGAGCGGAACGTGGTCTCCTCACCGGCGGTGAGGGACTCGATGGCCTCGTCGGTGCCCTCGAGCAGCTCACCAGAGCCCACCTCGTACGACACGCCCTCGGCGCGGTCGATCTCGTTGCCGTCGATCGCGGCGACGAGGTTCAGCTCGACGAAGTCTCCCTTGGCAGCGGGACGGTCGACCGTCACCAGCGTGCCGAAGCGACCACGCAGGCGGTCGAGCTCGGCGTCGACGGCGGCCTGGTCGGTCTCGACGGCGTCGACCTCGATGGTGATGCCGTCGTAGGCGGGAAGCTCGAACTCGGGCCGCACGTCGACCTCGACCTCGACGACGAGGTCGCCGGAGAAGTCCTTGTCGCTCGGCCACTCGATGACCTCGGCCGACGGCCGACCGACGACGCGCACCTCGGTCTCGCGCACGGCGTCGCGGTAGAACCCGTCCAGGCCCTCGCTCACCGCGTGCTCGATGACCGCACCCTTGCCGACACGCTGGTCGATGATGGGGGCCGGCACCTTGCCCTTGCGGAAGCCGGGGATCTGGATGTCCTGGGCGATGTGCTCGTACGCGTGCGCGATGGCGGGCTTCAGTTCGTCCGGGGTGACCGTGATGTGGAGCTTGACCCGCGTGGGGTTGAGCTTCTCGACCGTGGCGTTGACCATGCCTGTTGCTTCTCCTTGGGTGATCCGCGCAGACGCGCGGAGGCGGAAAGTCTGGATGTCTGGGAGGTCGTTACGTCGGGGCGACAGGATTTGAACCTGCGGCCTCCCGCTCCCAAAGCGGGCGCTCTACCAAGCTGAGCTACGCCCCGGGCTGTGTGCACGCACGCGTGCGCTGAAACGACCCCGGGAAGTCTAGCCGACCGCGCCGTGTCCGCGCTGAGCCGGAGGTTCGACTACACTGACGGAGGCCGCGGAGCATTCCGCCGCGGGGATGTAGCTCAATGGTAGAGCCTCAGTCTTCCAAACTGATGGTGCGGGTTCGATTCCCGTCATCCCCTCCACTTGCTGGTTCTTGTCCTGCGATGTCGCGCGGACGGTGAACGGCCGTGGCATCCGCCCATACGTCGCCGACTCCGGTTCACCCGGATGCGGAGATCTGCCCGGGCAAGGGCCGGATCCCGCCTACAACGCCGCATCCGGGCAGATGTCCGCATCTCGGCGAACCGGATCGTGAGCCGGCGCGGCCTGAGACAGGCGCCGTGGTCGGACAGTCAGCCCGCGGACGTGGCGTCTTGGTGGGTCTGCAGATGCGCGCGGTACACCTCGGCGTTTCGCAGCAGCTTGCCGCGTTCGTCCGCTGTCAGCTCTCGCCGCACCTTCGCCGGCACACCGGCCACGAGCGAGCCCGGCGGCACGATCGTCCCCTCGAGCACCACCGCTCCCCCGGCCACGAGCGAGCCCGCACCGATGACGGCGCCCGAGAGCACGACCGCCCCCATGCCGATGAGGGACCCGTCTTCGACGGTGCAGCCGTGCACGACCGCGTTGTGCCCGATCGAGACGTCGGCTCCGATGACCACGGGGTGCCCCGGGTCCACGTGCACCGAGACGTTGTCCTGCACGTTGCTGCCCGCCCCGAGTGTGATGCTGTCGCTGTCGCCGCGCAGCACGGCGTTGTACCAGACGCTCGATTCCTCACCCAGAGTCACCGCCCCGATGATCCGCGCCCCCGCCGCGACGAACGCCGAGGCGGGAACGAGCGGCTCGCGGCCGGAGACGGACAGGACGGAGGCATCATCGGCGATCGTCATGCCATGACTCTAGGGCGGTCGTCAAGCCGCATAAGCCCAGCCTCAGCTTGCTTGCGGAATAGCCCCGCCTGAGTACCGTTGCAAAAGGTGGGGCGACTCCCCGCCGATAGGAGACGACAGCATGACGAAGAATCAGACCATTCCGGCCACCGCCGCCGACCCGACCGTCGCCGCCGGCACCGCGCAGTTCCTCACGCCCGTCGTCATGGGCCTGCAGGCGCTGGTGGTCAACGGCAAGCAGGCGCACTGGAACGTCCGCGGTGCGAACTTCCAGTCGATCCACGAACTCCTCGACACGGTCGTCGAGCACGCGCAGGCATGGTCCGACGAAGCCGCCGAGCGCATCGTCGCCCTGGGTCTTCCCATCGACGCCCGCCTGACCACGGTCGCCCAGAAGGCCAAGCCCACCACCGTGCCCGCCGGGTTCACCCCGTGGGACGCCATGGTGCGCAGCGTGCTGGCCGACATCGACGGCATCCTCGTCGATGTGCAGGCCGCGATCGATGGTCTCGACGAGGTCGATCTCACGAGCCAGGACGTCGCCATCGGCATCAAGGCGGGTCTCGAGAAGGACCGCTGGTTCCTCTTCGCCCACCTCGCCGAGTAATCACGTCTCCACGAAGCCCCGGCCCGCGAGGGTCGGGGCTTCGTCGTGTCAGGCGCTGTCAGGCGGAGACGTGCGTGAGGCGCCCGGCGATCATGGTGGCCGCGACCTGCATGCCGCGCAGCGTCTTCTCGTCCGCCGTCAACGGGTCGTGTGCCACGACGGCCAGATCCGCGACGCCGCCGATCCGCAGCGCCGAGCCCCCGGCGGAGCCTTCGGCGGTGGATGCCGCAAGAGCGGTGGCGGCATCCACCGCCTGCCCTGGCTGCCACGGCTCACGGCCGTCGCGGGTCCGGTGCACCGCGGCCGACATCGCCGCCCACGGATCCAGCGGCGAGACCGGGGCGTCGGACCCGAACAGCAGGTTGGCGCCCGCGTCGGCCAGCGCACGCAGCGGGTAGGGCTGCGAGGTCTGGGTGGCCCACACCGTGTCGGTGAGGTCTCGGTCGTCCAGCGCGTGCTCGGGCTGCACGCTGGCCCCCACCTCGAGCGCGGCGAACCGTGGCACGTCCGCATGGGCCACGAGCTGCGCGTGCTCGATCGTGCCTGTCGCGCCCGTCAGCGCGAACGCGTCGAGCGCATGGGTGTTGGCGATGTCGCCGATCGCGTGGATGGCGCAGGAGAGGCCTCCCCCGGTGGCGCGGATCATCAGATCGCCCAGCTCATCGGGCGGGATCGTCAGCATGCCGTGGTTCAGCGGGTCGCCGGGATAGGCGTGCGAGCACGCGGCCGTGCGGGTGCCCAGCGAGCCGTCGCTGATCACCTTGAGGGAGCCGACCCGGAAGAGCCCAGCCGGGTCGACGGCGTCACCCGTCTCGATTCCCAGGTCGAGGGCCCGCTGCAGATCGCGCGGGTAGACACCGAACCGCGCGCGGAGGGTGTCGAACCCGTCGGCGGCGCGGCGCGCCCAGGCCTCGGCGTTCCACGCCATGTCGAGATCCACGATCCCGACGACGCCGCGGGATGCCGCATCGTGCGCCATGCGCGCCACATACGCGTCGGCGACATCGGTGGGAACGAGGTTGAGGCGTCGGGAGATCTCGAACGCCGGCTCCTCCCAGAGCAGGCCCGAGCCGGCCACCGGGTGACCCTCGCGCCGCAGGGCGGCGGAGTTGAGCCACACGCTGTGGACGTCGGCGTTGATGAGGTAGGTGGGGACGTCGCCGGTTGCGGCATCCAGCACCTCGAGCGTCGGGGCGTCGGGCCAGAACGCGTGGCGGAACCCGGTTCCGATGCGCCGCCCGTCATCCAGCACGGGGGCGTCGGCCATGAGCCACGCCGCGTGGGCCGCACTGTCGGCGTGTCCGAGAGGCGCCCGCTGTGTGAGGAGGGCCCACTGCACTGTGTGCACGTGGTGGTCCCACAGCCCCGGGATCAGCCAGCCGCCCTGGGCGTCGAGGACGACGCCCGCCCGAGGAAGGGCGCCCGCAGGGGCGATGTCGGCGATGGCGCCACCCTGCAGATGCACGTCGACGAGGTCATCGCCGAAGGGGTCGGTGCGGTCCTCCCCCGTCAGTCGTGCATTTGCGACGACGGCGACGTGGTCGCCTGCGGCCCAGGTCATCTGCTGCTCCTTCGTGCGTCGAGGTCCCGACGCATCTCGCCGGCCAGGCGGGGGTCCGCGTATGCGCCCGAGCCGGCATCCAGTTCGCCGATGATCGTCTCGACCACCTCGTCGGGGCGGTTCTGGCTCAGTTTGCGCTTGGCGACCACCCGCGTAGGGGTCAGCCGGAAACCCACCGTGCCCTTTTCCAGTCGATGGATGTAGCCGGCGTCGTTGGGACGCTCCCACATCATCCGCGGCTGCGCCATCCCGCTCTCGAAGTGGGCCACGAGCCGGTCGAGCACCGCGAGGTTCTCGTCCGCCGTGAGCAGCTCGGGCACGCCACTCAGGTGCGCGGAGATGAAGTTCCAGGTGGGCACCGACGCGACGTCGCCGTACCAGCCGGGCGAGATGTATCCGTGCGGACCCTGCACGACGACCAGCAGTTCACGCTCCCCCAGCCGGTGGATGAGATCGTCCGGCTTGCCGACGTGCCCGACGATCGTCAGGTCCTCGCGCGTGTCGTCGAGCAGCACGGCGTAGTGCGACGCGACGAGACCTTCGGGGGTGCTGCTCACGAGGGTGACCCACGGGTTCTCTTCGATGAGCCGCCGAAGCTCCGCGGTGTCGCCCAGGACGAAGCTGGGGTTCTGGCGCATGCGCTCAGCCTATTTGCGCGCGGGCGCGCTCAGGTGTACGACTCGACCCTCTCCACGGGCAGGCCCGACCGCCAGGAGTTGAGTGCCAGCGCCACGGCGATGGCCATGAGCGCGCTGCCGATCCCGAGGGCGCCGATTCCGTATGCCGGGCTCTGCAGGTGCACGCCCAGCGGGCTCAGGCCCAGTGCCGCGCCGGCGGCACCGGCGATCCCCACTTCCGCGCGCCAGATGTGGGAGAACTTGCGCCACCACAGCTGGGAATGCGAACCCGGGGTGATCAGGGACTCGTTCTGCGCCAGCCGGTCGTTGTACGTCAGTTTCTTGAGGAGCGAGAGCGCGATCATGCCCGCGAGAAGGCCGGTGATCACGCCGTACACCGTGACGGTGAACCAGAACTGTATCGCTGCGGACGAGCCCTCGGCGATGTCGAGGGTGCCCGACGCATCCAGCACGACCGGCACGACCATCACGAGCACCCACGCCGTCAAGGCGAAGCCGAGGAAGAGCGCATGCAGGCGAACGCTGATGGGACGCAACAGGACGGCGAACGACCCGCCGGACGAGGCTCTACCGCCTGCTACCTCCCACCGGCCGCGGACGGCGTACTGGCCCAGAAAGAAACCGATCATCGACAAACCAGCCATGAGCGTGGGGAACATGATGGTCTCGGTGCCGCCGATGTCATCCGGGAAGACCGCGCTGATCCTGCCCCCGCCGGCCGTGTAGGTGAGCAGCCAGACCACCGCTGCGGCACCGACGAGGAGCGCTCCCACTCCGACGAGGTTCCCGCCGACGGCGACGATCCGCCGCACCCAGACGGCCGGTCCGGTCGTCTGCCGGCCCTGACGCCCGGCCGGGTGTCCCCCTGCGACCCGCGCCCGGTTGCGCGATTTCTTGCGCCCCTTCGTCGCCATGCGTGCACTCCTCCGGTGGGGCGGCTTCGTGGCAGCAGCGTTCCCGCTCAGCCGTGGATGGAGCCCATGATGGCCCCGGCCTGCGCCGAGCACGAAATCGGCGCACGTCGTTCGCGGTCATGCCGCCGGGCGCCGCTCACCATCCGTCGATGATCGACATGAGACCCGCGAAGGCGAAGAGCCCCGGGACCGCGTAGAGCAAGGTGAGGGTGAGGAACCAGCCGACCGCGCCGAGTGCCGACCAGACCGGGCTGGTGTGGCGATTGCGGATCTGCAGCCGCCGACCATCGGGACCGATCGCGGGCTGCTGATGCATCCAGGATTCGTCGGATGCCTCCATCACCGTCTGGCCACCGGTGCGCGCCGATGCCGACGCGTGATGTCCGGCAGAGTGCGGGGCGCGCTCATCGCGGTAGTACAGCGCCCGGCGTGCGACGCGGGGAGCGACGCCGGTGACGATCGCGTAGACCGACTCCCACGGCTGGGCAGTGGTGAAATCCGCCGCGGGCGACGTGAAGAAGACGAGGGTGTCGTCGATGATCTCCACGTTGTAGCCCGCTGCGTCGTCGATGAACGCGGCCATCACATCGGGGGTGAACAGATACAGCGCGTCGCGCTCGTACTCCGCCGGCGTGTACAGGTGGAACCACCGGTCGAAGTCCCCCTCGAGCGACAGTCGCTGGTTGCGCGCCACGGTTCCCGGCAGGTCGCTGACCGCGCCGTTGTTGGCCGTCGAGTCCAGGATGAGGTGCGGAAGCGGAGCCGGGAGACGGAGGGCCAGGTAGTGCCAGTGCGTGGCGCGCGAGGCCTGCTGGGTGAGGTTTCCGAACTCCAGGTTCGGCGCGACGAAACGCGGGTACTCCCGCACACCGCGCCGGGCATGACTGATGAGCGACGGAAAGGTTGCGACACTGCTGGGCTGCGGATGCAGGCCGTTGGCGAGGGCGGTGAGCGTCTGTCGCCACTGGGCGATGCGGGCGCGCGGCGATGGCGGCTTCGCCGCCCAGCGGTACAGCCAGAAGGTGCCGCACAGCCACACCGCGAGGATTGCCACCGCGATGCCGAGGTCCCGGAAGTCGGACGGGCTCGCCGTGCCGTCCTGCATGCCGTCGACACGGATTCCGATCGTCATGAACGCGATGCACAGGTACCACAGCAGCAGACAGTGGTTGACGTGCACGAGCACCTGGCGCTTGGTCGGCACCCAGCCCGGCCGTGAGTCACGGCGGATGCCGGCCATGGCCGCCGCCACCTCGGCTTCGGGCGCGCTCAGCCATCGCAGATCCAGAGACATCACCCCAGGCTAGGGGGCGACGCGGGCCGCGCTGGACGCCGCCGGCCCCGTGTCACGCCTGGCAGCGCGGGCACCAGTACAGCTTGCGGGCGGCCATCTCCTCGACCACGATCGCGGTGCCGCAGACCCGGCACGGGAGCCCTGCGCGGTGGTAGACCCAGTGCCGGTCGTCGCGGGAGGCCATCGCCTTGCGGTAGTCCTCCGGCGCCAGGTCGTCCATCGTCATCATCTGACCGGTCTCGACGCCGATCGCCAGCAACCGCACCCAGTCGCGCCAGAGCGCGCGCACGGTCTCTTCGGGAACGTCGCGTCCGGGGGTGTGCGGGTTCTGCCGCGCGCGGAAGAGCATCTCGGCTCGGTACACGTTGCCGATGCCGCTGACGACGTTCTGATCCATGAGCAGCTGCCCGATCGGTGTGGGCTTGCGCCGCACCGTGCGGGTGAAGCGCTCCTCCCCCTCGGCCACGTCGCCGACGAGCGGGTCGGGACCGAGCTTCGCGACGGTCGCGAGCATCTCATCTGTGCTCTGCAGCTCGCACGCGGTGGGGCCACGCAGATCGGCGCACGTGATGTCGGTCATGAGCCGCAGGCGCACCTGGCCGACCACCGGCGGGGGCCACTCCAGATCGTCGCCGAGTCCGGTCGTCTGCTCCGACATGCGCACGTGCACCCGCGTGCGCCGCGGCGCGCCGATCGACGACAGGGAGTTCTCCCCCGCGGCATCCATGATCGGCTCATCGCCGAGCACCGTGCCGCGCTGGTTCGTCTGTCCCATGCGTCCGTTGGCGGAGGCGATCGTGGGATCCACGAGGATCTCGCCGGCGAAATCCCACGCGCCGTAGAGGCCGAGATGCACGCGCAGCCACAGGTCGTCGAAGGCGAGGAACATCTGCTTGCCGACAGCTCGGGCCTCGGTCGGGGTGCGGCCGTCGAGCACGGCGGCGCCCTCGGCGAACCGCCCCTGCGGGCTGGATGCCGCAACCGTCCGCCCGACGAAGTTGCGCTCGAACTGGCGGGCGATGCGGTGGACGGAATGGCCCTCGGGCATCAGCCCGCTTCCGGGTCGAACGAGCTGTCGTCGGCGGCGAGAACGTCGGCCTGCACGCCCGCGGCCCGCGGGTCGGGCTGGAGGGACCCGTCGATCTCGTAGGCCGCCAGCTGGGCGATGCGCCGCGCGTGGCGCTCCTCACCGGAGAACGGGGTGGCGATGAAGCGGTCGATGAACGCGGCCGCCTCGTCGAACGTGTGCTGACGGGCGCCGATGGCGATCACGTTGGCGTCATTGTGCTCACGGGCGAGCTCTGCGGTCGCGATGCTCCACACCAGAGCCGCACGCACACCGCGCACCTTGTTCGCCGCGATCTGCTCGCCGTTGCCCGAGCCGCCGAAGACCACGCCCAGTGTCTCGATCCCGGCCTCCTGGTCGCGCACGACGGCTTGGGCCGCCCGGATGCAGAAGGCGGGGTAGTCGTCCTGCGCGTCGTACTCGAGCGGGCCGTGGTCGACGAGCTCGTGACCTTCGCCGGCCAGGTGATGCTGCAGCTGGGTCGAGAACTCGAGGCCGGCGTGGTCGGTCGCGATGTGGATGCGCATGGTCAAGATCCTAGGGTCGGCACCCGGCGGGGGCGGAAGGTCAGGGTGCGATGCCGGCGGCTGCCGGCTTGAACCCGGCGCGGACGTTCTCGCAGCACGCGGGGCGGCAGACGTCGAACCAGGGACCGAGCTCGGTGCGGTGCGGTCGCTCGGCGGCCGGCGTGCCCTCGATGCGCTCGACCACGAGGTCGACCAGTCCCGACACATAGGCCGGGTCGACGCCCGGGGTCGGCGTGCGGACGGCCCGCAGACCCGCTTCCTGCGCGGCCTCGATCGCCTCGGTGTCGAGGTCCCAGAGCACTTCCATGTGGTCGCTGACGAATCCGAGCGGCACGATCGCGACGGCCTTCACCCCGGCGTCGGGAAGCGTCTCGATGACGTCGCAGACGTCGGGCTCGAGCCACGGCTGCGAGGGCGGGCCGGAGCGCGACTGGTACACCAGGTCCCACGGCACCGAGGCCGCCTCGGGGCGCTCCGCGACGACGTCGGCCATGATCACCTCGGCCACCGCCCGGTGCTGCGCGGCGTACGCGCCGCCCTCGCCCCAGTCGACGTCGCGCGGGCCGGAGCGCTTCGCGTCGTCGATCGGCACGCTGTGGGTGGAGAAGAGCACGCGGATCTGCTCGGGGGCAAGGCCCTCGTCGAGGAACCCGGCGACGGCAGCGAGCACACCGGCGCTGAACGGCGCGACGAAACCGGGGTGGTCGAAGAACTGGCGCACCTTGTCGATCGTCACGACGTCGCCGAGGCCGGTCTCGGTCAGCACCCGCGCGAAGTCCTCGCGGTACTGCCTGCAGCTCGAGAACGAGCTGTAGGCGCTCGTGGCGACGGCGATGAGTGTGGTGTCGCCGGCGGCTGCGGCATCCTGCACCGCCTGCTCGAGGTAGGGCGCCCAGTTGCGGTTTCCCCAGTACACGGGAAGATCGATGCCGCGCCGGGCGAGCTCGTCCTTGATCGCCGCCTTCAAGGCCCGGTTCTGGTCGTTGATGGGGCTGACGCCGCCGAAGTGGCGGTAGTGGTGCGCCACCTCTTCGAGCCGCTCGTCGGGGATGCCGCGCCCCCGGGTGACGTTGCGCAGGAACGGGATCACATCGTCCTGCCCCTCGGGGCCGCCGAAGCCGGCGAGGAGGATGCCGTCGTAGGCGACGGGTACCTCGACATGGGGCGAACCCGATGCGGATGCGGGAGAAGCGAAGGGAACCCGGGGCTCTTCGCGCTCGATGACCGGTGGGGTGGCGTCGGTTGCACTCACCCTCCCATTGTCCCACCACGCCGGCGATGCTCGGGGCCGTGGTGGGGTTCTTCCGCGGCCGTCGCCGCTGCAGAGCGTAGGCTGAGGGATCGCCCGGCGGGACCGGGCACTGACCCACCCGAAGACCTTGGGAGAACCAACGTGCCCGGAGAGAACCTCACCCGCATCGAGGCGCAGGAGCGCCGCGCCGTCGTCGACCCGACGGCCGGCATGTCGTACGAGATCGCGCTCGACCTCAACCGCGGTGCGGAGGTGTTCGGCTCCCGCACCACCCTTCGCTTCGCCGCCACCCCTGGCGCCGACACGTTCATCGACCTCATTGCGCGCGACGTGCGCGAGATCACCCTGAACGGCCGCTCGATCGACCCCGCGACGGCGTTCGCCGATTCGCGCATCGCACTGTCCGGGCTCGAGGCCCAGAACGAGCTGATCGTCGACGCCGACTGCCTGTACACCAACACCGGCGAGGGCCTGCACCGCTTCGTCGACCCGGTCGACGGCGAGGTCTATCTCTACTCGCAGTTCGAGGTGCCGGATTCCCGCCGCGTCTTCGCGGTGTTCGAGCAGCCCGATCTGAAGGCCACTTTCCAGTTCACCGTCACGGCACCGGAGCCGTGGAAGGTCGTGTCCAACTCCCCCACGCCCGAGCCCCAGCGCCACGGCGACGGCACCGCGACGTGGACGTTCGAGCCCACACCGACGATCTCGTCGTACATCACCGCGCTCGTCGCCGGCCCCTACGAGGCGACCTTCTCCGAGCTCACCAGCGCGTCGGGCCGGGTCATCCCGCTCGGCGTCTACGCCCGCAAGAGCCTCTGGCAGCACCTCGACGCGGACTACGTCTTCGACAAGACGCGTGAGGGATTCGCGTACTTCGAGGAGAAGTTCGACTACCCGTACCCGTTCGCGAAGTACGACCAGCTGTTCGTGCCGGAGTTCAACGCCGGGGCGATGGAGAACGCCGGTGCGGTGACCTTCACCGAGACGTACGTCTTCCGCAGCAAGGTGACCGACGCGGTCAAGGAGCGCCGCGTCGTCACGATCCTGCACGAGCTGGCCCACATGTGGTTCGGCGACCTCGTGACGATGCGCTGGTGGAACGACCTGTGGCTGAACGAGTCGTTCGCCGAGTGGGCGTCCACCATGGCCACCGCCGAGGCCACGGAGTGGACCGAGGCGTGGACCACGTTCAACGCGATGGAGAAGACCTGGGCGTACCGCCAGGACCAGCTCCCCTCGACCCACCCCGTCGTCGCGCAGATCAACGACCTCGAAGACGTGCAGGTCAACTTCGACGGCATCACATACGCCAAGGGCGGGTCGGTGCTCAAGCAGCTCGCCGCGTGGGTGGGCATCGAGGAGTTCTTCGCTGGAGTCGCGGCGTACTTCAAGAAGAACGAGTGGTCCAACACCGAGCTGTCGGACCTGCTCGTCGAGCTCGAGCGCACGAGCGGCCGCGAGCTGTCGACGTGGTCGAAGAAGTGGCTCGAGACGGCGGGGGTGAACACGCTGTCTCCCGAGATCGCCACGTCCGACGATGGGATCATCACCCGGTTCGCCGTGGTGCAGACGGCGCCCGCCGACTACCCCACGATCCGTCCCCATCGCCTCGGCATCGGCTTCTACCGTCTGCAGGGCGGCGCGCTCGTGCGGGTGCATCACGAAGAGCTCGACGTCGACGGCGACCTCACGGAGGTGCCGCAGCTGAAGGGCCTCGCGCGTCCCGACCTGGTGCTGCTGAACGACGAGGACCTCGCCTACGCGAAGATCCGCCTCGACGAGCAGTCGCTGCGGACCGCCATCGCCCATCTCAAGGACATCAGCGACCCGCTGGCGCGTTCGCTGGTCTGGGGCGCCGCCTGGGACCAGACCCGCGACGGCGAGACGGCCGCGAGCGACTACGTCGACCTCGTGCTGCGCAACATCGGCAGCGAGACGGAGTCGACCACCGTGCGCACGACCCTCGGTCAGCTGCAGTTGGCCGCCAACTCCTACGTCACCCCGGCCACCCGCGAGGCGACGCGTGCGCGCGTGGCCGATGGTCTCTGGAAGCTCGCGCAGGGGGCCCAGCCCGGCAGCGACAGCCAGCTGCAGTTCGTCACCGCGTTCGCCGCCGCGGCCAGCACGGCCGCGCACACGCAGACCGTCAAGGCGCTGCGCGACGGCGAGACGGTGCTCGAGGGGCTGACGATCGACACGGATCTGTCGTGGCAGCTGCTCGTGTCGCTCGCCGCCGCCGGTGCGGTCACCGCCGAGGACATCGACGCGGCCCTGGCCGCCGACAACACCGCCAAGGGCGGCGAGTTCGCCGCACAGGCCCGCGCGGCGCTCCCCACCCCCGAGGCCAAGCGCGCCGCATGGGCGTCGCTGATCGAACAGGCCGACGCGCCGAACACGATCGTTCGTGCCGCCGCAGCCGGCTTCGTGCACCCCGCCGGTCGTGAGCTGCTGTCGGAGTTCGTCGCGCCGTACTTCGACATGCTGCTGCCGATCTGGGAGTCGCGAACGTACCAGATCGCCCAGTACCTGATCGTCGGGCTCTACCCCGCGCCGCTCGCCGATGTGGCGCTGCGCGACGCGACGCGGTCGTGGCTCGCCGCCCACCAGGACGCGCCGCCTGCGCTGCGCCGCCTGGTCGCCGAGAACCTCGCAGGCGTCGAGCGGGCGATCGCGGTGCAGGAGCGCGACGCGGAGTAGCAATCCGGCAAATGCTCTGACGCCCCGGTGCCCGCAATGCGGCACCGGGGCGTCGTGCGCTGCGCGGCTCTCTCGCAGCCGCCGCACACAGGCGGGGTGCATACGGAGTGGCTAGGCTGGCTCCGATGGACGACGTGACGAGCCCCGACGTGACGAGCCCCGACTTCTGGGGGAAGGTGCTCAAGTTCCTCATCGAGGCGGGCTGGAACCTGCTCGCGGTCGCACTCATCCTCGTCGGCGGGGTGGTCGCGGCGTGGGTGCTGCGCATCGTCATCCGCCGCACCGTCAACCGCATCGTCTCGGGTGCGAAATCCAAGGCTCGGGTCGACGACACGCAGGCGCTCGAACGGTCCCCGCTGGCGCAGGTGCGTCTGGTGCAACGCACCCGGACTCTCGGCACGATCCTGCAGAACATCGTCAACGTCGCCATCGTCATCATCACGGTGCTGCTCATCGTGCAGGTGCTGGCGCCCACAGCCCTCGGCTCGTTCGCCCTGCTGTCCGCCGCCATCGGCGCCGGACTCGGTTTCGGCGCCCAGAACATCGTCAAGGACGTGCTCAACGGCATTTTCGTGGTCGCCGAGGATCAGATCGGCATCGGCGACGTCGTGGATCTGGGGCTCGCCACCGGCGTCGTGGAGTACGTCTCGGTGCGCGTCACGCACGTCCGTGACGTCAACGGCACGCTCTGGTACGTGCGCAACGGCGAAATCACCCGCATCGGCAACATGTCGCAGGGCTGGTCGCGCGTCATCATCGACCTCGCTGTCCCGGTCGACGCCGATGTCGACGAGGTCGAGAAGCAGATGCTCGCGGCCGCCAAGAGTCTGCAGAAGGACCCGAAGTGGCGCACCCGCGTGCTCGAGGACCCGGAGGTCTGGGGTCTGGAGTCCGTCAGCGGGGAAGCGCTCGTGATCCGACTGGTGATGAAGACCCGGCCCAACGCCAAGGATGATGTCGCCCGGGAGCTGCGCATGCGGCTCAAGCACGCCGTGGACGAAATGGGGCTGACCCTCCCCCAGCTCACCTCCATCACGCTGACCGGTCCCGAGGGCGCTCAGCGGGTGCGCGGCGCCAACCCGCCGATGACGCGGCCCAACCCGGTGCCGAAGGACTCCCGACCGACGTGGAAACCCAAGCGCACGGACAAGAGCAGCGCCCAACCGGACGGCGGCGACGGCTCTGCGCCCCCGCCCTCCGACGAGGAGACGAAGCCATGACGGATGCCGCACCCCGCTCGTTCTACGACGAGGTCGGCGGGCACGAGACGTTCGTCCGGCTCGCCGCGGCGTTCTACCGCGAGGTCGCCGAGGACGACGTGCTGCGCCCGATGTACCCCGAGGTCGACCTCGAGCCCGCCGCGCGCCGGCTGGAGATGTTCCTGGCGCAGTACTGGGGCGGCCCCAGCACCTACAGCCAGGAACGCGGCCACCCGCGCCTGCGCATGCGCCACGCCCCCTTCCACGTGAACCCCGACGCTCGGGACCGCTGGCTGGCGCACATGCGCGTCGCCGTCGATGAGCTCGGCCTGTCGCCCCTCCACGAGGCGACCCTGTGGGAGTATCTCGACAGGGCGGCGCACGCGATGGTGAACACCTTCGAGCCGACGGGCATCGGTCCGGCACCGGCCGGCCGTGACGCGACGGGGTTCCCCGTCGTCGCACGCAGGCCTGAGGGAGAGACACCGGGCTGAGCGCCGCGGGAGACGCACCGGGCTGACGGCCCGGTCGACGACGAAGGAGTCGCCATGACCACCGCCACCATCAGGGCCGACGTGCTCATCATCGGGTGGGGCCTGTCGGGCCTCGTCGCGGCCGGTGAGGCCGTCGCCGCCGGCAAGCATGTGGTGATCGTCGACCAGGAGCCGCGCACCAACCTCGGCGGACAGGCGTGGTGGTCCTTCGGCGGGCTGTTCTTCATCGACTCGCCCGAGCAGCGCCGCCTCGGCATCCGGGATTCCTTCGACCTCGCCAGGCAGGACTGGCTCGGCACCGCCGGTTTCGACCGCGAGGACGACGATGTGTGGGCGCGCCGTTGGGCTGAGGCCTACCTGCACTTCGCGCACCACGAGAAGCGCGCCTGGCTGCAGCAGAAGGGGCTGGGGTTCTTTCCCATCGTGGGATGGGCGGAACGCGGCGGCTACACCGCGACGGGACCCGGAAACTCCGTGCCACGGTTCCACATCACGTGGGGCACCGGCCCGGGCGTCGTCGCGCCCTTCCAGGCAGCGGTCGAAGAGGCGGAGCGGCAGGGCCGGCTGACCATCATGCCGCGCCATCGGGTCACCGCGCTCACCGTCGTCGACGGGGCGGTCACCGGTGCCACCGGCGACCTGCTCGCACCGTCCGGCGCCGCGCGGGGCACGGCCACCTCACGAGAGGTCGTGGGGGCGTTCGAGGTGACAGCGGGGGCGACCGTCGTCACCTCCGGCGGCATCGGCGGAAACCACGATATGGTCCGCCGGCGCTGGCCGGAACGGCTCGGCACCCCGCCCGTGTCGATGGTGTCGGGGGTGCCCGCCTACGTCGACGGTCACATGCTGTCGGTGGCGGAACAGGCAGGAGCGCGCGAGGTCAACGGCGACCGCATGTGGCACTACGTCGAAGGCATCCAGAACTTCCAGCCGGTCTGGCCGCAGCACGGCATCCGCATCCTCCCCGGCCCGTCGTCGATCTGGCTCGACGCGACGGGCCACCGCCTGCCGGTCCCGCTGTTCCCCGGCTTCGACACCCTGGGCACCCTCGCCCACCTCCGACGCACCGGTCACGACCACTCCTGGTTCGTGCTGTCGTACAAGATCATCGAGAAGGAGTTCACGCTCTCGGGAAGCGAGCAGAACCCCGATCTGACCGGCAAGGACGTGCGGCTGCTCATCTCGTCCCGACTGGCGAAGGGTGCCGCCGAACCCGTGCAGGCCTTTCTCGACCGTGGGGCGGACTTCGTCGTGCGCGACACCCTCGATGAGCTCATCGCGGGGATGCGGGACCTGCCCGGCGGCGACGCCCTGGATGCCGCGCGGGTGCGCACCGAGGTGGAGGCGCGCGATCGCGAGATCGAGAACGCCTTCACCAAGGATGCGCAGATCGCGATGATGCGCTCCGCGCGCGCCTTCCGCGGTGACCGGCTCGTGCGCACCGCCACACCGCACCGCATCCTCGACCGCTCCGCCGGTCCGCTCATCGCGGTGAAGCTCCATGTGCTCACCCGCAAGTCGCTGGGCGGCATCCAGACCGATCTGCAATCCCGGGCGCTCGGCGCCGACGGGCAGGTCGTGCCCGGGCTGTATGCGGCGGGCGAGGCGAGCGGCTTCGGCGGCGGCGGCATGCACGGCTACCGGGCGCTCGAGGGCACCTTTCTCGGCGGGTGCCTGTTCTCCGGTCGGGTCGCGGGACGTGCGGCAGCGGCGGCCGTCTGACGCGGGTCAGGCCGCCGTACCGGTCGCCCGCACGGGCGTGAGTCCCGTCTTCACCGGTCCACGCACGAGCACGTGACCGCGGCGCAGACTCAGGCGCGTCCACGGCCCCGCGGTGCGCAGCTCGACCGTCTCGGCCCCTCCGATGAACCCCAGTCCGAAGGCGGCGAAGGCGACACCGAGCGGCAGCCCCGCCAACGCGGCATCCTGCGCCCCCCACACCGACGCGCGCACCGCGCGTACGGCGTCGTCACCGGCGTCGCGAGGCACGGATTCGGCAACGGCGGCGATGCCCCACTGGGCGCGGGTGGCGATCGTCGCGGCATCCAGCGTCCCTGCGGGTTCCCAGCCGCCGCGGGGTGGGGCGACACCCGCCCAGGGCGCCGACACCGCGGCGTCGGGGAGCGTGAGCGCGAGGGGATCCTCCGAGACGACGAGCGCCGTGGCATCCACGACGACATCGGTGAGCAGCTCCGGATCGACCGTCGACGCCCGCAGCCCCAGCACCGTGGGTGTGGAATCGAGCAGTCCGCGCGGGGCCAGTGGCGCGCAGGTCATCACGAGCGTTCCGGATGCCGCCTGCAGCCGCACCGCGCCGTCGCCCATCCGCGACGCGCGGGACGCGAAAGTCGCCGCGTCTGCTGCGGCACGGTGGTCGGGGAAACGGAGGCGGTGGGGCATCCGCCTTAAACTATCAAGTGGCGCCGTGCGCGCCGCGCAGACAGGAGTCCCGTGCCCGATACGCCCACCGATCCCGTCGCCACCATGCTCTCGGTCATCGACCTGGCGGCGTCTGCCGCCCGCACCACCGAGGACATCTTCACGGGTGCCTCGCATGCGATGCCCAACGGTCGCGTGTTCGGAGGGCAGGTGCTGGCGCAGGCGATCACCGCCGCCGCGCGGACGCTCCCGCCCGAGCGCGTGCCGCACTCGATGCACGGCTACTTCCTGCGCCCGGGTGATGTCACCAAGGGGATCACGCTGTCGGTCGACCGCATCCACGACGGCCGTTCCTTCTCGACACGCCGCACGCAGGCCTACCAGGAGGGCGTGCCGATCTTCTCGATGATCGCGTCGTTCGAGGACGAGGATCCCGGGATCGAGCACGGCGCGCCGATGCCGTCGGACGTTCCCGCGCCCGAGGACCTGGCCGGCACGGAGGCACTCGACCCGTCCCGGCATCCCCTGTCCCTACGGGTGCTCGAAGGCGGTCCGATCGAGCGGCGCTACGTCGCCTCCCCCATCTACGACACCGTCGACGGCGATCGCACGCCGCACCAGGGCGTGTGGATGCGCACGCGCTCTCCCCTGCCCGACGACCCGGCGATCCACCGCGCGGTGCTGGCGTATATGAGTGACCTGACCATCCAGGAGCCCGTGCTGCGCGCCCACGGGCTGCCGTGGTCGACGCCGGGGCTCAAGGTCGCGAGCCTCGATCACGCGATGTGGTGGCACCGGTTCGGGCGGGTCGACGAGTGGGTGCTCTACACGCAGGAGTCGCCGAGCGCGCGCGGCGGCCGCGGACTCGCCACGGGGCGCATCCACAGCCGTGACGGTCGGCTGCTGGCCACCGTCGCCCAGGAGATCATGATCCGGGTCCCGGGCGACAGCTGATCCCGAGCCCGACCGGCGGGCGCCGGGTCGCGTCAGCGGCGGTGTGCGTAGACGATGGGATCGCCGACGTACGGCGCCCACGCCTCGCGCATCTCTGGGGTGAGGCGCACCGGACGGCCGGTCGCGCTGCTCACCATCACCACGATCGCTGTCGAGCGGGCGTAGAGGGTGTGCGGAGACTCCCCCACAGGGCTGTACACGTCATAGCAGACGTCGATGCTCGACCCGCCGAGGCGCCCGATCCACAGCTGAACGTCGAGGGGCCGCTGCTGGTACGGCACCGGGGCGAGGTACTCGATCTCCTGGCGCGCGATGAGCGTCATCGTCTCGGCACTGGCGCTCAGGCCGGAATCCAGCACGGCGGTCGGAGGACCTTCCATGCCGGCGTCCGGCCGCCAGAACGCGCGAAGACGCGCCTCCTCGAGGAGCTTCAGCATCGACGTGTTGTTGACGTGGTTCAGCGCGTCCAGGTCGCCCCACCGCAGCGGGATGGGCACGTGGATGCGGCGCGGGCCGGGCTCAGTCACGCGTGAGCTTGCGGTACGTCGACCGGTGCGGGTTGGCCGCGTCCGGCCCGAGGCGTTCGATCTTGTTCGCCTCGTACGCCTCGAAGTTGCCCTCGAACCAGTACCACTTGTCCGGGTGCTCCTCGGTGCCCTCGTACGCCAGGATGTGCGTGGCGATGCGGTCGAGGAACCACCGGTCGTGCGTGATGACCACGGCGCAGCCGGGGAACTCCAGCAGCGCGTTCTCAAGCGACTGCAGCGTTTCGACGTCGAGGTCGTTGGTCGGCTCGTCGAGAAGCAGCAGGTTGCCGCCCTCCTTCAGCGTGAGCGCGAGGTTCAGACGGTTGCGCTCACCACCGGAGAGCACGCCGGCCTTCTTCTGCTGGTCCGGACCCTTGAAGCCGAACTTCGAGACGTAGGCGCGCGAGGGGATCTCGATCTTGCCGACAGTGATGATGTCGAGTCCGTCCGAGACGACTTCCCACAGCGTCTTGTTCGGGTCGATGTTCGAGCGCGTCTGGTCGACGTAGCTGAGCTTCACGGTCTCGCCGATCTTCAGCTCGCCACCGTCCAGCGGCTCGAGACCGACGATCGTCTTGAACAGCGTGGTCTTGCCGACTCCGTTCGGGCCGATGACGCCGACGATGCCGTTGGGCGGCAGGCTGAAGCTCAGGTTGTCGATGAGCGTGCGGCCGTCGAAGCCCTTCTTGAGCTTCTTGGCCTCGATGACGATGCTGCCCAGGCGCGGCCCCGGCGGAATCTGGATCTCCTCGAAGTCGAGCTTGCGCGTGCGGTCGGCTTCTGCCGCCATCTCCTCGTATCGGGCCAGACGCGCCTTCGACTTGGCCTGGCGCCCCTTGGTGTTGGAGCGCACCCACTCGAGCTCGTCCGCGAGGCGCTTGGCCAGCTTGGCGTCCTTCTTGCCCTGGATGGCGAGACGCTCGCCCTTCTTCTCCAGGTACGTGGAGTAGTTGCCCTCGTAGCCGATGAGCCGTCCGCGGTCGACCTCGGCGATCCACTCCGCGACGTTGTCAAGGAAGTACCGGTCGTGGGTGATGGCGATGACGGCGCCTGTGTACTTCTGCAGGTGCTGCTCGAGCCACAGCACGCTCTCGGCGTCGAGGTGGTTCGTGGGCTCGTCGAGCAGCAGCAGGTCCGGCTTCTGCAGCAGGAGCTTCGTCAGCGCCACGCGGCGCTTCTCGCCACCGGAGAGGTTGGAAACCGAGGCGTCGCCCGGCGGGGTGCGCAGCGCGTCCATCGCCTGCTCGAGCTGCGAGTCGAGATCCCAGGCATCCGCCGCGTCGATCTCCTCCTGCAGCGTGCCCATCTCCGCCAGCAGGGCGTCGAAGTCGGCGTCGGGGTCGGACATGAGGGCCGAGATCTCGTTGAAGCGGTCGACCTTCGCCTTGATGGCGATGCCCTCCTGGATGTTCTCCAGCACCGTCTTGGACTCGTCGAGTTCCGGCTCCTGCATGAGGATGCCGACACTGAAGCCGGGGCTGAGCTTCGCTTCGCCGTTGGAAGGGGTGTCCATCCCGGCCATGATCTTGAGGATCGTCGACTTTCCGGCGCCGTTCGGGCCGACCATGCCGATCTTCGCGCCAGGAAGGAACGACATCGTCACGTCATCGAGAATCAGCTTGTCGCCCACGGACTTACGGGCGCGCACCATCTGGTAGATATATTCGGCCACTTCGGTACCACCTCAGCATCGCAGTCAGATCCGCTCGCGGCACAGCGGCGCGTCGAGGGCGCCGGTGATGCGAGGGAGAAGTCTCGTCCAGCCTACCAACCACCCCCGGCGGGCCGCGTGCCCGCCGGGATCACCAGTCGATCGGACGGGTCTCGCCCAGCAGGCATCCTCCGCCCGCGAGGGCCGGTGCGACGGACGTCACGACAGTGCCGGTGACGGGTCCGGCCTGACCCAGCAGGCACTCCTCGCCCCACTGCACCGCGAATTGGAGTGATTCGGCCGCGTTGCCGATCGTCGAAGTGTCCTCGGTCACCTGCATCGCGGCTTTGTCGAAACCCGCAGCGACAAGGGCATCGATGTAGGCGCGCCCTTCGGCGCTCTGCGGCGACGCCCACACCGTCTGCGCCACGGCGGTGAAAAGCGGCAGGTTGTCTGCGGCGGAACCGTCGGGAGACAGCGCAGGACCGGCCGGCTCGGGTTCGGTGGCCGTCGGAGCGCCCGCTGTCGGCGAGGCGGGTGCGGGCTCCGGCTGAGGAGACGGCGCGCACGCGGTCGCGAGAAGAAGGGCGGCCGCCAGGGCCAGCGCGGCGCGCGCGGCCCGCCGTCCCGACGGGCCGCGGCGCACAGCGGCGGCGACCGTTCCTGGGTCGGGCGCGAAGGCCGCGGGATGACGGAGCACGCCGGAAGTCTAGAGCGCCCCGTCTCCCCCGGCCGTCAGAACGGTGTCTCCTCCCCGTCTGCGAGCGCCCGCCCGCCCGCGGTCACGAGCGCGGGCTCCGCTGCCGACCGGGCAACTCCGTGCGCCGGCGCACCCGTGCCGCGGGTGTGCTCATCGAGCTCGTCAGGGCGATCCACTGCAGGCAGTGTCCATCCCTCGGCGTCGACGCGCGCAGTCGGGGCAGGTTCCGCCGATGCGCCGCCGCCTGCCTCGGCCGGGCGCGCCGCGCGCGTGAAGGCGGTCGTGCCCCAGCGCAGGTCGGGTCCGAGCGCGTGCGCGTCGAGATCGGCGGTGACGCCGCTTCGCGTGTCGTTCTCCCAGGTGCGCAGACGCAGCGTGCCCACCACGATGACGCGGTCCCCTTTGCGCAGCGATCGCAACGCGTGATCTGCGAGGCTGCGGAAGGCCGAGACGTGATACCAGTTCGTATAGGCGTCGACCCATGTGTTCGACTCCTTGTCGAATCGCCGCTGCGTGCTGCCGACGCGGAAGGCGACGACGACGTCGCCGCCGGCCGTGGACCTCCGCTCCGGATCGGCGGCGAGGTTGCCGGTGACGGTGATCAGTTCGCTCATGGTGTGCCTGTCCTCTCGTGTGGGCGCGGGGTGCTTCCCGCCGCTTCGGCACCCGCGTGCCCGTCGGGTGCCGAAGCCCTTCCACGATGCCGCCCGGACACCGGGCCGTGTCGGCGCGCAGGCCTCTTCCGGGGACGGATCCGCATACTCCGCGCATGTGGAGGAGACGCCGCTCGGCAGTACCGCCCCGATGTCGGAGGTCGCACATATGTTCGACACGAAAGGAGGCTGCGATGATCGCAACGATGACGCCCCCCGTTGTGGGCCGTGAGGCGCGGGCGACCCTGATTCCTGCCGGACCGGAACTGTGGCGCGTTCTCGACACCGGAGGAAGGGTGATCGGGCACGTCCGCCGCGTGGCTGACGGGGCGGACGTGAGATTCCGGGCGCTGCGCTACCACCCCGCCCGCCGAAGCCTCCTCCCGGTGGGGGACTTCTGGTCTGCAGCCGAGGCCGTGAACTGCCTCACGTACAGTCGCTGACCGCGCCGTGCCCCGTCGTGTCATCCCGAGGGCTGTGACGGGCGCGCGCTGCCCTCCAAGCGTGCGGTTGACTGAACTCGTGACACGACGTGTGCTTCAGCTGTTGGTGGGGCTGCTGCTGTTCGGCGCCGGATGCGCGCTGATGGTCCAGGCGGGCATAGGCCTGGACCCCTGGACCGTGCTCGCGGAGGGGATCTCCCGACAGACGGGCATCGGCATCGGCTGGGTGACCAATCTGCTGGGCTTCCTGGTGCTGCTGCTGTGGATCCCCCTGCGCCAGCGACCGGGTGTCGGCACGGTCGCGAACATCGCGCTGGTCGGCACCGGCATGCAGCTCACCCTCGGCGTCCTGCCGCACCCGAGCGGCTGGGTGTATCAGGCCGCGATGTTCGCTGCGGGCCTGGTGGCGGTCGGCGTGGCATCCGGGCTCTACATCGGCGCGCGTTTCGGACCCGGCCCGCGTGACGGCCTCATGACCGGCCTGAACGAGCGCCTCGGCTGGCCGATCTGGGCCTGCCGTCTTGCGGTCGAAGCGACGGTCCTCGCCGCGGGATGGCTGCTCGGCGGTACGGTCGGGATCGGCACCGTGCTCTTCGCCCTCCTCATCGGGCCGCTCGTGCACACGACGCTGCCGTGGTTCGACACGCGGCGTCGGACGGTCGCGGACGCCGACATCATGCCGCAGCGGGCGGTCTGATCCCTCAGTGCTCGCGGAACTGCGGCCACTCCGACCCCGGGGTCATCTGGGCGTGCAGCGCGCCCTTCGCGGCCTCCATCGACGGGTACGTCCCGTGCACGTCGTCCGCCCCGGCCATGGTGACGACGTACTCCTCTTCGATCTTGCGGATCGTCCCGGCGACCCCACCGCTCCCATAGGCCACCCAGAGTTGCGTCCGCTTCTCGCCTGCAGTCATCCTCGAACCCTTTCGACACGTGCACGCTACGCCGCAGCGGGACAGCCCGCCACGGACTCCGCCGAACTCCGAGGGTGATCCCGGTAGCCTGGAGGTGACCCCCCGTAGCTCAGTGGATAGAGCAGGAGCCTTCTAATCTCTTGGTCAGGCGTTCGAGTCGCCTCGGGGGGACCAAGCGGATGCCGCGTCTGAGGCCCCACGTAGGATGGAGCCCATGGTGGCGGCTTCTGAGAACGACAGGCTCGTGTGGATCGACTGCGAGATGACGGGGTTGGACCTCGCGGTCGACGAGCTCGTCGAGATCGCGATCGTGATCACCGATTTCGAGCTCCGCGCGGTGGACCCCGGCTTCCAGATCGTCATCAAGCCCGACGCCTCGGCGCTGGCGAACATGAACGACTTCGTCACCAAGATGCATGAGTCGTCGGGACTGCTCGCCGAGCTCCCCCAGGGCGTCAGCCTCGCGCAGGCCGAGCACGAGGCCTTGGAGTACATCCAGCGCTTCGTCCCGATCGAGGGCAAGGCCCCGCTCGCGGGAAACACCATCGGCACCGACCGCATGTTCCTGGCGAAGTACATGCCGCGCGTGGACCGCTGGCTGCACTACCGCAACGTCGACGTGTCCAGCATCAAGGAGCTCTCGCGGCGCTGGTACCCCCGGGCGTACTTCAACGCCCCGGCGAAAGAGGGCGGCCACCGGGCCCTCGCGGACATCCAGGAATCGATCCGCGAGCTCGCGTACTACCGGGCCGCCGTCTTCGTGCCCGAGCCCGGCCCGACGAGCGACGAGGCGCGCGCAGCTGCGGCGTCGGCCGTGTCGTCATTCGCTCCAGAGGTGTGAGAGAATTGAGAGGTTGCCCGCTCAGGCGGGAGACATGGTGGGTATAGCTCAGTTGGTAGAGCACCTGGTTGTGGTCCAGGGGGCCGCGGGTTCAAGTCCCGTTACTCACCCCAAGAAGTGCCGGAAGGCACGATGATCGAGATGGATGCCGCGGCGTTCGAGCAGCTCGTCGTCGACGAGCTCGATCGGCTGCCCGATGACATGGTGGGTGGGCTCGACAACGTCGTGTTCGTCGTCGAGGACCTCCCCGAAGACGGCGGTCTCGACCTGTTCGGCCTGTACGACGGCTGGGCGCTCACCGAGCGCGACCGCTACGGCATGGGCGAACTGCCCGACCGCATCATCGTGTACCGCGAACCGCATCTGCACGCCTGCACCTCGGTCGAGGAGCTTCGCGACGAGGTGCACACCACGCTGGTCCACGAGATCGCGCACTTCTACGGCATCGACGACGACCGCCTGCACGAACTGGGATGGGCATGATGGGCATCGCGACACCCGATCTCGACGAGACCACACGCCTGGACGAGAGCGCGGCGGCCGACCGTCCGTGGCAGACCGTGGTGTGGAACGACCCGGTCAACCTCATGAGCTACGTCGTGCGCGTGTTCCGCGAATACTTCGGGCACTCCCCCGAGGTCGCCACCCGCCTCATGCTCGCCGTGCACCACGAGGGACGCGCGGTGGTCGCCGAGGGCGCGCGCGAACAGATGGAGCTGCACACGCAGGCGATGCACGACTACGGGCTGTGGGCGACCGTGCAGCGGGCGCCGGCATGAGCGCTCACGACCCCGTCGTCATGGAGATCACCCTCATCGAGGGCGCCCACCTCGCCGACCTCGTCTCGCAGTTTCTGGAGCTCCTCGAGGACGGCAGCCCTTCCGGCATCCGCCCGCCGGAAGACCCGGCCCTCGCTCGACTCGTCCCCGACGCATATCGCGACGACGCGGATGCCGCGCGGGAGTTCCGCGCGCTGACGGCATCCGATCTGCTGAGCCGCCGCCGCGACGATGCCCGCGCCGTCCTCGACGACCTCTCCCCCGACGGTCAGGCGCTTCATCTGGTCGAGCTGCATCCGGATTCGCTGGCGGAGACCCTGCCCGTGACGCTCTCGAGCGAACGCGGCCGCGCCTGGCTCCGCACCCTGAACGCGCTGCGTCTCGTTCTGGCCACCCGCTTGGGCATCGACGGCGAGGACGACCACGACGCGGGCGATCGACGCTTCGCCATCTACGACTGGCTCGGCTATCGCCTCGACGGGCTGGTCGCGGCGCTCGGGCGATGACGCCGGGCCGCTCGTGCGCGCCGCGTCGTCAGGGGATCTGGAACACGTGCGTCGCCCGCTCGCGGGGACTGTTGCGTGCGAGGTGGCGTTCTTCCTGCTCGGCCCAACGGGTCCAATGCGGCCGGAAACTCTCGCCGTCGCGCGCCAGGGCCCGCGCCTGGCGCGACGCTGCCGGCGACTCCAGCCACACCCGCACGTCGCCGAGCCGCGAATTCTCCGGCGTGAGCAGGCCGGCGCCCTCGACGATCAGCGGCAAGGAGGGGTCCACCGCATGCGCCTCGGCGCGCGCGCCGACCTCCCAGTCCCAGCGTTGCCAGACACCGACCAGTCCACGCGCGTGGGGCCGCAGGATCTGGTCGCGCGCGTAGACCGCGCCCTCCGAGAGGCCGTCCCAGCCGGGATAGAGGGAGTCGAGCGCCACGAGCTGCACGCGACCGCGCTGCGGCCACCGGGCGACGAGTTCGCGCGCGAGCGTGGATTTGCCCGCGCCGCTGCGCCCGTCGATGAGGACCACCGGATTGGACGCGCCCACGGCGAGCACCGCTGCAATGAGCCGATCCGTCGCCGTCCGCAGGGCCGGGGGCAGCGCGCGTTCGCTACTTCTTGAGGGCGCGGATGACACGGCTCAGTGCGCGGCCGGCGACCCACACGAAGGGAATCGCTACGGCGAGGAACGAGACGATGTTCGGCTCGAACCGCAGATCGTCACCCTTGCGCACGTAGGCGCCGAGCGGAATGGCATAGCCACCGCCGCCGCCACCGCCGTTGCCGTCGGCATCCGCCCCTCCGCCGAACCCCGACCAGGCGAGGGCGACAGGGACGAGGGTGATGCCATCGAGCTCCTGCTTCTCCCCGTAGACGCTGGTGACGCCGTAAGAAGCGGACTGCTTGCCGAGATCCAGTGCGATGTTGGCCATCCCCCCACCGTACCGGGCCGCGCGCCTGCGTCCCAGCGTATGGCGGGGGTCGATTCACGGGCGGGGCGGGCCAGGGGTCAGTGCTCGGGCGGGCGCGGGGGCCGCGGGTTGGTCGGCAGCGCACCGAGGTCGCGGGTGCCGCCCAGGAGGGTCGCGCGTGTGACGGCCGCGCGCCCGAATCGCTCGCGCGCGCCGTCGAGGGCCTCTTCCACCCGCCGCCAGTCCTCGTCGTCGTCCCAGAGCGCCAGGGGCGCGACGCCGGCCGGTCGCAGATTCTCGGCGCGTACGCCGATGAGCCGCACCGGCATGCGCAGGTCGATCTGGTGGAAGAGGTCCCACGCGGCATCCCCGATCCGCTGGCCGACAGCCGTCGGCTCAGGGAGCGTCTGCGAGCGGCTGAGGGTGGAGAAGTCGGCGAAGCGAAGCTTCAGCGCGATGGTCGCCGCCTCCCAGCCGTTCGACCGCAGGCGCGCGCCGACGCGATCCGCGAGCCGGCGCAACTCGGTGCGCAGCACGGCCGGGTCGGCGATGTCGTCGTGGAAGGTCTCCTCGTGTCCGACGCTCTTCTCGATGCGCTCGGTGTGCACTTCCCGGGCGTCGATGCCGCGCGCGAGGTGCCAGATCCGCTCGCCCATGGCGGGACCGAGCGCCCGGTCCAGCACGCCGCGGGGGGTGGCGAGCACGTCTGCCACGGTGCGGATGCCGCGCGTCTCGAGCGCAACGGTCGCCTTGGGACCGACGCCCCACAGCGCGCTCACCGGCCGCGCCGAGAGGAACGCCTGCGTGTCGGATGCGCGCACGATGAGCATGCCGTCGGGCTTGGAGATGGTGGATGCCATCTTGGCGACGTGCTTGGTGGCCGCCACCCCCACGCTGCACGTCAGGCCGGTCTCTTCGAGGACCCGTACCCGCAGCATCCGCCCGATCTCCCCCGGCGATCCCCAGAGGCGTCGCGCCCCGTGGACGTCGAGGAAGGCCTCGTCGATCGACAGCGGTTCGACCAGCGGAGTGATCGAGTGGAAGATCTCCATGACCTGCTGGGACAGCGCGAGATAGCGATCGAAGTGCGGGGCGACGACCGTCGCCTGCGGGCACAGGCGCAGCGCCTGGCTCACCGGCATGGCCGACCGCACCCCGAAGCGACGTGCCTCGTACGAGGCGCTCGAGACGACGCTGCGCCCCTCGGGCGACCCGATGATGATGGGCTTGCCCTTCAGCGAGGGGTTGTCGAGCACCTCCACCGCGGCGTAGAACGCGTCCATATCGACGTGGAGGATGCGCGTGCCGGTGTCGTCGGCGCCGTCCGGTGAGACGATGCGCCCCGTTCCGTCCCCGCGTCCCATAACCCCATCTTCCCCGCATCCCCCGACACCCGAGTGAGTATTCGGGCTCCCGAGTGAGTATTCGGGCTCCCGAGTGAGTATTCGACGTGCCGAGCGAGTATTCGCGCCGGGACGTCTCCCCGGCCGCGAATACGCACTCGCGTCAGCGAATACTCACTCGGCACCGTGAGTACTCACTCGGCACCGTGAGTACTCACTCGGCGCCGCGAATACTCACTCGGCGGCGCGGGTGAGGATCAGCTCGCGCACGCGCGCGGCGTCGGCCTGGCCCTTCATCGCTTTCATCACGGCTCCGATCACGGCGCCGGCGGCTTGTACCTTGCCGTCGCGGATCTTCGCGAGGACATCCGGCTGGGATGCCAGCGCCTCGTCGATCGCGGCGATCAGCGCGCCGTCATCCGAGACCACTGCCAGACCCCGAGCATCCACGACCTCCTGCGGCGAGCCCTCGCCGGCGATGACGCCCTCGAGCACCTGGCGCGCGAGCTTGTCGTTGAGAGTGCCCGCGTCCACGAGCTGCTGCAGCTGCGCCACGTGCTCCGGCGACACCAGCTCGCTGGGCTCGCGACCGGCGGCGTTCGCGGTGCGGGTGATCTCGCCGGTCCACCACTTGTGGGCTGCGGACGGCGCCGCGCCGGCAGCAATCGTCGCCTCGACCTCGGCGACCAGGCCGCCGTTGACGAGGTGCTGGAACTCCTGGTCGGTGAAGCCCCAGTCCGCCTTCAGGCGGCGACGGCGGGTCGCCGGCGCCTCGGGGAGCGCAGCACGCAGCTCCTCGATCAGCTCGGCGGACGGCGCGACGGGCAGCAGGTCGGGCTCCGGGAAGTACCGGTAGTCGTCGGCATCCGACTTCGGGCGACCCGGCGACGTCGTCCCGGTGTCCTCGTGCCAGTGGCGCGTCTCCTGGATGATCGTGCCGCCGTCGGCGAGGATCGCCGCCTGCCGCTGGATCTCGTACCGCACGGCCCGCTCGACGGAACGCATCGAGTTGACGTTCTTCGTCTCGGTGCGCGTCCCGAGCGGCGGCGTGGGCTCACCCGGCGCAACGCGCGGACGCAGCGACACGTTCGCATCGCACCGCAGGTTGCCGCGTTCCATCTTCGCTTCCGAGATCCCCAGGCCCCGCACGATGTCGCGAATGGTCGCGATGTACGCCTTCGCGATCTCGGGCGCACGGTGCTCGGCGCCGATGATCGGCTTGGTCACGATCTCCACCAGCGGCACGCCGGCGCGGTTGTAGTCCACGAGCGAGTACTCGGCGCCCTGGATGCGGCCGGTCGAGCCACCCATGTGGGTGAGCTTGCCGGCATCCTCCTCCATGTGCGCGCGCTCGATCGGGATCGTGACGATCTCGCCGTCGGAGAGTTCGATCTCCACGGAGCCTTCGAAGGCGATCGGCTCGTCGTACTGCGAGATCTGGTAGTTCTTGCCGAGGTCGGGGTAGAAGTAGTTCTTCCGCGCGAACCGGCTGGACGGCGCGATCGAGCAGCCCAGCGCCAGACCCAGGCTGATCGACGAGCGCACGGCCTCGGCGTTGACGACCGGCATCGACCCGGGAAGGCCCATGTCGACGGGAGCGACCAGCGTGTTGGGGCCAGCCCCGTGGTTCTTCTCGTTGGCGGGGTTCCCCGCCGCGGAGAACATCTTCGTCTCGGTGTTGAGCTCGACGTGCACTTCGAACCCGAGCACGGGCTCGAACAGTTCGAGGGCCTTGTCGAAGTCCATGAGCTTTGCCTTCGCCATCAGCGGGTCCCTCCCAGAATCGGTGCACGGTCCAGCAGCGGGCCGCCCCAGCGGTCGACGAGCACGGCCTCCACCGCAGCGCCGACCCGGTACAGCCGCGCGTCCTCACGGACGGGTGCGAGGAACTGGATGCCGACGGGCAGTCCGTCCTCGGCGGCGAGCCCTGAGGGCACCGAGATGCCGGGGACGCCGGCGAGGTTCGCCGGGATCGTGGTGACGTCGTTGAGGTACATCTGCAGCGGGTCGTCGATCTTCTCGCCGAGGCGGAAGGCCGTGGTCGGAGCGGACGGCGTCGCGATGACGTCCACCTGCGCGAAGGCCTCATCGAAGTCCTGCTGGATGAGGGTTCGCACCTTCTGCGCCGAGCCGTAGTAGGCGTCGTAGTAGCCGGCGGACAGCGCGTAGGTGCCGAGGATCACGCGGCGCTTGACCTCGGGACCGAAGCCGGCGTCGCGGGTGGCGGCCATGACGTCCTCGACGGTGCCGCCGGGGACGTTCACGCGCATGCCGAAACGCACCGAGTCGAACTTCGCCAGGTTGCTGGATGCTTCGGCGGGAAGGATCAGGTAGTACGCGGCGACGCCGTACTCGAAGTGCGGCGCGCTGATCTCCACGATCTCGGCGCCCTGGGCCTGCATCGCCTCGAGAGCCTCGTGGAACGACGCCGACACGCCGGCCTGGAACCCGCTGTCGGGGAGCTCCTTGATGACGCCGACCCGAAGGCCCTTGAGCACGTCGCCGCGGGCGCCCTCGCGGGCGGCCTCGGTGAACGACGGCCACCGGTCGGTGAGCGACGTGGCGTCGTGGGGGTCGTGCCCGGCGATGACGTCGTGCAGCAGCGCGGAATCCAGCACCGTGCGCGAGACCGGCCCGACCTGGTCGAGGCTGGATGCCAGCGCGATCGCGCCGTAGCGGCTCACGCCGCCGTAGGTCGGCTTCATGCCGACCGTGCCGGTCACGTGCGCAGGCTGGCGGATCGAGCCGCCGGTGTCCGAGCCGAGGGCGAGGGGCGCCTCGAAGGCGGCGACGGCGGCGGCAGAACCGCCGCCCGAGCCGCCGGGGATCCGGTCGAGATCCCACGGGTTGCGGGTGGGGCCGTATGCCGAGTGCTCGGTGGAGGAGCCCATCGCGAACTCGTCCATGTTGGTCTTGCCGAGCGGGACGAGGCCGGCGGCACGTGACCGAGCGACGACGGTCGCGTCGTACGGGGACATGAAGCCCTCGAGGATCTTCGACCCGCTCGTGGACGGCATGTCGGTCGTGACCAGCACGTCCTTGATCGCCAGCGGAACGCCGGCGACCGGACCGAGCTGCTCGCCGGCGGCGCGGCGGCGGTCGATGTCGGCGGCGACGTCGAGCGCGTGGCCGCTCACGTGGAGGAACGCATGCACGTCGCCGTCGACGGCGGCGATGCGGTCGAGGTGCGCCTGCGTCGCTTCGACGCTCGACACCTCGCCCGTCGACAGGGCGGTCGCGAGGTCCGCGGCGGAAAGGCGGGTCAGATCGGTCACTGCTCTTCTCCCAGGATCGCGGTCACGCGGAAGCGGCCGTCAGCGGCGTCGGGTGCGTTCTGCAGCACCTGGTCGACCGTGAGCATGTCGCCGGGGACATCGGGGCGGAAGACGTTCTGCAGCGGAACCGGGTGACTCGTCGCGGGCACATCCGCGGTGGCGACCTGAGACACCTTCGCGATGTTGTCGACGATCACGTCGAGCTGCCCGGTGAGCTGCTCGACCTCCTCGTCGCTGAGCTGGATCCGGGCGAGCACACCGAGGTGGCGAACGAGATCGGGGGTGATTTCTGACACCCCGCAAGTCTACGCGGGCGCCCCGGCCCGCCCCGCACCGGTCAGTGCCCCCGCCCGCTGGCCCAATAGGGTGTGCAGGTGATCACGTACGACCCGCCCCGCCCGTGGATCCGCAGCTACGCCGAGGGCGTGCCCGCCGATCTGCCGCCCGTCTCGGGCTCGCTCGTCGACATCGTCGCGGCGTCCGCCCGTGACTACCCCGATGCCCCGGCGCTGCAGTTCTTCGGCCTCGAGACGACCTATCGTCGGCTCGAGGAGCAGATCGATCGCGCCGCAGCCGCGCTGCACGCCCGCGGCGTGCGCGCCGGTGACCCCGTTGCGATCGTGCTGCCGAACTGTCCTCAGCACATCGTCGCGTTCTATGCCGTCCTGCGCCTGGGGGCGGTGGTGGTGGAGCACAACCCGATCTACACGCCCCGCGAGCTGCGCAAGCAGTTCGAGGACCACGGCGCGAAGCACGCGATCGTGTGGAGCAAGGTCGTCGCCACCGTGCAGGAGTTCCCCGCCGATCTCGTGGTGCCCGACCTCATCTCTGTGGATGTCACCGAGGCCATGCCGCTGCGCCTGCGCCTGGCCATGAGGCTGCCCATCGCGAAGGCGCGGGAATCGCGCGCAGCGCTGACCGAGAGTGTCACCGGCGTCACCCCGTGGCGGCGGATCGTCGGACATGAGCCGCTGCCTGCGTCGCACCCGCGGCCCACCGTCGACGACCTGGCGATCATCCAGTACACCAGCGGCACCACGGGAACCCCCAAGGGTGCCGCGCTGACGCACCGCAACCTGCTCGCCAACGCGGCGCAGGCGCAGGCGTGGGTGCCCTCGATCCAGCGAGGCAAGGGCTGCGTCGTCTACGCCGTGCTGCCGATGTTCCACGCGTACGGATTGACCCTGTGCCTCACCTTCGCGATGTCGATGGGGGCGCGCCTCGTGCTCTTCCCGAAGTTCGACCCCGACCTCGTGCTGCCGGTGGTCAAGAAGCATCCCGCCACCTTCCTCCCGCTCGTCCCGCCCATCGCCGATCGGCTGCTGTCCGCAGCCCGGGCGAAGGGGGTCTCCCTCACGGGCATCGAGATCGCGATCTCCGGCGCCATGGCGCTGCCGCACGAACTGGTGGTGCCGTTCGAAGAGGCAACGGGCGGCCACCTCGTCGAAGGGTACGGACTGTCGGAGTGCTCGCCCGTGCTCATGGCCAACCCGGTGGCCGACAACCGGGTGCCCGGCACGGTCGGCCTCCCGCTTCCCGGCACTGAATGCCGCGTCGTCGACCCCGACCACCCCACGGCGGACGTGGCGCCCGGCGAGCGCGGCGAGCTGCTCGTCCGCGGTCCGCAGGTCTTCAGCGGCTACTACGGCCGCCCTGAGGAGACGGAGCACGTCTTCGTCGACGGCTGGTTCCGCACCGGAGACATCGTCACCATCGACGAGGACGGATTCGTCCGCATCGTCGACCGGATCAAGGAACTCATCATCACCGGTGGCTTCAACGTCGCCCCGACGGAGGTCGAGATCGCGCTGCGACAGCATCCGCTGGTGAAGGATGCCGCCGTCGTGGGGCTTCCCAGCCAGCACGCCGGCGAGGAGGTCGTCGCCGCCGTGATCGTCGACGAGGGCGCGGAGGTGGACCCGGAGTTCATCCGGGAGTTCGTCCGCGGCATCCTCACCCCCTACAAGGTGCCTCGTCGCATCTTCGTCGTCGACGAACTGCCGAAGTCGCTCATCGGCAAGGTGCTGCGCAAGCAGGTGCGGGAGTTGCTGGAGGCGCGCGTCGACGCCGGGTGAGCGTGCTCACAACGCCGTGAACTCGCCCGGGCGCGGCTGGATCCATGGCGGGTCCGCGTACCCGGCCTGACCGGGAAAACGCCCGCCGCGGTCGGGATGGCTGAGCTGCAGCACCGGCACCGACGCCTCATCGGGACGCTGGTAGAAGCGGTTGGCGGCGAAGACGATCGATCCGGGGTTGGGAACGGCTTCCACCCGAAGCCGGCGCAGCCGGTGGTCGACGGTGACCCGTTCGCCCGGCGTGAGATCGGCGCCCGCGCGGTTCCGTGCCGCCAGCTCGTTGAGCACCGCCGCCGTGTCGTGGGGGCAGAGCCCGAAGACCAGGAGCTCGGGATGCCCCATGCCGAAGAGCCCGACGGTGTAGGCGAATGAGGTCTGGTGTCGCTCACCGTCGCCCCCGACGTACTGGATGAAAGTGCCGTGCGCGCGGATCACCTGCGCGGTGTACCGGTCCTCTTGATCGAGCCACGCCTGGAGGTGCGGCTCGGGATTCAGGGTCATGGGATGTCCTCTCTCTCGGATGGCTCGAGAGTAGAACATACCTACGACACTGGCACTCAGTCCGCTATGGCTTCAGCGGTCGCCGGCGCCGCACCGAGCGCATCGGGTCCCTGCTCGACCAGCACCTTGAACTGCGCCGCGTCGATGATGCGCACACCGAGCTGCTCCGCCTTCGCGAGCTTGGAACCCGCCCCCGGACCCGCAGCGACGAAGTCGGTCTTCTTGGACACGCTGGATGCAGCCTTGCCGCCGGCCGCCATGATCGCCTCCTGGGCTCCCTCACGGCTGTAGCCCTCGAGGGAGCCGGTGGCCACCACGGTGATCCCCTCGAGCACGCCGCCCGCTGCCGAGGCTGCGCCTGGACCCGGGTGTCCCGGTGTGGCCAGCTGCGCGCCGGCCGCCTCCCACCGCTCGACGATCTCGCGGTGCCAGTCCACATCGAACCAGCCGGTGAGCGCGTCGGCGATGATGCCGCCGACGCCGTCGACGGCAGCGAGCTCGTCGCGCGACGCCGCGCGGATCGCGGCGACCGACCCGAACCACTGGGCCAGGGCCCGGGCGGCCACGGGACCGACGTGGCGGATGTTCAGCGCCACGAGGAAGCGCCACAGCTCCTTGGTCTTGGCCTTCTCGAGCTCCTCCAGCAGGGTGAGCGCCTGGGCCGACGGCTGGGGGCCGGTGAGTCCCTGCTTCTTCTCTGCGGGACTGGGGTTGCGGCGGAAGGGCGCCCGGCGCACCGGCTGACCGGTCCGGTCATCCACGCGGGCCTCGCCGGTCTCGGCATCCCGAACGATGACCTCGATCGGCACCAGCTGCTCGAGGGTGAGGTCGAACAGCCCCGCCTCGGTTTCCAGGGGCGGCGTCGCGGGGACGGTCGGCTGGGTCAGCGCGGCGGCGGTGACCTCGCCCAGGGCCTCGATGTCGAGCGCGCCACGAGAGCCGATGTGCTCCACCCGGCCCCGCACCTGCGCCGGGCAGGCGCGGGTGTTCGGGCAGCGCAGGTCGATGTCGCCCTCTTTCGCCGGCGCCAGCGGCGTGCCGCACTCCGGGCAGTCCGCAGGCATGACGAACGCCCGCTCCGAGCCGTCGCGCAGCTCGACGACAGGCCCCAGCACCTCGGGAATGACGTCGCCCGCCTTGCGCAGCACGACGGTGTCGCCGATCAGCACGCCCTTGGCCTTGACCACGTCCTGGTTGTGCAGCGTGGCCTGACGCACCACGCTGCCGGCCACCTGTGCGGGCGCCATGACGGCGAAGGGCGTCGCGCGCCCCGTGCGACCGACCGACACCACGATGTCGAGCAGTTTCGTGTTGACCTGCTCGGGCGGGTACTTGTAGGCGATCGCCCATCGCGGGGCGCGGCTGGTGGCACCCAGCTCGCCGTGCAGGTCGAGTTCGTCGACCTTGACCACGACGCCGTCGATCTCATGCTCGACGGCATGACGGTGCTCCCCGTAGTTCTCGACGAACGACACCACGCCGTCGACGTCGTCGTAGGTCCGGAAGTAGGGGCTCGTCGGCAGGCCCCAGCCTGCGAGCAGCTCGTACACCTCGCTCTGGGATGCCACCGGCGGATCGGGCCACGCACCGATCCCGTGGACGAAGAGGCGCAGCGACTCCAGGCGTGCGCGCCCCGCCTCGAGCTCCAGCCCGCTCTTCTTCTCGAGCTGCTGGCGCAGCCCGCCGCTGGCCGCGTTGCGCGGATTCGCGAACGCCGGGAAGCGTCGGGCGGCACTGCGCGTCGCCTTCTCCTCGTCCATTCCCCGCGCGAGAGCGTCGGCGAGGACGCGATCGCGCATGCGGGCCTGCAGGGCGTTGAGCTCGTCGAACGCGGCCACGGGGATGAACACCTCTCCCCTCACCTCGACCAGCGGCGGGTGGCCCTCGCCCGACAGTCGCTGCGGGATGCCGGACACCTGCACCGCGTTGACGGTGACGTCCTCGCCGACCCGCCCGTCGCCGCGGGTGGCAGCCGAGGTGAGCAGCCCGTTCTCGTACCGCAGGCTGATCGCCAGGCCGTCGATCTTCAGCTCGCTGAGCCACCGCACAGCGCGGCCGGCGGATGCCTGCGTCTTGACGCACCACTCGCGCAGCTCGTCGATGCTGAAGACGTTGTCGAGGCTGAGCATGCGCTCCGCATGCTCCACCGGAGCGAACATCGACGACTGCGCGGCCCCGACCGTCTGCGTGGGCGAATCCTGGCCTTGGATCTCGGGGTGCTCGCGCTCGAGCTCTTCCAGGCGCTGCATCCACGCGTCGTACGTGGCGTCGTCGACGACCTCGGCGTTGCGTCCGTAGTAGGCGTCTCGCGCGTCGAGGATGCGCTCGGTGAGCGCGGTCGCCTCGGCGCGGGCTTCGTCGAGTGGAGCGGGCGTGAAGTCAGCGGCATCCGTCACCCGGCAAGTTTAGGACGACCCTCGGACGTCACACCGATATGGGGGCCGCCGACACCGTCCGGTCGATGGTGAACTGCCCGAGCACGCGGGTGCCGCTGTACAGCACTGCGGTCTGCCCGGGGGCCACGCCGTCGAACGGGGACTGCGGGGTCACCGTCAGCACGCCGTCCGAAATCTCCGCGCGCGCCGGCACCGGGTCGGAGTGCGCGCGGATCTGCACATCGCAGTGGAACGCGGTCTCGGCGGGCGGGCGGCCCGCCCAGGTGAAGCGCTCCCCCGCGATCTGGGCGGTCGCGAGGGCCTCCTTCGGGCCCACCACGACGGTGTTCGTGACGGGGCGCACCTCCAGGACGAACCGCGGCTTGCCGTCTGGCGCGGGCATGCCCAGTTGCAGACCGCGGCGCTGCCCCACGGTGAACGCGTGCGCACCCTCGTGGGTGCCCACGACCGCACCGCTGCGGTCGAGGATGTCCCCCTTCTCGGCGCCCACGCGCTCGGCGAGCCAGCCGCGGGTGTCGCCGTCGGGGATGAAGCAGATGTCGTGACTGTCCGGCTTCTGGGCGACGGACAGTCCGCGCGCCTCGGCCTCTGCTCGGACGACGGCCTTGGAGGGCGTGGTGCCGAGCGGGAAGTACGTGTGCGCCAGCTGCTCGCCGGTGAGGACTCCGAGGACGTACGACTGATCCTTCGCCGCGTCCGAGGCCCGGTGAAGCTCGAGCCCGTCCGGCCCGTCGACGAGCGTTGCATAGTGGCCCGTGCAGACGGCGTCGAACCCGAGTTCGAGCGCCCGCTCGAGAAGCGCTGCGAACTTGATCTTCTCGTTGCAGCGCATGCAGGGGTTGGGGGTGCGACCGGCCTGATACTCGGCGATGAAGTCCGCCACGACGTCGTCGCGGAAACGTTCGGAGAAGTCCCAGACGTAGAACGGGATGCCGAGGCGATCGGCCGCACGCCGAGCGTCGAGGGCGTCCTCCACGGTGCAACATCCGCGGCTGCCGGCGCGCAGCGTTCCGCCGGCGCGCGAGAGCGCCAGGTGCACGCCGACGACGTCGTGGCCGGCGTCGACCGCGCGCGCCGCGGCCACGGCGGAATCGACGCCACCGCTCATCGCTGCAAGGATCCGCATCGCTCCAGTCTACGAGCGGGCGCGCGCCCGGGCTCCTGCCGCCGCCGCTCGGGCATGGGCCTCGGGCAGGGCGGCCAGCAGGGCGTCGACGTCGGCCGCCGTCGTCGTGCGGCCGAGACTCACGCGCAGCACGCTCCGCGCCTCGTCGTCGGAACGCCCGAGCGCCCGCACCACGTGGGAGGGCTCGGGCACGCCGGCCTGGCATGCGGAGCCGGTCGACACGGCGATGCCGTGCTGGTCGAGCAGGAACAGCAGGGTCTCCCCCGCGACTCCCGGAAAGAGCAGGTGGGCATTGCCCGGCAGCCGGCGGTGCGCGTCGCCCAGCAGCTGAGCCTCGGGGACGACGTGGCGGACCCCGTCCACCAGGCGATCCCGCAGCGCGCCGAGCCGTGCGGCTTCGCTCTCGCGCTCGGCGACGGCGAGCTCGGCGGCCGCGGCGAACGCCGCAGCGCCCGCGACGTCCTGCGTGCCCGACCGCAGCCCGCGCTGCTGGCCGCCGCCGTGCAGCAGTGCGGCAGGGGTCGCATGCCGCGAGACCACGAGGGCGCCGATCCCGACCGGTCCGCCGATCTTGTGGGCGGAGACGCTCAGAGCCGCCAGGCCCGTCGCCCCCGCGGCGTCGCCCCGCCAGGCGGCGAAGTCGACGTCCAGGTACCCGAACGCGCCGACGGCATCCAGGTGCAGCGGCACACCTTCTGCCGCTGCGGCGGCGGCGAGCGCGACGACGTCGTTGACGGTGCCCACTTCGTTGTTCGCGACGAGGGCCGTGGCCACCGCAGCGCCGGGGAGCGCCGCGGTGAACGCCGCCGTGTCGATGGCGCCCGTCGGGTGGAGCGGAACAGCGCGCACCGCCGCGCCCTGCTGAGCGTTCAGCCAGGCGACCGTGTCGAGCGTCGCATGGTGCTCGCCGTCTGGAAGCACGACGGCCCGCGCCTCGGCCGCCCGCGCCCACCACAGTCCCTTGATCGCGAGGTTGACCGATTCCGTGCCGCCCGATGTGAAGACGACCTCGATGGGGTCGGCGTGAAGCGCGGCGGCGATGCGCTCGCGGGCGTCCTCCAGCACGCGTCGCGCGGCCTGGCCCCCGCCGTGGATCGACGAGGGGTTGCCGACGGTCGCGCTCGCGGCCACCCACGCGTCGCGTGCCTCGGGCCGCAGCGGCGTGGTGGCGGCGTGGTCGAGATAGACGCTCACCCCTCCACTCTCGCTCAGGGGCGCACACGGCGCCAGTCGGCGACGGTTAGTGTGGCCCCATGGACACCCCGAGTCCGACCCCCCTGATCGACCCCCTCGCCGAGGCGCTGCGCAGCCCCGAGTTCGACGCCCTGGGCGTGACCTTCGGCGACGCCGGCGGCACGCTGCGGGTCTGGTCCGCCCGCGCGACCGCGATGGAAATGGTGCTGTTCGACGTCGAGGACCCGGACTGGGCCACCGGCACGGTCGCTCTCGAGCGCGGCCCCGGCAACGTCTGGCAGGGCACGTCACCGGCGCTGCGCGCAGGCACCCACTACGCGGTGCGCGCCGATGGCCCGAACACCACCGGCGACATGTTCAATTCGCAGACGCTGCTGGTGGAACCGTACGCGCGCGGCCTCGTCTCGCGGGGCGCGAGTGACTGGCGCTGCGTCGCCGTTGACGGCGGCTTCGACTGGGAGGGCGTGGTCAAGCCCGCGGTGCCGCTGGACCGCACCGTGATCTACGAAGCCCACGTGAAGGGCGTCAGCAAACGTCATCCGCACGTTCCTCCCGCGCTGCACGGCACGTACGCGGGGCTCGCGCACCCCGCCATGATCGAGCACCTGCTGAGCCTGGGGGTGACCAGCATCGAGCTGCTGCCGGTGCACGCCTTCGCATCGGAGCCGCGCCTGCTGAACCTCGGGCTGACCAACTACTGGGGCTACAACAGCGTGGGCTACTTCGCGCCGCACGATGCGTACGCGACGGAAGCGGCGCGGCGAGCGGGACCAGAAGCGGTGCTGCGGGAGTTCAAGACGATGGTGAAGGACCTGCACGCTGTCGGCCTCGAGGTGATCCTCGACGTGGTCTACAACCACACGGCCGAAGCCGGCATCGGGGGGCCACGCACGAGCCTGCGGGGCCTCGACAACCGCGACTACTACCGGCAGCACGAAGACGGCTCGTACATCGACGTCACGGGATGCGGAAACTCTGTCAACACCGCGACGGATGCCGCGGCGCGCCTCGTGCTGGATTCCCTCCGCTACTGGGCGAACGACGTGCAGGTCGACGGGTTCCGCTTCGACCTGGCCGTGACGCTCGGCAGGGACGGCAGCCATGAGTTCACCCCCGACCACGCCCTCCTGCGCGCGATCGTCGAGGATCCCGCGCTGGCGGGTGTGAAGAAGATCGCCGAGCCGTGGGACGTCGGGATGGGCGGGTGGCAGACCGGCAACTTCGGCGCCGGCTGGCACGAGTGGAACGACCGTTACCGCGACCGTGTGCGCAACTTCTGGTTGAGCGACGTCGACTACGCACGCCGCGCCTCCGCGGCGCCGGTGGGCGTGGGCGGATTCGCCACGCGCCTGGCCGGCTCGTCGAACACCTTCAGCGGGGAGCGCGGACCGCTGGCGAGCGTCAACTTCGTCACGGCGCATGACGGCTTCACCCTGCGCGACCTGGTGTCGTACGACGTCAAGCACAACCTCGGAAACGGGGAGCAGAACCGCGACGGAGCCGACACCAACCGCTCGTTCAACCACGGCGCCGAGGGGGCGACCGACGACCCCGGCATCCTCGCCACCCGCCGCAAGGCGATGCGCAATCTTCTGGGGACGCTGCTGCTGTCCGCCGGCGTTCCCATGCTGACGGCGGGCGATGAGTTCGCCCGCACCCAGCGCGGCAACAACAACGCTTACTGCCACGACTCCCCCCTGACCTGGCTCTCGTGGGATCACGAGCCCTGGCAGCAGGATCAGTTCGCCCACGTGCAGCGCCTCATCCGGCTGCGTCAGGAGAACCCGGCGCTGCGTCCCACTCGCTTCGCATCCGAAGAGCGGGAGGTACCCGGCGCGTCGCGGATGCAGTGGTTCGACGAGCACGGCCGCACGATGTCGGGTGACCGGTGGACCGATCCCGCCCACCGCACCCTGCAGTACGTCGCCGCCTCGACGCCGGAGCACGAGGAGCCCAACCGCATCCTTCTGATCGTGCACGGTTCCGAGCGGGACGTTGACGTCACCCTCCCCGACCTCGAGGGCGCGGAGCGGTTCGTCTCGCTCTGGTCCAGCGTCGACGAGGCTCCCGACATGCACGAGACGGTGCATGCGCCCGGCGAGATCATCGCGATTCGAGGCACGTCGATGCGGCTGTTCCGCGTGGAGTGAGGCGCAAGTGTTGTGCCCCGCGCAGCGATGCGCAAGTCCTGCGTGCCGATTGCGAGGACCGGTAGGTTCGAGGGGTGGCCATCCCGACAACGAAAGCACCGTCGCGCCTCTGGCGGAGCACCGCAGACCTTCCCCTCCGCCCCACTTCCGCCTGGCAGCCTGAGCCGGACACCGCCGCAGGGCGCATCCCCCTGGCGCTGCCCCGGCCCAGCGTTCCGGACCCGGGGTTCCGCCCGACGGCCTTCGTCGGCGAGGCCGTACCGTTCCGGGTCACCGCCTTCCGGGAGGGTCACGACCTGATCGGCGTGCACCTGCGTCTGTTCTCACCCACGGGCGAAGAGTCGCTGCACCGCCTGTCGCCGCTGAACGACGGGTTCGACCGGTGGAGTGTGCTCGTCTCCCCGCTGCAGCAGGGAGTCTGGCAGTTCCGCTTCGAGGCTTTCGGCGACGACTTCGCCACCTGGCAGCACGCCGCCGACGTCAAGATCGAGGCGGGTGTGGATGCCGCGCTCATGCGCGAGTCCGGCGCGCTGCTGTTCACGCGTGCCGCCGCAGAGAAGTCCCGGCCCGCCGCGGAGCGCCGCACCCTCAAGGCCGCTGCCGCGCGACTGCGGGACGCCGCGGTCGGCGATGACACGGCCCTCGAGATCGTGCGCGACGCCGAGATCGCCGCAGCCTTCGCGCACCGGCCGCTGCAGTCGCTCACGACCATCGGCCCCCTGCATGAGCTGCTCGTGGAGCGTGAGCGCGCCGGCGTGGGCGCCTGGTACGAGTTCTTCCCCCGTTCCGAAGGCGCCGAGCGCCGTGCCGACGGCACCGTGCAGAGCGGAACGTTCCGCACCGCGAGCGAGCGTCTGCCGGCGGTGGCGGCCATGGGCTTCGACGTGCTGTACCTGCCGCCCATCCACCCGATCGGCGAGACCAACCGCAAGGGACGCAACAACACGCTGCAGACCGAGCCCGGCGATCCGGGGTCCCCCTGGGCCATCGGCTCCGCCGCGGGTGGTCATGACGCCGTGCATCCCGACCTCGGCACCCTCGAGGACTTCCGCGCCTTCGTGAAGGCCGCCGCCGGGCACGGGCTGGAGGTCGCGCTCGACCTCGCGCTGCAGGCGTCGCCCGACCACCCGTGGGTCACCGAGCACCCGGAGTGGTTCACGACTCTTCCCGACGGGTCGATCGCGTATGCCGAGAACCCCCCGAAGAAGTACCAGGACATCTATCCGGTCAACTTCGACAACGACCCCGCCGGCATCCGCGCCGAAGTGCTGAGGATCGTCCGCCACTGGATCGCCCAGGGCGTGAAGATCTTCCGCGTCGACAACCCGCACACGAAGCCCCTGCAGTTCTGGGAGTGGCTGATCGCGACGGTGGTCGACGAGGATCCGGACGTGGTGTTCCTCGCGGAGGCGTTCACCCGGCCCGCGCCGATGCAGCGTCTGGCGATCGCCGGGTTCCAACAGAGCTACTCGTACTTCACGTGGCGCAACACGAAGGCCGAGCTGGAGGAGTTCCTCGGCGCGGTCAGCGACGAGACCGCCGACTTCATGCGACCGAACCTCTTCGTGAACACTCCCGACATCCTCACCGAGTACCTGCAGTACGGGGGGCGGCCCGCCTACCGCGTGCGGGCGGCGATCGCCGCCACCGCCGGCGCCTCATACGGCGTCTATGCGGGATACGAGCTCTACGAGAACGTGGCGCGTCCGGGATCCGAAGAGAACATCGACAACGAGAAGTACGAGTACAAGCTGCGTGACTGGGCTGCGGCCGAAGCGAGCGGCGACTCTCTGGCGCCGTTCCTCACCCGGCTGAACGAGATCCGTCGCGCCCACCCGGCTCTGCGGCAGCTGCGCAATCTGCGGCTGCACTGGAGCGACGACGAGGCGATCGTCGTGTACGCCAAGCACCTCCCGGCCGCGCTGTCGCCCGAGGGCGTGTCCGACACGATCATCGTCGTCGCGAACGTCGACCCGCATTCGGCGCGCCAGACGATGGTTCACCTGGACACCACCCAGTGGGGCGTCAAGCCCGGCGACGCGTTCGAGGTCGTCGACCTCGTCACCGGAGCCGAATGGACCTGGACCGACAACAACTTCGTGCGGCTGGATGCCTTCCACGAGCCAGCCCACATCCTGCACGTGAAGGAACGCCGATGACCCCGCCCGATGACCGCGTACTCGACACGGTCGCGACCGGTTCGTACCACGCCCCGCACGACGTGCTCGGCATCCACCCGGCCGGTGACGGACGCTGGGTGATCCGGGCACGCCGGCCCCTCGCGGCGACGGTGACGGCAGAGCTCGCCGACGGCGCAGAAGTGCCGCTTCACCACCTGCGGGCCGGCATCTGGGAGGGCGAGTTCGCGGCATCCGACGCTCCGGCGTACCTCCTCGCCACGACCTACGGCGACGGCAGCGACTACACGGCAGAGGACCCCTACCGCTTCCTGCCGACGATCGGCGAGCTCGATCTGCACCTGATCGGCGAAGGGCGCCACGAGCAGCTGTGGCACGCGCTGGGCGCCCACCTGCGCCGGCCGGCCGGCGTCGACGGCGTGGGGTTCACGGTCTGGGCGCCCAATGCGCAGGCGGTCCGCGTGGTGGGCGACTTCAACGGCTGGGACGGGCAGGGCCACTCGATGCGCTCGCTCGGCGGCACCGGAGTGTGGGAGCTGTTCGTCCCCGGTCTCGCCGTGGGCACCGTGTACAAGTTCGAGATCCTCACCCGCGGCGGACAGTGGATCCTCAAAGCCGACCCGATGGCACGCCTGGCCGAGGTGCCGCCCGGCACGGCATCCGTCGTCACCGACAGCGCGTACCGCTGGGCCGACGACGACTGGGTGGCGACGCGGGAGCGCACCTCGCCCCACGCGCAGCCCATGTCGACGTACGAGGTGCACCTCGGCTCGTGGCGGCCGGGGCTGTCGTACCGGGACGCCGCAGACGAACTGATCGACTACGTCACCGCCCAGGGCTTCACGCATGTGGAATTCATGCCGCTCGCCGAGCACCCGTTCGGCGGCTCGTGGGGCTACCAGGTGAGCGGCTACTACGCGCCGACGAGCCGCTTCGGCGATCCGGACGACCTGCGGTTCCTGATCGACCGCCTGCACCAGGCCGGCATCGGCGTGATCATGGACTGGGTGCCTGGGCACTTCCCCAAGGACGCCTTCGCGCTCGCCCGATTCGACGGCGACACCCTGTACGAGCACGGCGACCCGCGCCGGGGTGAGCACCGCGACTGGGGCACGCTCATCTTCGATTACGGCCGCCGGGAGGTGCGCAACTTCCTCGTCGCGAACGCCCTGTACTGGTTCGAGGAGTTCCACGTCGACGGCCTGCGGGTGGATGCCGTGGCATCCATGCTCTACCTCGACTACTCCCGCGAACCGGGCGAGTGGGTCCCGAACATCCACGGCGGGCGGGAGAACCTCGAGGCGATCGGGTTCCTGCAGGAGGTCAACGCCACCGCGTACAAGCGCTTCCCCGGCATCGCGATGATCGCCGAGGAGTCCACCAGCTTCCCCGGCGTCACCGCGCCGACCAGCGAGGGCGGGCTCGGATTCGGGTTCAAGTGGAACATGGGCTGGATGAACGACTCGCTCCAGTACATCAAGCGCGACCCGATGTACCGCGCCCACCACGAGGGTGAGCTGTCGTTCTCGTTCGTCTACGCCTTCAGCGAGAACTACGTCCTGCCCATCAGCCACGACGAGGTCGTGCACGGCAAGGGAACGCTTTTCAGCCGCATGCCCGGCGATCACTGGCAGAAGCTCGCGAACATGCGCGCCTTCCTGGCCTACATGTGGGGCCACCCGGGCAAGCAGCTGCTGTTCATGGGCCAGGAGTTCGGACAGATCGCCGAGTGGTCCGAGGGACGCAGCCTCGACTGGTGGCTGCTGGACCAGCCGGCACACCAGCAGCTGCACTCCTACGTGGCGACCCTGAACCGGGTCTACCGCGAGCACCCGGCCCTCTGGCAGCGCGACCACGACGGTGCGGCGTTCTCACGGGTCGGAGGCCCGGTGTGGAACCCGAACGTCCTCGCCTTCGCGCGCCGCGACCACGACGGCGGCATGGTGACGGTCGTCTGCAACTTCTCCGGCGTGCCGGTGCACGGGTTCGAGCTCGACCTTCCCGCCGAGGGCACATGGCGCGAGGTGCTCAACACCGACGCCGCGGAGTACGGCGGGTCGGGGGTCGGCAACATGGGCGCGGTCCACGCCGGAGAGGGCGGGCGCGCGACGATGGTGCTCCCCCCGCTCGGTGTGCTCTGGCTCCGACACGACGGCTGACGCCCGGTCTGCTCTCGGGGCCGCGTGGCTCGCTCGCCATGCGGCCCCGGGTTGGGTGCGCCACCCTTCGGTCGCCGCGAGCGGCCCGTCAACGGCGCGCAACCGCACGGAGGCGACGGCCGAAGGCTTCGGGCTCCGACCCGGGACCCGCGACCCCTAGCGGGTCAGAACATCAGGTTGGCCAGCGCGCGACGTGCCTGCAGCACGCGCGGGTCGGCGTCACCGACGAGGCCGAACAGCTCCAGCAGACGCTCCCGCACGGCGACGCGCTCGTCCGTCGGCAGCTCCGCGAAGAGCTGCAGAAGGCGTGCGAACGCATCCTCGACGTGGCCGCCGGCCAGATCCAGGTCTGCGACGGCGAACTGGGCCGGCACGTCACGCGGCGCGGCGGCCGCCGCGGCGCGGGCCGCCTGCAGATCCAGCCCTTGCACGCGTTCGAGCAGCCGAACCTGTCCGAGGCCGGAGCGGGCCTCTTCGTCCCCGGGGTTCTCAGCGAGGGCCTGCTCGTACGCCGCGGCGGCGCGCGCGTAGTCGCCGGCTTCGATCGCGTCGAAGGCCTCGGCGTGCAGCGGGGGCAGCGCCGGCTCCGACTCCTCCGCGGCCGCTACCGGCTCCCCGGCGTCGACCGTACCCGTCACACCGTTCTGCGCGGCGAGCTGCAGCAGCTGGCCGAACACCTCGCGCACCTGCGCCTCGGGCACGGCACCGGTGAACAGCGGAACCGGCTGACCTGCGACCAGCGCGACGACCATGGGGATGGACTGGGCCCGGAAGCCCTGCGCCAGCTGCGGGTTCGCGTCGACGTCGACCTTGGCGAGCACGAGGCGTCCGGCAAGTTCCGTGACGACCTTCTCGAGCACAGGGCTCAGCTGCTTGCAGGGCCCGCACCACTCGGCCCAGAGGTCGACGACGACGGGGACCGTGCGCGACAGTTCGAGGATCTCGCCGAAGGTCGCGTCGGTGACATCGACGATGAGGGTCGGAACGGATGCCGCCGGAGCGCCGCCCGCGGCACCGCCCGCGGAGCCCGCGGCCGGCGGCTGCGGACGGTTGCGCAGCGAGGAGAGGTCTACGGCACCGCGCAGGACGGCGCTGGAAGTCGGGTCGGTCACGGAATCACCTTCGCGTCGAGGATGTGGGAGGCGTACCCGAGCAGCTGAATGCGCTCGGTGGAGGACTTCGCGGGGACGTAGAAGAAGAGCTGGTCGCCGAAGGTCGTGGTGAACCCCGTGGCGGACTGCGTCTCTCCCGTGAGCGTCGACACCGTCGGGTTGCCGTCGAGCTTGATGACGGCATCCTCGGTGGTCGGCTTCACCGTCTCGTTCTCGTTGACCGTCACGGCGACGATGGCGCCGTTCTGGAGCGTGGCGAGCGCGACCGGCGACTCCGACCCGGCGACCGATTCGAAGGTGAGGCTGCCGGTCTCCGCACCGGTCTCGTTGAACGCCGCGAGGCGGGCCTCGCGGTCGGTCGTGACGCCCACCCGGAACTGATCCGCGGCGTCGTCGAAGAGGTCCGCGAACCGGCTTTCGTCACCGTTGTTGAGCACATCGGCGTACGCGGCGGCGAGATCCTGCGGCGCGATGGCGAGGAAGGCATTGTCGGGCGAAACCTGCGTGGCGCCCACGTACGCCGGCGCGAGGGGAAGCTCGGTGGTGGCATCCAGGCCGCCCATGTACGCGAGCTTGTACTCCGACCACGGGTCCTCCTGCGTCACGAACATGATCGTGTTGCCGGCCTCTTCATCGCCGACCACAGCCATGAACGTGCGAGGCCACCCCTCGTACGCCTGGGGCAGCAGGATCGAGAGCGGGCCGGCGGGGACCGCCGGCAGCGCCTTCTGCTCCGCGATCGCCGCGCGGAGGGTGTAGTTGGTGCGTCGCTCTGCCAGTACCGGACCGGTCAGGCGGGCCGCTGCCGCCTCGGCGTCGAGCGACTCGTCTGCCGCGGCGACCCGCTCCGCGATGCGCTGGAGGATGCGCTCCGCCTGCGGCTCGGTGACCACCGGGGGCTGCTGGCTCTCGGGCGCGATCACCGTCGCGCTGGGCGTGGGGGTCGGCGACGCGGCGAACTGGGGCCAGGCTTCGGATGAGCAGCCGGTGAAGAGCACGGCGCTCATCGCCACGGCCGGGAGCGCGAAGAACCTGCGCCGCTTGCCGGCGAGCGACCGCCTGCTGGTTGTGGAGCTGATGACGCCCTTGTCCGCGTTCTCGACGGACAGGTCGATCGGCTCGGTGTGCGGCATCGGGATGCCTTTGCGCCGTGGGCCGCGCGAGCGGCGGACGTGGCGGATGCCGAGGATGTAGAGCACCACGCCTACGGCCATGACGATGGCGCCGCCCGCGATGAGGGGGCCGGCCCAGGGGGTCGCGTTCGCGATCGGCCACGTGATCGTCAACCGCGCCGGGGCGGGAGCGACGCCGTCCGCGGCGATCAGCACGCTCATGTCCTCCGGCAGCTGGAATGTCTGGATGAGCAGGTCCTCGTCGGCGAACTCGTCGAGCCAGAGGTCCGACCCCGCGGGCGACATCGTCGGAACGGCGGCAGCGGCGTCGTCGCCCCCTTGCGCGTCGGCCGCGTCGCCCGGGGGGACCGCTTCATCCGCGGCCGGGTCCGGCGCGGGCGAGACGAGTTCGGATGCCACGACACCGTCGTCCATCGACACGTGCGCGTACTCCCAGGGCGTCAGCCACGCCTCGATGTCGGCCGTGCGCCCGTAAGCGGCGAAGATCGCGCCCTCGCCCTGAGCGCGCAGCGTCTGCGAGCCAGGCTGGCTGCGCAGCACCGCGCCGTCCACGAGCACATAGGGAACGTCCTCTGCCACCTCGATCGTCTCGCTCTGCGACGTCGGTCCCTGAAACACGGTCCGCTGCGCGAGGCCGCCGCCGATCATCAGGGCGGCGAGCACGAATGCCGCCACAGCCCATACGAATCGCACGAAGAACACCTCTCTGAGCCCGCCGCACCACGAGTGCGGGCACACAATCGACGTTTCAGCCTAGCGATAACGACCTGAATGTCGCCCGGGAGGGCGCGCCGACGCAGCAAGGTGCCGCGCATGCGTATCCTGACGTGACCGATAAAGCAGGAGGCTGCACGTGAAAATCCAGTACCCGTTCCGCACCGCGTTGATCGCGACGCTCGGTGTCGGAGTCGGGCTCCTGATCATCTCCGGCGTCTCTACACTGCAGACGGTACTGCTGTACGTGGGGACGGCCCTGTTCCTGTCGCTGGGCCTGGACCCCATCATCTCGTGGCTGGAACGACGCCGGTTCCCCCGGTGGTCGGCGGTGCTCACGACGATCCTCGCGGTGCTCGCCGCGTTCGCCGGCATCGTGCTCATGGTCGTTCCGATCATCGTCGGTCAGATCTCGCAGCTTGTGGCGCAGATCCAGAAGCTCTTCCGCTCCGGCGCGCTGGACGACCCGGTGACCGGGATCAAGGACTGGATGCACGGGACCTTCCCCGCGCTCGACGTCGACGTCCTGTTCGGCTACCTCGAGGACTGGTACGAAACGCTCGACATCGGCGAGATCGGAACGACCGTCGGCGAGAGTCTGCTCGCCCTCGGCGGGGCGCTGATCGCGGGCTTCACCGGCGCGTTCATCGTGCTGATCCTGACCATCTACTTCACCGCGTCGACGCCCTCGCTCAAGGCCGCCGTGTACCAGCTCGTTCCGGCATCCAAGCGCGAGCGCTTCATCGACCTGGCCGAGCAGATCACCAAATCGGTGGGCTACTACGTCATCGGCCAGGGCAGCCTCGGTGTCATCAACGGCGTGCTCAGCGCGATCTTCCTCTCCATCATCGGCGCTCCCTTCCCCGCCGTGCTGGCTGTCGTCGCGTTCTTCTTCTCGCTGATCCCGCTGGTGGGCACCCTGACCGGATCCGCCATCATCGTGCTGACGTGCCTGATCCCCGGACTGGGCTCCCCCACGACAGCGCTCATCGCGTTGATCTACTACGTCATCTACATGCAGCTCGAGGCGTACCTGCTGTCGCCGCGCATCATGAACCGCGCCGTGTCGATCCCTGGCGCCGTGGTCGTCATCGCAGCGCTGGCCGGCGGCTCGCTCCTCGGTCTGCTGGGCGCGCTGATCGCCATCCCCGTCGCCGCGAGCATCCTGATCATCTACCGCCAGGTGATCATTCCCCGGCAGAACGAGCGCTGACACCGCGCCGGAGGGGCCCAGCCGCGCTCAGCCGACGGCGTCGCCCTGCCACTGCGTGGGCAGCGGCAGGGCGGCGGGGTTGACGACGCCCACGATCTCCGTCAGCACCCGTCGCGTCTGGTTCTCACCCACCCACAGGTGTCGGCCACCCTCGACCGGAACGAGGACCGCCTGCGGGATCGAGGCGAAACGCTCCCCGGCCTCTGCAGGGCGCAGATAGTCGTCGAGTTCGGGGACGACGACGACCACCGGGCGGCCGTCCTTCGCCCAGGCCGCGACTTCGTCGGGGCTCGTGCGATGCAGCGGAGGCGAGAGCAGGATGATGCCCTCGACGTCCTGGTCGCGCCCGTACTTGAGGGCCAGTTCCGTGCCGAACGACCACCCGACCAGCCACGGGCGGGGAAGCCCCCGCTCCCGGACGAAAGCCATGGCAGCCGCGACATCGAGGGCTTCGGCCTTGCCACCGTCGAAATCGCCTTCGCTGGTCCCCCGCGGCGACGTTGTGCCGCGGGTGTTGAAGCGCAACACAGCGAGGTCGGCGAGGGCCGGCAGCCGTCCGGCGGCCTTGCGCAGGATGTGCGAGTCCATGAATCCGCCGGCGGTGGGCAGCGGATGCAACGTCACCAGCGTGGCGACCGGGTCCCGGTCGAGGGGGGTCGCGAGTTCACCGACCAGCGTCAGATCGTCGGCGGTGTGCAGCTCGATGTCTTCACGGCGCGCGGGAAGCAGCACCGGGCCTCGGATTTCCATGTCAGCCGATCCTCCAGCATGCGGTGTGCCAGTGGCGCCGGTCCGCGAGCGCCGCGGCATCCCCGCGCACGTCGTCGGCGCGCCATGTCACAAGGTGCGCCACTCCGGGTTCGACCGCGCGCCCGCACCCCGGGCAGATGTACGTCTTCTGCGCCTTCGACGCGGCGACCGGCTGCACCGTCCACTCGCCCCCGCGGCGCATCTCGGTGCGCGCGAGGCCGGCGATGAGCCGGTCGAGCGATTCGTCGCGCGCGGGAGCGGGGCGACGGCGACGAGAACGGGCCATGAGCGAGGCGGTCACCACCAGTGGTTGCGGGTCCAGAAGTCGTACGCGGCGGCCCAGCTGCCGTAGCGGCCGACGGCGTACCCGTTGCCCCACTGCAGGTTGTCGACGGGGTCGTACCCGTTGCCCGGCACCTTGCTGCAGGGGTACGCCTGCACCAGTCCGCACGCGCCCGAGGAGCGGTTCGTCGCGTTGGGGTTCCAGCCGCTCTCACGGCCGACGATGTGGTCGACGTAGCCCCAGTCGCTCTGCGGGATGCCGGCGGCGGCCATCCACTCGGCGGCGCTTCCGCCGCCGGTGTAGAACAGCGGTGCCGCACCCGCCGACGAGGCCGACGAACCGCTCGCCGCCGGGGGCTCCGGCGTCGGGGTGGGCTTGGGCGTGACGTAGACGCTGTACCCGTTGCGTTCGAAGGTCACCGGCTCGGCCGTGGCTTCGCCCCGACCCCCGGCGAAGGCCTGTGCGTCGTCGATCGAGTCGGCGTAGAGCGACACCGGAGCGCCCTGCTCGGCGACCGCCTGCGACAGCGCTCCACCCATGGGGCCGATGTACGCCCCGGCGAAGCAGGCGACCGCGACACAGGCGAACACGCTCAGCACGCCGCGGCGACGAGACCAGCGCGGCGTCGCAGCCGCCCGCACGGACCGGCGGGTCCCGGAGGCGGCCAGGGCGGCGCTCCGCCCGGGATCCGCAGGGGTCATCGCGTCGCCGGAAGTCACAGTGTCGTGAGTCTATCGGGTCGGTCCGAGCTGGGCATCCGGGGCCTCAGCCGATCGCCAGCATGACTTCGACGACGGCGTCCAGCACGGCGTCGACCTGCACCTCGCGGTACCCGCCGCGCTGCATGCGGAACGCCACGGTGCGCACCTGCTCCACGGTGAGCGGCTCGCCGGACTCAAGATACGCCGCCAGCTTGTCGGCGACGATGTCGACCTCGTCGATGCGGTAGCCATAGCGGAGCGCTCCCACCCGGTCGAACCGGTGGGCGGGCGGGCGGGACAGGCGGTCGAGGACCTCCTGACCCAGGTCGCGCGAGCGCCCCACCCAGGCGCGGGCGCCGGCGCGCGACAGCGCCCGCTCGCGCTCCCGCGCGGCGAAGGCGTCCTCAATGCGTCCGAGCGCCGCGTCGACGGCGGCGATGACGTAGCCGTGACGCACCAGGGGGAACCCGGCCCGGCGCACGTCGCCGCTGGTGAGCGACGCATCGGCGGCATCCGCCTCGAACGCCTCGCGCGCCTCGGCGAGGAAGGAATCCACGGCCGCCTTGTCGTAGCCCTTCTCGCGCCCCTGCGTCTCGGGGAAGGGTGCGGGCGTCTGGGCCTCCGCGACCTCCGTGTCGGGGCCGGCCTCGGACAGCGTCATGCCGCCACCAGGGGGAAGAACGCGAAGTACAGCGCCAGCGCCGGCACCGTGGACGGCAGGATCGAGTCCAGCCGGTCGAGCACGCCGCCGTGGCCGGGAAGCCAGGAACTCATGTCCTTGATGCCCAGGTCGCGTTTGATCATCGATTCGCCGAGGTCGCCCAGGGTGGCGGTCGCGAGGATCACCAGCCCGAAGGTCACGCCGGCCCACCACGGCACCTCCAGCAGGAAGATCCCGAACAGCACGCCGGCGGCCACGGCGGCCAGCACCGCGCCGCCGAACCCCTCCCAGGTCTTCTTCGGGCTGATGCGCGGCGCCATGGGGTGCTTGCCGAACATGAGTCCGAACGCGTACGCGCCGGTGTCGGCGGCGACGGCGGTGCCGATCATCGCCAGCACCCACCACTCGCCCTGCTCCTGCCGCAGCAGGATCAGCAGCAGGCTGCCGAGGAAGCCGACGTAGAGCTGGATGAAGCCGGCGATCAGCGCATCCGAGAGCACGTCGCCGTAGCTGCGGCCGTCACTCGAGGCCATCTGGGCGACCAGGCGCCACACGATCACGAAGGCGACCGCGGCGAAGGCGACGGCCCAGTGCGTCCAGTAGTCCAGGAAGAACCCCGACAGCACGAGCGCCAGCGCCGCCACAACCTGCGGCACGAGGTCGACGCGGCGGCCGGCCAACTGCAGCGCGCGCCCGAACTCGAACACACCGAGGATCGCCACCGGCACGGCGAAGATCAGGAAGAGCTCCTTGAAGAACATCAGCGACCCGACCACGACCACGCCGAGGCCGAGGCCGGTCAGGGTCGCGACGATGAGGTCGCGACCGGTGCGCTGCTTGATCTTCTCGTTGGCGATGTCGAAGTCCGCGCGGGCGCGCTCGACCTGCTGTTCGAACTCGGAGCGCGCCGCGCGCAGATGCGTCGTGAACTCCACGCTGGGGTCGCCGGAGGACCGCCGTGCCTCCGAGCGCCGCAGGGGTGCTTCGGGCGGGCGCTCCGGATCGTCGGACGCGTCGGTCATCGTGGCCTCAGACCTCGAGCAGCTCGGTCTCTTTGCGCTTCAGCGCGTCGTCGATCGCGTCCACGTGGGCGCGGGTGAGGGCGTCGAGCTCCTTCTCCGCGCGAGCGAGGTCGTCTTCGCCCACATCGCTCTTGAGGGCGTCGAGGTCGTCCTTCGCCTTGCGGCGCAGGCCGCGGACGTGCACCTTGTGGTCCTCGGCCTTGTTGCGCACGAGTTTGACGTACTCCTTGCGCCGCTCCTGCGTCAGCTCGGGCATGGTGACGCGCACGATGGTGCCGTCGTTCGACGGGTTCGCGCCGAGGTTCGGCGTGTCGCGGATGGCCTGTTCGATGGCCTTCAGCGCCGACTTGTCGTACGGGGTCACCACGAGAGTGCGGGCCTCGGCGTTGTTGAGCGAGGCCAGCTGCGCGAGCGGCGTGGGGGTGCCGTAGTAATCCACCAGGATCTTCTGGAAAAGCTGCGGGTTGGCGCGCCCCGTGCGGACGGTGGCGAAGTCATCCTTCGCGGCCTCCACGGCGCGGTCCATGCGTGTTCCGGCATCGGCCAGCACATCGGCGATCACGGTCACTCCATTCGTCGGGACAAGTCGTTCAAGTCTAGTTGAGGCCGGTGCGCCGGCACGGGCGCTACGCCGTGACGAGGGTCCCGATCTGCTCGCCCAGGAGGGCGCGCGTGACGTTGCCGGCCGGTTCCATCCCGAACACCCGCATGTCGATGCGGTTGTCCATGCAGAGGCTGAACGCGGTCGAGTCGACGACCTTCAGGCCCTGCTGCAGCGCCTCGCCGTAGGTCACGCGCTCGAGTCGGGTGGCGGAGGCATCGACGCGGGGGTCGGCGGTGTAGACCCCGTCCACGCCGTTCTTGGCCATGAGCACCTCGTTCGCGCCGATCTCCAGCGCACGCTGCGCGGCGACGGTGTCGGTGGAGAAGTACGGCAGGCCTGCGCCGGCGCCGAAGATGACGACACGGCCCTTCTCCATGTGCCGCTCCGCGCGGCGCGGGATGTACGGCTCGGCGACCTGCGTCATCGAGATGGCCGACTGCACCCGGGTTGCCGCGCCCGCCTGCTCGAGGAAGTCCTGCAGGGCCAGCGCGTTCATGACCGTTCCGAGCATGCCCATGTAGTCGGCCCGCCCCCGGTCCATGCCGCGCAGGCTGAGCTCGGCGCCGCGGAAGAAGTTGCCCCCGCCCACCACGATCGCCACTTCGACACGGTCGACGGCTGCGGCGATCTCGCGCGCGATCTGGCTGACGATGTCGGGATTGACGCCGAGCTGGCCACCCCCGAACGCTTCGCCGGACAGCTTCAGCAGGACGCGCCGGCGTCCGGTGGCCTCATCGATCACGTGTCATCCTCTCGTCTGGGTACAACCTAGCGTCGGGCATGGGAAAGGCCCGCACCGGCAGCGATGCGGGCCTTTCCCGGTGCTTACGCGCCGACCTTGAAGCGGGCGAAGTCCGTGACCGTGATGCCGGCGTCCTTCGCGACCTGGGCGACGGACAGCTTGTTGTCCTTCGCGTAGTCCTGGTCGAGCAGGGCGACCTGCTTGAAGAACGCGTTGACGCGCCCCTCGACGATCTTCGGCAGGGCAGCCTCGGGCTTGCCCTCGTTGCGGGAGATCTCGGTGACGATCTCGCGCTCCTTCTCCACCTCGGCGGTGGGGACGTCCTCACGCGAGAGGTACGTCGGGTTGGCGAACGAGATGTGCTGCGCGATGCTGCGAGCGGTCTCGGCGTCGTCACCCGAGTACGCGACCACGACGCCGATCTGCGGGGGCAGGTCCTTGCTGGTCTTGTGCAGGTAGATCTCGAAGTTGTCGCCCGTGAGCGTGCGCACGCGGCGCAGTTCGACCTTCTCGCCGATGATCGCGGCCTCGTCGTCGATGAGCTGCGCGACGGTCTGGCCGTTCGCGTCAGCCGCAAGAGCGGCCTCGACCGAGTCTGCGGCGACAGCGGCCGCCGCGTCGGCGACCTTGTCGGCCAGCGCGATGAAGCGCTCGTTCTTCGCGACGAAGTCGGTCTCGGTGTTCAGCTCGATCAGGGTGACCTTGCCGTCCTGCTCACGCGCGACGACGAGTCCCTCGCTGGTGGAGCGGTCCGCACGCTTCGCGTTGCCCTTCGCGCCCTTGAGGCGAAGGATCTCGACGGCCTTCTCGAGGTCGCCGTCAGCTTCCTCGAGCGCCTTCTTCGTGTCGACCATGCCTGTGCCGAGCTGCTCGCGCAGCGCCTTGATGTCGGCGATGGTGAAGTTTGCCATGGGTACTGGCTCCTAGGTTCGGTGGAATGACTGCGGGGATGCCGGGGTGGGCACACTGGGCCCACCCCGGCTTGATCCGTACGGCTTACTCAGCCTTGGCGGCCTCGGCGGCGGCGGCACCCTCGGCGTCCGCAGCGGACTCCGTGGCGGCTTCGCCCTCGATGGCCTGCTCGTCAGCGACGATCTCGCTGACCTCGGCCTGCGCCTCGGCCTCGTCCGCGACCTTCTCGGTCGCGGCGGAGGACTGCTCGGGGGCGCTCTGCTCGAGCAGCTCGCGCTCCCACTCGGCCAGGGGCTCGGCGGCGGCCTCGGCCTCGCCGGCGGCGGGCTGGTGACGCTGGATGAGGCCCTCGGCCGCGGCGTCGGCGATCACGCGGGTCAGCAGACCCACGGCGCGGATCGCGTCGTCGTTGCCGGGGATCGGGTACTGGAACTCGTCCGGGTCGGCGTTCGTGTCGAGGATGCCGATGACGGGGATGCCGAGCTTCTTGGCCTCGTCGATGGCGAGGTGCTCACGCTTGGCGTCGACCACCCAGATGGCCGAAGGGGTCTTCTGCAGGTTGCGGATACCACCGAGCGACTTGTGCAGCTTGTCGAGCTCGCGCTTCTTGAGCAGCAGCTCCTTCTTGGTGAAGCCGCTGTTCGCCGGGGTCTCGTAGTCGAGCTCCTCGAGCTCCTTCATGCGAGCGAGGCGCTTGGAGATGGTGGTGAAGTTGGTCAGCAGACCACCGAGCCAGCGCTGGTTGACGTAGGGCTGGCCCACGCGGGTCGCCTGCTCGGCGATGATCTCCTGAGCCTGCTTCTTGGTGCCGACGAAGAGGATGGTGCCGCCGTGGGCGACGGTCTCCTTGACGAACTCGTACGCCTTGTCGATGTACCCGAGCGACTGCTGCAGGTCGATGATGTGGATGCCGCTGCGCTCGGTGAGGATGAAGCGCTTGACTTTCGGGTTCCACCGGCGGGTCTGGTGTCCGAAGTGCACGCCGCTGTCGAGCAGCTGGCGAATGGTGACGACGGCCATGGCCGTTCTCCTGTTCTCGGCGCGATGCGCCGTTGTTTCGGTTGTCCACGCCTGGTCGATTGACCGGCGAGCCTGGTGCCCGGCGCACACCCGCAACCCGCTGCTGCGGGAGGACCTGGGGTGTGGATGCCGCGTCGCGTCCGCCTGGGCGGACGCTGTGCTGTGGGCACGCGGAGTCACCCCGCCGGAGCGAGGTGCGGTGTCATCTTATCAGCCGCCGACTCCTCCCCCTCTCACCGCTGCGGGAAGTTGTCCGCAGCCGCGCGTTCTCCGGCTGCGGACACGAGCCGACCCGCGCAACATGGAGGAATGATCCGCCGTCACGTCGTCGCAGGGGCGGCGCTCCTGGTCGTCGCGGCGACCCTGTCGCTGAGCGAGGCGGCGGCCACGCCCGGCGCGTCGGTCCTGCCGATGTCTGACGCGAAGGCTCCCGACGCGATCTCGGGCCTTCCCTGGACCTGGCCGCTTCCCGGTGCGCGTGTGGACGCGCCGTTCGAGGCGCCGGCGCACCGCTACGGTCCGGGACACCGCGGCATGGATCTGTCCGGCGACGGCACCTCGGCAGTCGTCGCGCCGGCGGACGGGGTCGTCGCGTTCGCGGGCTCCGTCGCCGGGCGGCCCCTGCTCACGATCGACCACGGCATGGGGCTCGTCACCACCTTGGAGCCCGTGATCCCCGGTGTGGTGGCGGGCCGATCGGTCGCCCGCGGGGAGCAGGTGGGAACGCTCGCCACCGGCGGGCACGTTCGCCCCGGGGCGCTGCATGTGGGCGTCCGCCGCGACGGCGAGTACATCAATCCGATGCTGCTCTTCGGGTCGGTGCCGCGGGCAGTGCTGCTGCCGTGCTGTCAGCGGTCGACGGCGATGACGTTGCGGTCGCCGGAATCGGTGACCGCGCCGAGCGCCGCGGCATCCACTTCATTGTCGTTGCCGTTGACCATGACGGGTCCCACGTCGCCGCGCACGTCGATCTCGTTGCGGTCGCCGGCGATGTCGAGCGAGCCCACCGCCGACGCTTCGATGTCGTTGTCCTGACCGGACACGCGAAGGTCGGTGACATCGCCCGCTTCGACGTCATGCCGGTCACCGTCGATGAGCAGCTCGCCCACCACCGCACCGCGGAGGTCGATCTCGACCTCCGTGCCACTGACGGTCACCTGCGGGCAGTCGCCCCGCAGCCGCAGGTCCCGCCCCGCCGACACCGTGACCGCGAGCCCGCCGCAGTCCCCGTCGGGCGCGGGGGTGGCAACGTCCGCCGACGCGCTGGGGGCCGGTGCGGCGCGGGATGGCTCCACGGTGACCCGCTGAGCGCCGTCCGTGTCGATCGGACTGCAGGCGACGAGGGAGAGCGCGAATGCCGCGGCGACGACGGTCAGGGAGAAAGCGCGACGGGACATCTCTCCACGGTAGGCGGGTGCCGCAGGCGGCACTACCCTCACGCTCGCGGGTGGGCCAGGCGGTACGCCGCCGCCAGTCGCTCTCCGGAGACGTGCGTGTAGATCTGCGTGGTGCCGAGGCTCGCGTGGCCGAGCATCTCCTGCACGGCGCGCAGGTCGGCGCCCCCGTCGAGAAGGTGTGTCGCGGCGGAGTGCCGCAGCACGTGCGGCCCGACCGTGGTAGCGCCCACGACGGGACCGACGGTGCGGGCGACGAGGTCGTAGACGGCGCGGGTGCCGATGCGGCTTCCGCGCGCGCCGAGGAAGAGCGCGGAGCCCGCGGTGGCGGACCGTGCGGCCAGCACAGGCCGCGCCCGCACGAGGTAAGCGTCCAGCGCCCGCGCGGCAGGGGCGCCGTAGGGGACGACCCTCTCCTTCGCGCCTTTGCCGAGCACCCGCACGGTCGCGTTGGAGCGGTCGAGGTCGACGGTGTCCGTGCCGCACAGCTCCGACACGCGCAACGCCGCCCCGTAGAGGAGCTCGAGGATGGCGGCGTCGCGGAGCGCCAGCGGGTCGCCGTCCGCCGCCGCGGCGACGAGCGTGTCCAGCAGCTCAGCGAGCCCGTCCGCGCTCGCGACGTTCGGGAGAGTGCGTCCCCGCTTGGGCGTGACGAGCCGCAGGGTCGGGTCGATCTCCACCATGCCGCCCTCGAGCGCCCACTCGAACAGCCCGCGCGCGGCCGCCGCGCGGCGGGCGATCGTGGATCGGGCGTCGCCTCGACGGGTCGCGGTCCACAGCCAGTCGCGCAGGGCGTCGAGGTGGATGTCGGCGATCTCACGGTCGCCGACGACGGCGGCGAGGTCCGCGAGGTCAGCACGGTAGGCCCGCACCGTTGCACCCGAGAGCCGCCGCACGTCGGCGAGGTGGACCGTATACCGGTCAGTCGCTTCGGAGAGCAGCATCCTTCCAGCATGCCGTCATGGGAGGCGTACCCGGCGCCCGGCGGCAGGTGTGGCGCGAATTCCCTCATCGTCGCCGGGAGCTCACGGCTGGACGTCTCCTGCAATACGATGCTCGCGATGAGCAGCCTTCGGCACAGCGCGACCGCACGAGCCGGCGCGTGTCAGCGGTGCCCGCCGGCGCGAGCGCTGCGATGAGGCGCCGGCTTCTGCAGCTGTGCGCATTCCTGCTCATTCCTGCGCTCAGCGCAGTGACGCCGCTCATCGCGATCCCGGCGATCACGGCGACTTCGGGCGCGGCCGGATGGGAGGCCTACGCGCTGGGACTGTCCATCGGCTCCGCCGGGGGCGTCATCGTCGAACTCGGCTGGCCGGTGACCGGGCCGCAGCGCGTCGCTGCGGAATCGCCGGGAGCGCGGTGGACGACACTGGTCACCTCCGTGCGCACGCGCCTCCTCGCCCTCGTGGTGGTGTCGCCGATCGCGATCGCGGTCAGCGCCCTGGTCACGGTCAACACCGACTCGGATCACACGGGGACCGCCGCTCTCATGGCCCTGGCTTCCGTCACAGCGGGACTTTCCGGGAACTGGTTCTTCACGGGCACCGGGCACCCCCTGCGGATCTTGACCTCTGAGGCGCTGCCTCGCGCCGTGCTCATCACCGGCTCGTCCGTCGCCCTCCTCGCGGGCGCGCCACTGGAGACCGTGCCCGCCAGCTACCTGCTGTCCGCCATCATCAGTCCGATCGTCAGCCTGCTGCTCGCACGCCGCGACCGTGAATCCTCGTCTGATTTCTCCTTCGCTCACGATGTGGCCGCGATACGCGAGCAACTGCCGGCCATGGGCGTGCGCTCGATCGGCGCCCTCTACATGGCGCTGCCCATCACCCTCGTCGGAATCTTCGCCCCATCCGCGCTGAGCACGTTCGCTGCGGTGGAGCGTCTGATGCGGATGGGATTGACCGTCCTGCAGGCGGTGCCCAATGTGCTGCAGACCTGGATGGGCTCTGCGCGCAGCCCCGGCGAACGCCGCCATCGAGCGACCAGATCGATCCTGATCTGCGGTGCGGTCGGGGTGCTCGCAGGCATGGTCTTCACGGTCGCCACTCCGATCGTCACGCCGTTCCTCTTCACGGGAACCGTCGAGGTGCAGTGGTCGCTCGCCGCCCTCGGCGGTATCGTCGTTGCGCTCGTCTGCATCTCACGCGCCACCGGCGGACTCGCGTTGGTCGCGTACCGGCGGGTGCCGGCGCTCACGGTCTCAACTGCGGCAGGCGCCGTCGTCGGCGTTCCCGCGATCAGCCTGCTCGCCGCGGCCGGAGGTGCTGCGGGCGGATTCGTCGGAGAGATCCTCGCCGAGGTCGCAGCGATAACGGTCCAGACGTTCGCGCTCCTCTCCGCGATGCGCGCCGACGATCACGGGACCGATCCACCCTGAGGTGAGCGGCTCCCGACTCTGCCCGGGGGACACCGCACTCCCCCACCCTCACGGGGAGCCCTATGATTCCCGTGCGGTGCGCGGTCGCTCCGCGGCGGCGACGCTCCGGGGGAAGAGTGCACAACGTCAGGCGAGAGCGCCTGCGCGGCAACGGGGAGAGAACAGTGGAGTGCACGGTCGTCGTTGCAACAGTGGGGGGTCCGTGGCTGGCGGATCAGCTGACTGCGCTCGCCGCGCAGCAGCTGCCGCCGACGGAGGTCATCGTCGTGAACAACGGCGCACCGGGTGCGATCGATGAGACCGCCGCGGCGTTCCGCGGACTCCTGCCCCAACTGACAGTCCGCGAGGACAACACGCGCCGCGGCGCGGCCTATGCCCGCAACGTCGGAGCCGGTGCGGCCGCAGCTCCGGGGATCCTGTTCGTCGACGACGACGACGTCATCTCGACGAACTATGTCGCGGAGATGGGCCTCGCGTTGGACCGCGCCGATCTCGTCTCCGCCCGAATCCGCCTCGATATGCTCAATCCGCCCCGGCTCACCCGTGGGTGGGAGGGTCTGCACGAATCCGGTCCGATGGACTACTTCGACTTCCTCCCCTGGACGTTCGGCGGCGCGCTCGGATGCCGGCGCGAGGTCTTCGAACGAACAGGAGGATTCGATCCGGATCTACTGACGACCGAGGACGTGGACTTCTGCTGGAGGGCTCAGCTCGATCACGGGGTGGCCTTCGCCTACGTCCCCGAGGCCACCGTCAACTACCGCCTGCGCGCCGAGCCCGCAGCAGCGTTCCGGCAGAGCCTTGCGTGGGGCGAAGGCCAGGCCGGCCTGTACCGCCGCTACCGCGATCGTGGATTGCGAGCGCCCAGCCAGCTCCGCGCCGCCGCACGCTGGGCGCGCAGCGCCCAGCTGCTGCTGTCGGCACGGAACCGGATCGATCTCGCGGTGGCCGCCCGCCACGCCGGCTCCCGTGTGGGGCGCCTCCGCGGCAGCGTGCGGTACCGATGTCTCTTCCTGTGATCATCGCCCGCTTGCAAGGATCCTCCGCCAACCCTGGTGGTCCTCGTTTCGGACACCGGGCCGAGTCGACAACCGACAACGGACGCATCGACGCACCGGTCAGCGTCGCGCCGCGATCAGCCGCCACCCGCCCGGCCCGTGCTGCGCCCGCCCTTCCAACAGCAGCAGCCCGAGGCCCCGCTCGACGTCGCCGATGCTCTGTCCGCACCGGCGCGCGACGTCGTCGACCGCGCGCCAGACGCGCGTACTGAGCGCGTCACGCAGCGCCGTCATCTCGTCGACCCAGTCCTCCGCCCCGGGGAGGACCTCCTCTGTGGCACCCAGCAGCTCGCGGACGTCGGCCGCGCTCGTGATGCACCGCGCGTCGTAATCGCGCAGCAGCCGGTGGCATCCGGCCGACGAGGGACTCGTCACGGGGCCCGGCACCGCCCCGAGCGCACGCCCGAGGGCTGCGGCGTGCCCCGCCGTGTTGAGAGAACCGCTGCGCCAGCCCGCCTCGACGACCACCGTCGCATCCGCCATTGCGGCGATGAGGCGGTTGCGGGCGAGGAACCGCCACTTGGTGGGGGCGGCGCCACACGCGACCTCACTCATGACCGCGCCGGTGCGGGCGACGCGGCGGAGCAGATCCTCGTGGCCCGACGGATAGGCGCGGTCCACGCCGCCGGCCAGCAGCGCGTCGGTGGCTCCTCCCGCCGCCAACGCCGCCCGATGGGCAGCCCCGTCGATGCCATAGGCGGCTCCCGAGATGATGCGGATGCCGTCGCCCGCGAGGTCGGCGGCAAGTTCCATCGCCACGTGCTCGCCGTACGATGTCGCCGCCCGCGCACCCACGATGGCGACGGCCGCACCCACCCGCCCAGGCATCGCCCCGCGCACCCAGAGACACAGCGGCGCGTGAGCACCCAGGTCGTCCACGCGCGTCGGCCAGACGTCGTCACCCGGCACCACGAGACGCACGCCGGCGCGGCGGGCGGTGTCGAACGCCGCTGCCACCGCACCCGGCTGCAAGCGTGGTCGCCACCGGTCCAGAGCCTCACGCGTCCGCCCGGGGTCGCCATCCACGACGGCGGCGACCGCGCGCGCGTCGTCGGCGATGACGAGCCGCAGGGCCTCGGCGGCGCCGACGGCCGCCACGAGTGTTCCCGCATCGCCGTCGCCCGGTTCACACAGCGCCGACCACACGCCCCGCGCGCGTCGATCGAGCACGGCGTCGTCGTCGAGGTCAGCCGGAATCAGGCCGACGAGCGCTTCGCGCGCGGATCCGGAGTCTTGCTGCAGCGGGTTCACAAGGGGGTCGCGCCTTTCTTCAGGTAGAGCGCGCGGCCGATGTCGTCGAGCTCGAGGCGCTCGCGCCCCGCGAGGTCGGCGTGGCTCCAGGCGACGCGCAGCACCCGGTCATAGCCGCGCAAGGTGAGCGCACCGCGATGGAGCGCGGCATCCAGCGGTCGGCGGACCGCCGGCGGCGGGGCGACGGGGCCCTGCCTGAGCCAGGTGCCGGAGACCTCCGCGTTCGTGCGCCACGGGGTCGCCCGCAACCGACGGGCCGCGCGATCGCGCGCCTCTGCTACGCGGTCACGCGCCTGCGCGGTGGTGATGGTCCGTTCGGCCGCGACCTGCGCGTGCGCGACCGACACCCGGGTGACGGCCAGCTCGATGTCGATACGGTCGCGGATCGGACCGGAGAGCCGCCCCAGGTAGCGGCGGATTCCCGCGGGCGGGCAGACGCAGTCGCCGCCCGGCACGCCGTACGCCCCGCACGGGCACGGATTGGTTGCGAGCACCAGCTGGAATCGCGCAGGAAACATCGCGCTCGCGCCGGCGCGTTCGATCAGGATCGATCCGTGCTCCAGCGGCTCCCGCAGGGCGTCCAGCGCGCCGGAAGCGAACTCGCCCGCCTCGTCGAGGAAGAGCACGCCTCCACTCGCGCGGGCGATCGCGCCGGGACGGATGGTGCGGCTGCCGCCCCCGACGAGAGCCGCGATGCTGGAGGTGTGGTGGGGCGCTTCGAACGGCGGCGTGCGTTCCAGCCGGGTCACGCGCGCACCGCCGAGGGAGCGCACCGAGGCGGCCTGCAGCGCGGCCGCATCGTCGAGGTCGGGAAGGATGCCGGGGAGCCGCCTGGCGAGCATCGTCTTGCCGGCGCCGGGCGGGCCGCTCATCAGCATGTGGTGCCCCCCGGAGGCGGCGACCACGACGGCATCCACGGCGTCGCGCTGCCCGATCACCTCTGCGAGCTCGAGTCGGGGCGCCGCCGGCTCGGGCGGCGCGTCGACCCTGACCGGCGGGAGCGGGCGATCTTCGACGGCCAGGCCGTGCCAGCGCAGCACGTCGAGCAGGCTCGCGGCGCCCAGCACCTCCACACCCTCGACGAGCTCCGCCTCAGCGCGGTTCGCGTGGGGAACGGCCACACGGGTGATGCCCGCCCGCGCGGCGGCGAGCACAGCCGGGAGCACGCCCGGCACCGGGCGCAGCCGCCCGTCCAGACCCAGCTCCCCCACGTGCACCGTGCGGCGGAGTGAAGCGTGGTCGAGGGTTTGCTCGGTCGCCAGCGCGGCCACCGCGATCGCGACGTCGAAGCCCGCCCCGTGCTTCGGCAGACTCGCGGGCGACAGGTTGACGGTGATGCGTCTGCGCGGCAGAAGCACGCCGGAGTTCTCGCACGCGTTGTGCACCCGCTGGTGGGCCTCGCCCAGCGCCTTGTCCGGCAGCCCGATGATCTTGAAGTCCGGTGTCTGCCGCGACAGGTCCGCCTCCACCTCGACCAGCGCGCCGTCGAGGCCCGTCAACGCGACCGCCCACGTCCTCGCGACACTCATCGCAGGTCCTGCACGTGCTCGAGCATTGCCGTCTCGGGGTCGTCGCCCGTGATGGCGATGACGTCCAGGCGCAGGCGGCGTCCCTGCACGAGGTCGGGGTGGGCGGCCATCCACGCGAAGGCCAGCTGCCACAGTCGGCGGCGCTTGCGCTCATCGACGGCTTCCAGGGGGTGGCCGAAAGCGTCCGAGCGCCGCGTCTTCACCTCGACGACGACGAGCGCGTCAGCGCTCGTGGCGACGATGTCCACCTCGCCCTGCGGGCAGCGCCAGTTGCGGTCGAGCACCCGCCACCCGGCCTGCTCCAGATGCCGGGCGGCACGCCGCTCCCCCGCTCTCCCGCGCTCGTCCTTGGCTGCCATGCAGCGATCGTGGCGCGTCCGCCGATGAGCGGTGCAGCGTCACGGCCGTTTCGGGGACGACTCGCCCGGATCTGCGGTTGTGGAGAGCGCGCGGGCCTAGGAGTCCAGCGAAAGCTCCTCGGGCAGGTGGAAGTCCCGCCGGGTCAGCTCCTCGACGTTGACGTCCTTGAAGGTCAGCACCCGCACCGACTTCACGAACCGGTCCGCGCGGTAGATGTCCCACACCCAGACGTCGGTCATCGAGATCTCGAAGTAGAAGTCGTGTTCGGTGTCGCGCCGCACGACGTTCACCTCGTTGGCGAGGTAGAAGCGACGCTCAGTCTCGATCACATAGGCGAACTGCGACACGACATCGCGGTACTCGCGATACAGCGCCAGCTCTAGTTCGCGGTCGTAGTCCTCGAAGCCCTCATCGTCCATGGTGATTCCATCCTAGGCCCGGGTCAGAACAGCGTCGGTGCCTCGGCGATCGACCATGAAGCCCGGTGATGCGCGCTGAGCCCCAGCGAACGGATCGCGGCGCGATGCTCGAGGCTCGCGTAGCCCTTGTTGCGCGCCCACTGATAGTCGGGCCAGTCGTCGTGAAGAGCGGTCATGTGCCCGTCGCGGGCGACCTTGGCGATGACGGATGCCGCAGCGGCACTGGCGCAGTCGCGGTCGGCCTTCACCACGGGCCGCACGTGCAGACCTGCGCCCCCGGCCGGGGTGATGTAGTCATGATTGCCGTCCAGCAGCACGATCGCGTCCTCGGGCACCACGCCCTGATCGCGCAGCTGGGTGATCGCCCGCAGCGCCGCAAGCCCCAGCGAGCGGATGATGCCCACGGCATCCACCTCCGCCGCCGTCGCCCAGCCCACAGCCGACGCCTGCACCCACCCGGCGGCGCGCTCGGCCACGACGGGGCGCCGCGCCTCGGCGACGAGCTTCGAGTCCCGCAGGCCCTCCGGCACGCGGCGGCGTGCCCGCGCGGCATCGATCGCGACGGCGCCCACCGCAACCGGTCCCGCAAGCGCGCCACGCCCCACCTCATCGCAGGCGATGACGACCGCGTGCTCGCGCAGCAGACGACGCTCGAGCGTCAGCCGGGGCTCGACGACCGTCATGGCGCCGCAGGCTCGTGCTCGGGGTCGGGCACGCCGACGAAGACGTCGTGGTTGCCGTCGATGAAACCGACCCGCTCGAAGGGCCACGTGATGAGGAACGCGCGGCCCACGACGTTGTCGAGGGGAACGAACCCCTTGCCCGGCTGCTCCTGGTTGTAGCGGGAATCACGCGAGTGATCGCGGTTGTCGCCCAGCACCCAGAGCGAGCCCTCGGGAACCACGACGTCGAACTCGACCCGCTGCGGGGCGGACTCGCCCCCGATCAGGTTGAGGTAGGGCGCTTCATCCACCGGCACCCCGTTGACGGTCAGCTGGCCGAGCGCGTTGCAGCAGACGACGTGGTCGCCCGGCAACCCGACGATGCGCTTGATGAGGTGATCCTTGCTGTCGGGCGCAGACAGTCCGACGATCGACGCCGCCCACTCGAGCGCTGCCGCGACGGCGGACCGCTCCGGCTCCGGCGTCGTCGGCAGCCAGCCGCCCGGATCCCGGAACACGACGATGTCGCCGCGCTCATAGCCGCCGAAGCGAGGCGTCAGCTCGTCGACCAGGATGCGGTCCTCGATCTGCAGGGTCTGCTGCATGGAGCCCGACGGGATGTAGAAGGACCGCACCACGAAGGTCTTCACGAGGAAGGAGACGACGATCGCGATCAGCACGATGATCAGCACGTCGCGCACGAACGGCCACAAGCCCCGGCGGCGACGAGGCACCCGCGGGTCGTGCTGCGGGGCCGTCTGCTCAGCCGTCATCGACAATCCTCTTCCGGCGCCCCACGTGAGACGGAGGCGGCAGTCTCAAGCGTCGCACATTCGTCATGCGGTCGGGCGTATGCGACGCCGTGCGCCCGAGCGTGGAGACACGGATGCCCCGAGGGCGACCCCGGGGCATCCGTCACAGCGGCGCGATCAGCGGTCGCGCTTCTCCTTGATCTTGGCCTTCTTGCCACGCAGGTTGCGCAGGTAGTAGAGCTTCGCGCGACGCACGTCACCGCGGGTGACGACCTCGATGTGGTCGATCACCGGGCTGTGCACGGGGAAGGTACGCTCCACGCCCACCTGGAAGCTGATCTTGCGGACGGTGAAGGTCTCGCGCACACCGTCTCCGGAGCGACCGAGCACGACGCCCTGGAAGACCTGGATACGCGAGCGGTTGCCCTCGGTGATGTTGACGTGCACCTTGACGGTGTCACCGGGGCCGAAGTTGGGGATGTCGGAGCGCAGGGATGCTGCGTCGACGGCGTCGAGGATCTGCATGATCGTCACTTCCTGCAGCCGCCACAGGTCGACCGCGAGATAGAGGAATAAAGAGAGTCGGTGCCCCGGGACCGACTGCGCGGTCCGCTCCCCTGAGGCAGAGACGTTCAGGGCACGAAGGTCCATTCTGCCATGCCCATGCCCCCCGGCCAAAACGTCAGACGCCCGGAGGCGTGCGCTTCTCCTCGATGACGACCACAGCGGGCTCTGCCACGGGCTCGTCCCGGCGCTCCGGCGGCGGGATGAAGGCCGTGCCGTCGCCGGCGCGCACCAGGGTCACCCGCGGTCGCGCCTCCGACCACAGCTGCCACAGCAGCAGCCAGAACAGCCCCACGGCGATGGCGGCCGAGGCGAAGGCCTGCGCCACCCAGGTCGAGGCGTAGAACCCCAGCGAGATGACCGAGAGGTGCCAGAGACTGAATCCCAGCACGTCCCACCACGACACGGCGCGCTGGGCGCGGACGGTGCCGCGGGCGCGCACCAGCAGCGTCAGCACCAGTTGCACGATCAGCACGCTGGGCAGCGCGATGAACAGCATCCACAGCAGCGCCCAGCCGCCGCCGTCGAAGGCGACCCATCCGACCAGCAGCCACAGCGGCAGCACGAAGGCGGCCGGCAGCAGCCAGAGAAAGAACGCCCGTCGCAGCCACATGCTGTCGATGCTACGCCTGCCCACCCGAGCGGGCGCCGAGAGTCGGCACGGACCGCACCATGCGCGTCATCGGTGACAATAGAAGGCGACGGAAGGAACCCCATGATCGAGCTGCGCACGCCTGCCGAGATCGACGCGATGCGACCGGCAGGCCGGTTCGTCGCCGAGGCCCTGGCGACCCTGCGCGACGAGACGAAGGTGGGCACCAACCTGCTCGCGATCGACCGCCGCGCCCACGACATGATCCGCCGCGCGGGAGCCGAGTCCTGCTACATCGACTACCACCCGTCCTTCGGGGCAAGCCCCTTCGGCAAGGTCATCTGCACCTCGGTCAACGACGCCGTGCTGCACGGCCTCCCCCACGACTACGCCCTCCGCGACGGCGACCTGGTCACGCTGGACTTCGCGGTCGCCGTCGACGGCTGGGTCGCCGACTCGGCGGTCTCTTTCGTCGTGGGCACCCCCCGCGACGAGGACCTCGCCCTCATCGACACCACGGAACGCGCCCTGGATGCCGCGATCGCCGCCGCCACGGTCGGCAACCGGGTCGGCGACATCTCGCACGCCGTCGCCGAAGTCGCCCACGGCGACGGTTACTCGATCAACACCGACTTCGGCGGTCACGGCGTGGGGCGCACCATGCACGGTGATCCGCACGTCCCCAACGACGGCAAGCCCGGCCGCGGCTACCCGCTGCGGGCGGGGCTCGTGCTGGCGCTCGAGCCCTGGTTCCTCCAGACCACAGACAAACTCGTCACCGACCCCGACGGCTGGACGCTGCGCAGCGCCGACGGCTCGCGGGGCGCCCACTCCGAGCACACCATCGCCATCACCGCCGACGGCCCGATCGTGCTGACCGATCGGTCGTTCCTCGGCGTCGACTGACCAGAACGTCGCCGGCATTCTCGGGTCGGCCGAGCGGCCGGGAATCGAGCTGCGGGGTGCCGCGGTCAGCTCCGTCAGGCGAGCAGGTCGGGGCGACGCTCCCGTGTGCGCTCGACCTGCTGCTCGTGCCGCCAGGTCGCAACGGCACCGTGGTTGCCGCTCAACAGGATCGGCGGCACGTCGCGGCCGCGCCACGACGACGGTTTCGTGTACGACGGGTATTCGAGCAACCCGTCCTCGTGCGACTCCTCGACGAGGCTCTCGGGGTTGCCCACGACACCGGGCACGAGCCGGCCGATCGCCTCGATCATGGCCATCGCTGCGACCTCACCGCCGTTGAGCACGTAGTCGCCGAGGCTCACCAGTCGCACCTCGCCGAGGGTGGCGGCGTAGTCGAACACGCGCTCGTCGATGCCTTCGTACCGACCGCACCCGAAGACGAGGTGCGGAGCGGTCGAGAGCTCACGGGCGGTGGCCTGAGTGAACCGCTCCCCCGCCGGCGACGGGAAGATGAAGACGGGACGGATGCCGGCTTCCGTCGCTTCGGCGGCGATGGCATCCAGTGCCTCGCCCCAGGGCTCCGGCTTCATCACCATGCCGGCGCCGCCGCCGTAGGGGGTGTCGTCGACGGTGCGATGCCGGTCGTGCGTGTGATCACGAAGGTCGTGCACGCGCACGTCGAGCAGGCCGCTGCCGCGGGCTCTGCCCAGCAGCGACACCTCGAGCACGTCGAAGAACGCCGGGAAGATCGTGACGACGTCGATGCGCACGTCAGTCCTCGGCGCGCGGGGCCTCGGGGGCGTCCGCGTGGGGCGCGGCATCGTCGGCCGATGAGCGGTGGTCCGCGGCATCCTCCTCGGAGGACTCCTGCTCGGAGGACTCCTGCTCGGAGGACTCCTGTTCGGGCTCCTTCGGCAGCTCCTCGAACAGTCCCGCCGGCGGGGTCACGATGACGCGACCCGCCGCGACATCGACCTCGGGGACGATCGCCTTGACGAACGGAACGAGGATCTCGCGCTCGTCGTCGTCGCCGACCGGGCGGATGATCAGCAGGTCCTGCGCGGGGAGGTGATCCACGCGCACGACGCGGCCGACGACCTGCTCGTCGCGGACGACGTCGAGTCCGACCAGCTGGTGGTCGTACCAGGCATCCGGCTCGGATGCCTCATCGGTGTCGTCCTGGTCGATCCACAGGATCGCGCGCACCAGCGTCTCGGCGCCCTCGCGGTCGTCCACGCCGTCGAAGAAGACGACGGGGTGCGAGTTCATCCACCGGAATTCGCGAACGGTGATGGTCTTGCCGTGCCAGGGCGAGGCCTCGGGCACCTGCAGTGTGAACGCCGCCCCGGGGACGAAGCGTCCGTCCGGGTCGTCGGTGTACAGCTCGAGCTTCAGCGCGCCCTTGAGGCCGTGCGCCTTGACCAGGCGCCCGACGCGCAGCTGGGCACGCGGGGTCTTCGGTTCGGACATGTCAGTCATCCGCGACGTCGACGCGTACGCGGCGCCCGTCGGCCAGTGCCGACACGACGGTGCGCAGCGCCTTCGCCGTGCGTCCGCCGCGCCCGATGACGCGACCCCGGTCGTCGGGGTGCACGCGCACCTCGATCACGTCACCGCGAGGCGACGTGGAGGTGTGGACTTTCACATCGTCCGGGTGATCGACGATCCCCTTGACGACGTGCTCGAGCGCGGCGGCCAGCAACGGATTACTCTGCGTCGGTCGAGGCGGGTGCCTCGTCGGACGTCGCCTCAGCGGCAGCAGGCGCGTCGGCCTTCTTCTCCGCCTTCGCCTTCACAACGGACTTCTTCGCGGCGTCGAGCTGGAACGGCTCCTTCGGCGCGGCGACCTTCACGGTCGAGACGGCGTTCTTGTCGCCCTTGAACTGACCCCAGTCGCCGGTCAGCTTGAGCAGCGCCGCGACCTGCTCGGTGGGCTGGGCGCCCACGGAGAGCCAGTACTGCGCGCGCTCGGAGTCGACCTCGATGAACGAGGGCTCCTCGGTCGGGTGGTACTTGCCGATCTCCTCGATCACGCGGCCGTCGCGCTTGGTGCGCGAGTCGGCGACGACGATGCGGTAGTACGGGGCACGGATCTTGCCGAGCCGCTTGAGACGGATCTTGACAGCCACAATTCTCCTGAATGTGTTGGAAGGATGAACGTCGCCTGGAGCGTGGGGTGCACACCCGGCAAAAGCTCTGAGGGAGGATCGCGCACTGGATAGAGGGTCGAGTAGGCGGTCCAGCCTTCTATTTTGCCAGATGCGGAGCCATGCGGCGAACCAACCTTGAGCGCGTGTCAGAATGTGCCCATGACGGTGCCCTTCGCGACATCCGCCCGTTCCTCTGTCGGACTGGAATGGGAGCTGATGCTCGCCGACGGAAAGACGGGCGATCTGGCACCCAGGGCGCCCGAGGTCATCGAGGCCCTCGCGGATTCCACGGCGCATGAGCGCTTCACCGTGACCGGCGAACTGCTCACCAACACCCTCGAGGTGACAAGTGGCGTCGGCAGCACAGTGGCGGCCGCCGTCGACGACATCGCCGACGCGATCGCCGCCGTCCGCACGGTCACCGACCCGATGGGGCTGGAGCTGCTGTGCGCCGGCAGCCACCCGTTCGCACAGTGGTTCGAGCAGGGCGTCACCGACAAGACCCGGTACCACAAGCTGATCGAGCGCACCCAGTGGTGGGGGCGCAACATGATGATCTGGGGCGTGCACGTGCACGTCGGCGTGGATGACGTCGACAAGGTGCTGCCGATCGTCAACGCACTGGCGACGTACTTGCCGCACCTGCAGGCCCTGTCGGCGTCGAGCCCGTTCTGGGCCGGCGAGAGCACCGGGTACGCCTCCAACCGGGCGCTGGTGTTCCAGCAGCTGCCCACTGCGGGTCTCCCCTGGCCGCTGCAGAACTGGGCGGAGTACGAGTCCTACCTCGACGACATGGCCGCCACGGGCGTGATGGCGGATGCCACCGAGGTGCGCTGGGACGTGCGGCCGGCTCCCCGCTGGGGCACGGTCGAAGTGCGCGCCTGCGACGGCATGTCGACGCTGCCCGAGTTGGCGGCGGTGACCGCCCTGGTGCAGGTGCTCGTCGAGCATTTCTCGCGCGAACTCGACGCGGGACGCGAGCTTCCCATCCTGCAGCCCTGGTTCGTGCGCGAGAACAAGTGGCGCGCGGCGCGCTACGGCATGGACGCCCGCCTGATCGTCGACCGTGCGGGAACGCAGGTCCCCGTCGCCGAGCACCTGCGCGAGACGCTCGACCGGCTGGCGGACGTCGCCGTCGAACTCAAGTGCGCCCGCGAGTTGGCCGGAGTGGACGCCATTCTCAGCGGCGGTGCGAGCTACGCACGCCAGTTGACGGTGGCCGAGGCCGCCGGCGGCGACCTGCGCGAAGTCGTGCAGCACCTCATCCGCGAGTTCCGCAACGGCCCGACGCTGCGCGAGCACCTGCTGACTCTCGCGCGCTGACGCGCGGCCACCCGGGCCCCGATTCCGCGCCGAGCGCAGGAGATCTCCCCGGCGCAGGCGAAACCCCGCGGCATCCGTCCTGCGCTCGCGAGATCACCTGTTCTCGCGACGGTGCGGCGGGCGGATGCCGCAAACGTCGCGGCCCCCGGCTCAGCTCTTGCCGAAGAGCTTCTGGATCTCGGCGAGATCCGCCTCGGTCGGCGGAGCCTGCGCCGCGCCCAGGCCGAAGCCCGACCCGGTGGGCGCGGTGGCCGCTGCCAGACCGGCGGCCTCCGCGGCGCGCTTGGCCGGGTTGCCCGACCGCGACACGGCCTTCTTCTTCTGCTGCTTGCCGCGCTTGCTGGATGCGCCCGGCTTGCCGCCGACCGGCCCCATGCCCGGGATGTTGGGCACGCCGCCGCGCGCGACGGTCTTCATCATCTTCGCGGCCTGATCGAAGCGCTGCACGAGCTGGTTGACGTCGGTGACCGTCATTCCGGAACCGCGCGCGATGCGCAGCCGGCGCGAGCCGTTGAGAACCTTGGGGTTGCGCCGCTCGGCGGGCGTCATCGACCGGATGATCGCCTCGGTGCGGTCGATCTCCTTCTCGTCGAAGTCCTCGAGCTGCTGCTTCATCTGGCCCATGCCCGGCAGCATGCCGAGCATCTTCTTCATCGAGCCCATCTTCTTGAGCTGCTGCATCTGCTCGAGGAAGTCCTCGAGGGTGAAGCTGTCGGTCGCGAACTTCTCCGCGACCTTCTGCGCCTCTTCCTCGTCGAACGCCTGCTGGGCCTGCTCGATCAGGGTGAGGATGTCACCGAGGTCCAGGATGCGGCTGGCCATGCGGTCGGGGTGGAAGGCTTCGAGGTCGTCGAGGCCCTCACCCGTGGACGCGTAGATGATGGGGCGTCCGGTGACGGATGCCACCGACAGTGCGGCGCCACCGCGGGCGTCGCCGTCGAGCTTGGACAGCACGACGCCGGTGAAGTCGACGCCCTCCTGGAAGGCCTTGGCCGTGTTGACGGCGTCCTGACCGATCATGGCGTCGATGACGAAGAGCACCTCGTCGGGGTCCGTCGCCTTGCGGATGTCGGATGCCTGCTTCATCAGGTCGGCGTCGACGCCCAGGCGTCCGGCGGTGTCGATGATGACGACGTCGTGCAGCTGGCGCCGGGCGGTCTCGACGCCGTCGCGGGCGACCTGCACCGGGTTGCCCACGCCGTTGCCGGGCTCGGGGGCATAGATCGCCGCACCGGCCTGCTGGGCGACGACCTGCAGCTGGTTCACGGCGTTCGGGCGCTGGAGGTCGGCTGCGACGAGGAGGGGCGTGTGACCCTCCTTCTCGAGCTGCTTGGCGAGCTTGCCGGCGAACGTGGTCTTGCCCGACCCCTGCAGGCCCGCGAGCATGATGACCGTCGGCGGGTTCTTGGCGAACTGCAGCCGACGCTGCTGTCCACCGAGAATCGCGATGAGCTCCTCGTTGACGATCTGCACCACCTGCTGCGCGGGGTTCAGCGCACGGTTGACTTCGTCGCCGAGCGCCCGCTCCCGCACCTTGGCGGTGAACTCCTTGACGACCGGCAGCGCCACGTCGGCGTCGAGAAGCGCGCGACGGATCTCTCGTACCGTCCCGTCGACGTCGGCGGCAGTGAGCTTGCCCTTGGTGCGGAGGTTGCGGAAGGTCTCTGTGAGACGATCTGAGAGCGTGCCGAAGGTAGCCATGATTCCCCGATTCTACGCGGACGCGCGACCCATCCGCCGACTCTGCTAGGCGGTCGGCTCCTGGAACAGGGTGACCTGCAGCCCCGCGGGCGCGCGCAGCCGGGCGTTGCGGGAACCCCAGGGTGTGACGCGAGCGGATGCCTGCAGCTCCGCCCCTGCGGCGGTGAGGGCGGATGCCGCGGCATCCGCATCCGCGACCTCGAAGCCGATCCGCAGCCGGTCGCTCGGAGCGTCACCGTCGGTCTCGACGGCGTCGATGTGCTCGACCTGAGCGGGGTTGGCCAGCTCCAGCGTCGCCCGACCCGCGTCGAGGATCGCGACCCGCGCGCCACCCTCGGCTTCATAGGCCTCCGCCTGCGGCATCCCGACGACGTCGCGGTAGAACTCCAGAGCCTCGGCGAACTGTTCGGCGCGCACCACGAGGCGCAGCTGCCGCACCGGGCCGGGCGAGGGAACGAGCGCGAGTGCGGCGTGCAGCAGCGGCGCGAGGGCCGACCCGCCGGGGCCGCCCTGCGCCCACGCCCAGACGGCGGCGAAGACGGCGCCGGCGTACGCACTGCCGGCCACCTCCCCCACCAGCCCTTCGCAGCCGTCGCGGTGCAGGCGCTCGGCGACCGCGCGCGCCAGGCGCAGCTGACGCGCCGCGCGTTCTCGGTTCAGCTCCGCCGCCAGCCCCATCGCCGCTTCGTGGGCGATTGCCAACGCGAGGTGGTCGGGCCTGAAGTCGTCGCCGATGGCCGTCAGCGCCTCGCGCACCGGCACGGATGCGCGCAGTGCGGTCGTCGCGGCATCCAACCGCGCGTCGAGTCCCGACCACAGCACATCGGCCTTGGACGAGAAGTAGTTGAAGAAGCTGGACCTGCTCACTCCGGCGCGCGTGGTGATGTCGGCCACCGACGTCGCGTCGTACCCCTGCTCGAGGAAGAGCTCGCACGCCGCCTCGGCCAGCGTGTCCCGCGACGAGGCCTTGGGTCTACCCACCCGATTCATGTGTTCAGCGTACGGATGCCCCGGCGCGCCCGTGCTCTCTCGCCCCGACGAATACTCACTCGGGAACGCGAATACTCACTCGGGAGCGCGAATACTCACTCGGCGCTGGTGACGGACTGCACTTCGCCGTCGGAGGCGAGGTTCACCAGCAGCACGTCGTCGGTGGCGTCCGGGTCGAGGGCGTATTCCAGCACCGCGAACGGGTCCTTGCCGCCGTGCTCGTCGGCGAGGATCGTCATGCTCATCAACTGCAGCGAGCGGATCACGTCCACGTGCACGTCGCCGGAGATGTCGACGAGGTACTCCTCGATGCGGTCCCCCATGCGGTCCTGCTGCTGCAGGATGTACTCGGTCACCTCGCTGGTGCGGTCGTCGAGCTCGGTGACCATCGCGTTGCGGGCGGTGAGGTCGATGCTCTCGAGGGCGGTGATCATCGCTGCGGCGATGTCGAGCGCCGCCGGCGAGACGTCGTCCTGATCCGGCGCCGTGAGGTCCACGGTGACGATCTGGTCGGCGAACTCGACGTTCTCCGACCAGAAGATCGACCCGTCGGGGCCGGTCTCCAAGAGTCCGAAGTAGTCGTGCTCGATCGCCATGCCTCTATGAAACCAGTCCCGCACCCACGGCGGTAGTCCGGCGCGCCGGACCGGTCACTCGACCAGCGATGCGGCGAAGACGTGCGGCGTGAAACCGGTGAGGTCGTTGATGCCCTCACCCTGCCCGAGCAGCTTGACCGGGATGCCGGTGCGCTCCTGCACCGCGAGAACGAATCCGCCCTTGGCGGAGCCGTCGAGCTTGGTGAGCACGAGCCCGGTGACCCCCGCGTGCTGCAGGAACGCTTCCGCCTGCATGACGCCGTTCTGGCCGGTCGTGGCATCCAGCACGAGCAGCACTTCGCTGATGGGCGCCTGCTTCTCGATGACCCGGCGGATCTTGGTGAGCTCGTCCATGAGCCCGCCCTTGGTGTGGAGCCGCCCGGCGGTGTCGACCAGCACGATCTCGGTGCCGGTGCGCTTGGCGTACTCGATCGTCTGGAAGGCGACGGATGCCGGATCCTGGCCCTCCTGCTGGGGGCGCACGATCGCCGCACCGCCACGCTCGGCCCAGGTGGCCAGCTGATCCACCGCTGCGGCGCGGAACGTGTCGGCTGCACCGACGACCACCGATCGCCCATACCGCTGCAGGAACTTCGCGAACTTGCCGATCGTCGTCGTCTTGCCGACCCCGTTGACGCCGACCACGAGCACCACCGCGGGGCGCTCGGTGAGGCGCAGGGTGGTGTCGAACTTCGCGAAGTGCTCCTCGAGCGTCTCCCGCAGCATCCGCTGCAGGTCGCGCGGATCGGTCGTGCGGTAGCGCTCGACCTTCTCCTGCAGCTCCTCGACGATGCGCTCGGTGATGTCGGGACCGAAGTCCGCGGTCAGCAGCGCCGTCTCCAGGTCCTCCCAGGTGTTCTCGTCGATCGTGGGTTTGACGAACATGCCGCGCAGTGCGCGGCCGAGCGACCAGGAGTTCTCCGCCATGCTTCCAGCCTAGGTGCGCTACGCACTCTGTTTGTCGCGCACGCGCTGACCGACCACTGCGGAGACGCCGTCCTGACGCATCGACACGCCGTAGAGCGCGTCGGCGATCTCCATCGTGCGCTTCTGATGGGTGATGACGATCAGCTGGCTGGACTCGCGCAGCCGCTCGAAGACTCCGAGGAGACGCCCCAGGTTGGCGTCGTCCAGCGCCGCCTCCACCTCGTCGAGGATGTAGAACGGGCTCGGGCGTGCCATGAAGATGGCCGTGAGCAGAGCGACCGCCGCCAGCGACCGCTCCCCGCCGGAGAGCAGGGAGAGGCGCTCGATCTTCTTTCCGACCGGCCGCACGCTGACCTCGATGCCGGTGGTGAGCGGGCTCTCGGGATCGGTCAGCGAGATGCTCCCCGTGCCGCCGGGGAAGAGGATCGGGAAGACCTCGGCGAATGCCTGCTTCGTGTCTTCGAAGGCGGCGAGGAAGATCGTCTGCATCCGCTCGTCGAGCTCTTCGATGATCGTCATGAGATCCGCGCGGGTCTGCGCGAGGTCGTGGAGCTGCTCGGTGAGGAACGCATGGCGCTGCTCCAGCGCGGCGAACTCCTCCAGCGCGAGGGGATTCACTCTTCCCAGCTGGCCGAGCTTGCGCTCGGCATCCTGCAGACGTCGGCGCTGGGCCGCACGGTCGTACGGTTCCGTCCGCGCCTCGTCGTCGCTCGTCGGGGCGGGAACGGGCTGATCCGGACCGTATTCCGAAATCAGAATGTTTTCGTCGAGGCCCAGCTCGGAGGCGACGCGCTCCCGCAGGCTCGTCACGTGCAGTCGCTTCTCGTGCATCTGCATCTCGAGGCCGTGCACGCTCTCGGTCAGTGCCGCGAGCCGATCGCGCACCGCGTTCTCCTGCACGCGCAGCTCAGCGAGCTCGGCCGTGACGGCCGTCCGAGCGGACTCGGCGGATGCCAGCTCGACCCTCGCCTGCGACACGGACCGGTCCACGGAGTCGAGCAGCGGCGGCAGCTGTGCGGCGACGTCGGCCGCGACCGCGCGCTGCGCGCGGCGGATCACCGCGCGCCGTGCGGCTTCTTCGGCGGCGGCACGCTCCCGCTCGCGCTGGCGCTCCAGCTGCACGACCTGCTGCTCGCCGGCGCGGATGCGCTCCCGGAGCGTCTCGACGTCCAGGCGCGCGCGCATCTCGGCATCCCGTGCGTTCTCCAGCGCCGCCAGCATGCCTTCTCGTGCCGACGCGTCGAGGATGGGGCGCGGCGTCTCGAGCGCCTGCTGCAGTGCGTCGTCGGCCGCCCGCACCCGCGCTTCGGCTTCGGCGACCGCCGCTTCGGCCGGCTGCAGGCCCGACGCCAGCCGCTCGCACTCGGCGATCGCCGCTTCATGGCGCACGGTGGCACGGTTGACCTGTTCGGTGTGCGCGGCCAGTGCGGCGTCGTGCGCGCGCAGGGTCTCGAGGGCCGTCCGCGTGCGATGGCGGGCGTCGTCGAGGTGCCGCTGAGCGTCGCGCAGTCCGTCTCGCAGCGAATCCGCCACGACGACGATCTCGGACAGGCGGTCCACGGCGGCATCCCGCTCGGCGGCGAGCTCCAGTCGGGAGCGCCCTCCCCCGCTGCCGGCACGCACCGTGTGGGCCGTGACGATCTCCCCTGCTCGGGTGACCACCGTGACGCCGGCGGGAAGATCGCCGAGCGCGTCGAAGTCGTCTGCGATCGCCACCGAGGACAGCAGCCCGAGGATGCCGGGAGGCGCCGTCACCACGTCGGTGGCCGCCACGGTGTTCGGCACGGCCACGAGGGAACCGCTCGCCGCGGCTTCGCCGATGGCGATGTCCACCGTGCCGAGGTCGGCGTCGCGAGCGAGGCGGGCGACGGCATAGGCCTCGTCGGCCGTGTCGACCAGCACGCCTTCGGCCAGCTGACCGAGCACCGCGGCGATGGCCGCCTCGTACCCGGCCTTCACCTTGACCGCGTCGCCGACGAGCCCGCGCACACCGCCTCGGCCACGGGCGATGATCTCCGCCGCGGCGTTGCGCACATCCAACGCCCGCCCGAGCGCCGCGGTCTGCGCCGTCAGCGCCTCGACTTCGCGCTCGGCCGCATGCAGGCGCTCACGGATGCCGCCGACGGTCGTCTCGGCGTCGTTCGCCTCGCGCTGCGCCCGCTCGTACAGCGCGGCATACTCCGCGGACGAGCCTTCGGGAACGAGATCGGGGTCGATGCCGGCGAGGGCGTCCTCGGCGTCGGCACGGCGCGCCAGCGCGGCGTCCAGCGCCCTCTGCTGCCGCTCGACGCCCGCGCGTACCGCGGCAAGCTCCGAACGCGCGGCGTCGGCGGCGCCCCGCAGCTTCGCCAATCGCATGTCGTGCTCCGACACCAGCGCGCTCTGCGCGGCGATGTCGGCGTCGAGCGCATCGAGCTCCGCGCGGGCGCGGATGACGCCGCGCGACGCCGCCTCCGCGGCATCCTGCGCCGTGCCCAGACCCGCGCTGATCCGGTCGATCTCAGCGCGCGCCTCGTCGATGGCCGCCTGCGACACGGTGGCCTGCTCGAACAGCGGCGCATCGTCGCCGGAGAGCAGGGCGAGGCGCTGGTTGCTCAGCGAGTACAGGCCTCGCAGCCGCTCCTGCACCTGCTCGAGGGCGAACGTCGTGCGTCGGGCACGGTCCACGGCCTCGGAGCGCTGCTCCGCCTCGAGTCGTTCCACCCGCACGCGCACCTGCTCGGCCTGGTCCTGCAGCACGAGGCGCTCGGAGTGGCGCTCCTGTTCGTTGCGCGCGTGGTCGGCGAGCTGCGCCTTGAGGGCGACGAGGTCGTCGGCGTACAGCCGGGCCTTGGCGTCGCGCACGACGGCGGCGATGGTCGCCGCCTCGCGGGCGACCTCGGCCTGCTTGCCCAGGGGCTTCAGCTGGCGTCGCAGCTCGCCGGCGAGATCGGACAACCGGGTGAGGTTCGCCTCCATCGCGGTGAGCTTGCGGAGCGTCTTCTCCTTGCGACGCCGATGCTTCAGAATGCCGGCTGCCTCTTCGATGAAGCCGCGGCGGTCCTCGGGCGAGGCCTGCAGCACGCTGTCCAGCCGCCCCTGACCCACGATGACGTGCATCTCGCGCCCGAGCCCGGAGTCGCTGAGCAGCTCCTGCACGTCCAGCAGCCGGCAGCTCTGGCCGTTGATGGCGTACTCGCTCGCGCCGTTGCGGAACAGCGTGCGACTGATCGTGACCTCGCTGTACTCGATCGGCAGCGCACCGTCGGAGTTGTCGATCGTCAGCTGCACCTCGGCTCGGCCCAGCGGGCCGCGGGTCGCCGTGCCGGCGAAGATGACGTCTTCCATCTTTCCGCCGCGCAGGGTCTTGGCCCCCTGCTCCCCCATCACCCAGGCGAGGGCGTCGACGACGTTGGACTTGCCCGAGCCGTTGGGCCCGACGATGCAGGTCACGCCCGGTTCGAGGGCGAAGGTCGTCGGCTGGGCGAACGACTTGAAACCTTTGAGCGTCAGGCTCTTCAGGTGCATGGGCGCCCTCCGTCACGGGTTACCCGACCACGCTACTGTGACGCGGGCTTGACGTGCGCACCGCCACGCGCTATGTTCCTTGATCACGTCAGAAGTTGAGAGGAGGTTCCCACGTGTTTTACATCAGCAACCCAGCTTTGACCACCGCGTTCATCGCGTCCACGTCGCTGCGCTGGCCTCTGGGGACCGCCGCCTCCTTCGGGGCCGGGATCACCGGCCGCGTGCCCGCCGCTGCGTGATCTGAGCCTTCACCCGCTCCATCCGCCGCGCAGGGGATCTCCCCCGCGCTTCGCGCCGCCCGTCTTCTGCGGGCTCCCTCCCGCCGTGCCCGGCACGGCCTCTCGCCGCCGTCATGGCGGCCCCTTCTCTCGGAGACATCATGAACACGCTGACCGTCTCGCGCGCCGCCCGCGCGCTGGACACCGTCCGAACAGCCGACCGACAATCGCAGACGCCTCTGCTCGACCGGGTCGCCATGCGCGTGGCGCTGGCCCTGCTGCTGTGGAGCACCCGGCCCCGACTCCCGAAGTCCTCGTTCGCCGATCTCGCACGGCGGGAACGCCGAATGGCCGAGGTCGAACGCGAACGCGCGTGGCTGCTGCTGCAGAACCTCACCCTTCGCTGACCCTTTCAGTCAGGCCTGCGCCCGTAGGCCGGAACGGAACATCATGACCACCCTCCTCTCCGACGTCCGGCTGCGCCCGCTCACCGTGCCGGTGTCGCTCGACGCGCCGGACGCCGCCGACTTCACCGCCATGGTCGATGTGCGCAACCGCGTCTTCGAGCAGATCTCGGGCCACACCGACCACACGTTCACCGCGGCGGAGCTGCTGCCGCACTTCCAGGACACCGAGGACGAGGAGCGCTTCATGTGGCTCATCGAGGTCGACGGCACTCTCGTCGGCCGGGTCGGTGTCGACCTGCCCCGTGAGAAGGGCTCACGCACCGCGTACTGGCTCATCGAGCTGCTGCGCGAGGCGTGGGGGCGCGGCATCGGCTCGTACGCCTACGAGTTCGTCGAGCGCACCGCCCGTGAGCACGGCCGCACCGTGCTGCAGGCGTGGGCCGAGCAGTCGCCCGCGCCCGGGGACGACACGCTCGCCCCCCGCACCGGGTTCGGCCGCGTACCGCGCGATCACATCACGCGGTTCTTCCTGCGGCACGGCCACACCCTCGAGCAGGTGGAGCGCGCGAGTGCACTCGACCTGACGGCCCCCATGGACCGCATCGAGAAGCTCCACGCCGAGGCACTGGCCGCGGCGAAGGGCTATCGCGTCGTGCAGTGGCACGCGCCCACTCCCCCGGAGTTGCGCGAGGGCTACGCATGGATGAAGTCGCGCATGTCGACCGACGTGCCGGCGGGCGCCCTCGAGTTCGATGAGGAGGCCTGGGATGCCGCACGCGTCGAGCGCCACGACAACCGCTACCTCGAGGGCGGACGCACGCTGCAGGTGACCGCCGCGCAGCACATCGTCACCGGCGAGCTCTGCGCCTTCAACGAGCTCGTCATCGGCCAGGACCGCACCGCCGCGTCGCACCAGGAGGACACCCTGGTGCTGAAGGAGCACCGCGGTCACCGGCTCGGCATGCTCGTGAAGTGCGCGGGGCTGCTGTCGTGGCGCGAGCTGGCGCCGCAGTCGCCGCGGGTCATGACCTACAACGCCGAGGAGAACCGCCCGATGCTCGACATCAACGAGGCCATCGGGTTCGTGCCGGTCGCCTACGAGGGCGCCTGGAAGAAGACGCTCCAGGACTGACGCCTGTCCGCGGCCGTGGACTCAGGTCCGCGGCCGCGGCGGCTTCTGGCAGCGCGGGCAGAAGTGGCTCGAACGATTGGTGAAGGACACCCGCACGATGGCGGCCCCACACCGCGGACAGGCCTGTCCGGTGCGGCCGTAGGCGTTGAGGGAGTGCGCGAAGTAGCCGGCCTGGCCGTTGACGTTGACGTACTGGGCGTCGAAGCTCGTGCCACCCTCGGCCAGCGCCTTCTCGAGCACGACGCGGATCTCGTGCAGCAGCCGATTCACCGTGCGGGTCGACAGCGCTGCGGCAGGCGTCTCGGGGTGTACGCGCGCAGCCCACAGCGCCTCGTCGGCGTAGATGTTGCCGACGCCGCTGAGCACCGTCTGGTCCAGCAGCACGCGCTTCACCGCAGACCACTTGCGAGACAGCGCCGCGCGGAACCCGGCGTCGCGGAACGCCGGGTCGAGCGGGTCGCGGGCGATGTGCGCCACCTGGGTCGGAACGGTGGCGGCATCCGTCCCCCAGCCTCCGGGGGCTCCGTCGGGCGTCGGGATGAGTGCATCGACGGCGAGTGAGCCGAAGGTGCGCTGGTCCGCGAAGACGACCGCCAGATCGCCGTGCACCGGATGGGCGATGTCGAGGCGGATGCGCTCGTGGCGCTCGGGCGCGGCACCGGGCTCGCGCAGCAGCATCTGTCCGCTCATGCCGAGGTGAGCGATGACCGCGTCAGCCCCGCCGTCCAACGGCAGCCACAGGAACTTTCCGCGGCGAGCCGCGGCAACGACCCCCCGCCCGGTGAGGGCAGCCTCGAACGAGGACGCATCGCCGCGATGCCTTGTGAGGGCGCGGTCATCGCCGACGGTGACCGCCACGATGCGGGCCCCGGTCACGGCGGGCGCGAGCCCCGCCCGCACGACCTCTACTTCGGGCAGCTCAGGCACGGGCGCTGAGTTCGCGCCACGCTGTGAGCGCCGCCGCCATCTCCGCCTGCTTCTTGCTCGTGCCGGAACCGGCCGCGGTGAGATCTCCCACGGTGACCGACGCCGTGAAGACGCGGTCGTGGTCGGGGCCGGAGGCTTCGATGGCGTACACGGGCGGACTCAGGGCGTTCCGCGCCGCGAGCTCCTGCAGGCTCGTCTTCGGATCCATGGCCGCGCCATAGCGCTCGGGGTCCTGCAGCAGTGGTTCGACCAGGCGCAGCACCAGCGCCGTCGCCGCATCGGGGCCCGCCGACAGGTAGGTCGCGCCGATGACGGCTTCCATCGTGTCGGCGAGGATCGAGTCCTTGTCGCGTCCGCCGGTCTGCTGCTCGCCACGGCCCAGCAGCAGATAGGAGCCGAGCCCGATGCCGCGGGCCACCTCTGCGAGGGCGACCGTGGACACCACGCTCGCGCGCCGCTTGGCCAGCTCGCCCTCGTCGAGGTCGGGGTGCGCGGTGAACAGGCGCACCGTCACCGCCTGTCCGAGCACCGAGTCCCCGAGGAACTCGAGGCGCTCATTGTGCGGGATGCCACCGGCTTCGTACGCGTACGAGCGGTGCGTCAGTGCAAGCGACAGAAGCTCGGGGTCGATATCGACCCCGAGCTTGTCGACGAGCGTGGAACGCTCGTGGGTGACGTCAGTCACGCCGTCCGCCGATCGCGGATCAGACGTCGGCGACCTTGCGTCCCTTGTACTCCAGGAACAGCTCGGTGCCCTGCGAGTCGGTGACGACCTTGGCCTGGTGGGGACGGCTGTAGACGACCTTGCCGTTCTCGATGGTCTTGACCAGCGCGGGGGCTTCGGCCTTCCACTGCGCGCGACGCGAGCGGGTGTTGGAACGCGAAACCTTGCGCTTCGGGGGGTTGCCTGCCATGGCTAGCTCTCTTCTGTGGTCTCGGCGCCGCGGCGGTCAGCCACGTCGTCGTTGGTAAAGGTCTTGAGGGCCGCCCAGCGCGGATCAACGGGTTCGCGGGGCTCATGCACCGCTTCCGCAGTCAACCGCTCGCCCGTGATCGGGTCGAGCCCGGGACAATCCGGCTGACAAACCGGCTGGAACGGAAGCGACAGGACGATTGCGTCCCTGACCAGAGTCTCCGTGTCGACAAAGTCGTTCTGGAGTTCGAAGTCAGTCGCCTCCTCCCCAGGATACCCGAAGAGCTCCTGAAACTCGACTTCGACGGGCTGGACGATGTCGGTGAGGCACCGACCGCACACGCCCCGGTAGAGCGTGTCGGCTTCGCCGGTGACGAGGATGCCCTCGTGCACGGACTCAAGACGAACGTCCAGGTGCACCGGCTCACCCTGCTCCACGGCGACCAGCGACTCGCCCCAGCGGTGGGGGGCGGGCGCCTCGACCTCGAACTCCCGCATCTCGCCGGGACGGCGCACGATGTCCCGCACGGGGAACACGAAGGGGCCGCTGACATGCTTTCTCACCACGGTCCCCCATGTTACCGGCGCCGAGGCAGCTCGGCGCCGCGCGGTCAGATGTCGCGGGCGCCGGTGTCGAGGAAGCGCGCGACGGGTGCGGGCACGAAGGGGGCGACGTCGCCGCCGAGAGCCGCGACCTGACGCACGAGGGAACTCGACACGAGCGCGTGCGACGGATCCGGGAGAAGGAAGACCGTCTCGATCTGGGCGAGGTGCCGGTTGACGATCGCCATCGGCGTCTCGTACGCGACATCCACCTGCGAGCGGATGCCCTTCACCAGCACCCCGGCATCGACGTCGGTGGCGTAGTCGACGAGCAGGCCCATGCTCCAGGAGGCGACCACGACGTCGCCCTGGATCTCGCCCTCCGCGATGGACTGCTCGAGCAGCGTCAGTCGCTGGGCGATGGGAAGCATCGCCTCTTTGGCGGGGTTGTGCACCACGAGCACGTGCAGCCGGTCGTACAGCGCTGCGGCGCGACGGATGACGTCGAGGTGCCCGAGCGTCGGCGGGTCGAAGGAACCGGGAACAACGGCGATCCGAGGGTTCATGCCCCCAGCGTATCCCCGCCGGCGGCACGTCCCCGACGCGGGTCAGCTCTTGGCGAGCGCCGCGCGCTCCGTCACGTCCAGGCGCCGATCGATCGATGCGGCCAGGCCGGGGTGCGCCGTGAGCGCCGGGTCCTCGGCGAGCACGCGTTCCGCCTCTTCGCGGGCGATGGCGATGAGGTCGGCATCCTTCACGACCCGCAGCAGGCGCAGCGACGAGCGGGCACCGGACTGGGCGTCGCCGAGCACGTCGCCCTCGCCACGCAGCTCGAGGTCGACCTCGGCCAGCTCGAAGCCGTCCGTCGTGGCCGCCACCGCCTCCACGCGCTCGCGCGACGTGGTCCCCGCGGGCGCCTCGGTCACGAGCAGGCAGAGGCCGGGCACCGCACCACGACCGACGCGCCCGCGCAGCTGATGCAGCTGCGAGACGCCGAAGCGGTCGGCCTCGAGGATCACCATCGTCGAGGCGTTCGGGACATCGACGCCGACCTCGACGACCGTCGTCGCCACCAGCACATCGATGTCTCCGCGGGCGAAGGCCTGCATGACGGCATCCTTCTCCTCACCCGGCATACGCCCGTGCAGGATCGCCACCCGCAGCTCCTCGAAGGCAGGATGCTGCGACAGCAGCACCTGCACCTGCACGACGCCCCAGCGCGTGCGTTCGGGCACCCCCTCAGAGGGGCCGGCCGGCTCATCCGCCGTGTCGTCCTTGACGAGCGCCTCGGCATCGATCGCGGCGCACACGACGAACGCCTGGCGGCCCTGGGCTACCTCTTCGGCGATGCGCTCCCAGACGCGCGCGAACCAACCGGGCTTTTCTGCCAGGGGTGCGACGAAGGTCGAGATGCCGGCGCGCCCGGCGGGCATGGTGCGGATCGTCGACACGTCCAGATCGCCGAACACGGTCATTGCGACGGTGCGCGGGATCGGCGTGGCCGTCAGCACCAGCACGTGGGGAGCGGTTCCCTTCGCACGGAGGGCCTCGCGCTGCTCGACGCCGAAGCGATGCTGCTCGTCGACCACCACGAGCCCCAGATCGGCGAAGGTCGTCGAGGCGCTCAGCAGCGCGTGAGTGCCCACCACGATGCGCGCCTGACCCGAGGCCGCGCGCAGCGCCGCCTTGCGACGCTCGGCCGCCGTGAGCTGGCCCGTCAGGAGAGTGGGCATGAGCTCGGGTGCGAGCCGGGGGCCGAGCATGCGGGCGATGGAACGCACGTGCTGTGCGGCGAGCACCTCGGTGGGGGCGATGAGCGCCGCCTGTCCCCCGGTCTCGGCCACCTGCAGCATGGCGCGGAGGGCCACGAGTGTCTTGCCCGAGCCGACCTCGCCCTGCACGAGCCGGTTCATCGGCCACGCGCCCTCGAGGTCGGCGGCGATGCGCCGACCGACGCTCTCCTGGTCGGCGGTGAGGGCGAAAGGCAGTGTCGCGTCGAACTGTGCGAGCAGGCCGCCCGGCGCGGCACGTCGTGAAGTCGCCGACAGGGCGCGCACCTGCTCGCGCTGCTGCAGGAGGGCGGACTGCAGCACGAACGCCTCGTGCGTGCGCAGAGTCTCTTGCGCCTGGCCGATCTGCTCGAACGTCTCGGGGCGGTGGATGCGCTCGAGCGCGGTGCGGGCATCGAGCAGGTCGCGGGCGACGCGGAACGACTCCGGAAGGGGGTCGGGCACCTCATCGAGCACGTCGAGGACGGTGTCGACCGTCTTCTTGATCTGCCAGCTGGCCACCGTGCTCGTGGCGGGGTAGATGGGGACCGGCTCGCTCGACCGCGCGCGGGCCGCCGACAGGGCGACGGCGTCGTCCTCGAACAGCTGATAGTCGGGGTGGGCGAACTGCTGCGCGCCGCGATAGATCCCGACCTTCCCCGAGAAGATCCCGCGCCGTCCGGGGGTGAGTTCCGCCGCGCGCCATGCCTGGTTGAAGAACGTCAGCACGAGGGCGCCCTGCCCGTCGCTGATGACGACCTCGAGGATCGAGCCGCGCCGGTTGCGCATGCGTCGCTCGGTGGCCGAGCGCACCTCGGCGACGATCGTGACCTGCTCGCCCAGCGGCAGCGAGTCGATCGGGGTCAGCTCGCCGCGCTTGGCATAGCGCCGCGGGTAGTGCGCCAGCAGGTCGCCGACGGTCTGCATGCCGAAGGCGCGCTCCAGCGCTCCGGCGGTCTTGTCGCCGACCGCGGCGCGCAGACGCGACTCGAGCGACACCATGAGGGAGATTCTAGGTCGACCCGCGGACACCCCGGTCTGCTCCTCCCCACAGGGGGCCGTCGTACGGTGGAGGAGTGATACGACGTACCCTCGCCCGCAGCTATTGGGCGCTCAGCCGCTGGCGGCTCGTCACGGCCCCTGCACCACAGCGCCCCAGCGTGCTCATCGGCGCTCCGCACACCTCGAACTGGGATTTCGTGATCATGCTCGCGATGGCGTGGCGCCTGGGCATCCCGGTGCGCTGGCTCGGAAAGAAGAGCCTCTTCCGCGGCTGGCGCGGACCCCTGATGAGGGGTCTCGGCGGCATCCCCGTCGATCGTGACGACCCCCGCGGAGTCGTCGACGACGTCGTGGCACGCATCCGGGCCGGCGAGGTGTTCGGTCTGGTCGTGACCCCCGAAGGCACGCGAGGGCCTGGCGCCTCATGGAAGTCGGGCTTCTATCGCATCGCGCGCGAAACCGGCATGCCCGTCACCCTCGGCTACGTCGACCGCACCACCATGACCGCCGGACTGGGCGACACGATCGAGCTCACCGGCGATGTCGGCGCCGACATGGACCGTATCCGCGCGTTCTACGCAGACAAGGCGGGGCTGCGGCCGCAGAACCGTGCCGAACCGCGGCTGCGCGACGAGTCGTCGCGGCCGGTAGCGTGATGACGTGACTCGGATCATCTCCGGCGCCGCCGGCTCGCTCACCCTCGTCGTCCCCGACGCCGGCACCAGGCCGACCAGCGACCGCGTGCGCGAGGCCCTCTTCAGTTCGCTGGAGGCCGCCGACGTGCTCGCCGGGGCCCGGGTGGTGGACCTGTACGCCGGGTCGGGCGCCCTCGGCCTCGAGGCCCTCAGCCGCGGAGCGTCTGCCGTGGACCTCGTCGAGAAGGCGCCGAAGGCGGCATCCACCGCGCAGCGCAACGCAGCCGCGGTGGCACGGGCCGTCCGTGCGCCCTCGGTCGCGTGGCGGGTGCACCGCTCGAGCGCCGACGCGTTCCTGCGCGCCGGGAACGATCAGTTCGACCTGGTGTTCCTCGACCCGCCCTACGACATCGGCGAGGCGGAGCTGACCCAGACGCTGTCGCTGCTGGTCCCCCGGCTGGCGCCGGATGCCACCGTCGTCATCGAGCGCGCACGGCGATCGCCCCAGCCCGGCCTTCCGGAAGGACTCGTGCTCGACCGCGACAAGCGCTACGGCGACACCACGCTGTGGTGGGTCACCACGGCGTGACTCAGCCGCTGTGGCGGTCCCAATCGCGGTAGGGGTCCCAGCCGCCCGGACCGCCATAGGGCAGATCGTCGACCAGCACGGCATCCGCGCCTGCGGGGCGCACCTCTCCGATCACCCGGAATCCGTCGGGAAGGTCGGCCTCGTCGCGGAATGTGGCCAGCAGCGCGTGGTCCTCGCCGCCCTCCAGCGCCGTGACCGGGTCGGGACCGAGCGCCGCCGAGGTCAGCGAGATCGTCACTCCGGATGCCGTGGCGAGCCGCCGCGCATCGAGGGCGAGCCCGTCCGAGACGTCCATCATCGCCGTCGCCCCCGCTGCGGCCGCCTCGGGGCCCGAGGCGATCGGCGGCCGGGGCCGCAGCTGCGCCTGCACCGCCGCCGCCTCCCGCCGGGTGAGGTGCGACGTCACGATCGGGGTCGCCTCGCCCTGCTCGTCACGGAAGCGGTCGAAGAGCACCGCGAGCCCGGCGGCCGCCCGGCCGACATCGCCGGCGATGGCCACGACCTCACCGGGGCGGGCTCCGGAGCGGCGTACCGGGTCCCCCGCGTCGAGCACACCCACCGCGGTGACCGCGACGGTGAGGGTGTCCGAGATCGTGAGGTCTCCCCCCTCCACCGCGCACCCGGGGGCGAGCGCGTCGCACGCGGCGCGAAGGCCCAGCGCCAGGTCGCCGACGAAGCGCACCTCGGTGTCGGCAGGCACCGCCAGCGCGACGAAGAGCGCGACCGGCCGCGCCCCCATAGCGGCGACGTCGGCGAGGTTCACCGCGGCGGCCTTCCAGCCCAGGTCCGTGCCCGACGACCACGCCAGGCGGAAGTCGGGACCGTGCACGAGGGTGTCGGTGGTGACGACGACCCGCTCTCCCGGCGCGGCCAGCACGGCGGCATCGTCGCCCGGCCCGACGAGGGCCGCGGACGACCCGTCGAGCGCGGCGAAGACCTCCCGCAAGACGGCGCTCTCCCCGGCCGCCCCCACCGTCTGCTCGGGTTCGCTCGTCACCGCTCCACCGTACCGGCAGTGACGGCACGGTGGCCGGGACGGGCGCTCAGCGGTCTCGATTACCCTGGAGGGGTGCCCCGATCCCGCTTGTTCGCCGCGCTCATCGCTGCCGCCGGCATGCTCGTCCTCAGCGGCTGCAGCGGCGCGTCACTCGCACTGACGGCGCCCGCCGACGCCAACAACCCGCTCTGCGCGGACGTCATGGTGCGGCTGCCGTCCACGGTCGACGGCGAAGACCGACGCTGGACCGACGCGCAGTCCACCGCCGCATGGGGCGATCCGACTGCGGTGATCCTCAGCTGCGGTGTCCCCACGCCCGGGCCCACCGAGGCCCGCTGCATCACCATCGGGGGCGTGGACTGGGTCGTCGACGAGTCCGACGCGCCGCGCTACCGCATCACGACGTACGGACGCACACCCGCGGTCGAGGTCTTCGTCGACAACGAAGAGGTCTCCCCCAACGAAGTGCTGTCGCGGTTCGCTCCCTACATCGTCGACACGCTGCCGCGCGAGCGGCAGTGCACCGAGACGTCCGAGCTTCTCACCTGACGCGTTCGCGGCCCAGCTCGATCAGCTCGGAGATGAGTTCGGGGTAGGTCATACCGGAGGCGATCCAGCACGTGGGGAACATCGAGATGGGGGTGAAGCCCGGCATGGTGTTCACCTCGTTCACGTAGAACTCCGTGCCCGTGTAGAAGAAGTCGACGCGCGCCAGGCCCTCGCCGCCGAGCGCCTCGAAGGCGCGCGCCGCCACCCGCTGCATCTCGGCGAGCTCGCCGTCGTGCATCGGAGCCGGGCAGATGAGCTCGACGCCCGCGGCATCGAGGTACTTGGCCTCGAAGTCGTAGAACGCACGCCCGGTGACCACGATCTCGCCGGGAACGCTCACGCGCGCGGCGTCACCATCACGGCCCTGCAGCACACCGCACTCGATCTCGCGCCCGATGACGGCCTGCTCGATGAGGGCGCTGGAATCCTCGGCGAAGGCGACCTCGAGCGCGGCATCGAGCTCATCCCAGCTCTCGACCTTCGACACGCCGACGCTCGAGCCGGCCCGGTTCGGCTTCACGAACACGGGAAGGCCGAGCGAACGCACCTGCGGCGTCCACCGCTTGCGGTCGCGGTCGAACTCGGCGCGGGTCACGCGGCGCCACGGCACCACGGGCACCCCGGCGGCCTGCAGCACGCTCTTGGTGACGTGCTTGTCCATGCCGATCGCGGACATCAGCACGCCGCCGCCGACGTAGGGAAGGCCGAGCAGCTCCAGCATCCCCTGGATCGTGCCGTCCTCGCCGAAGCGGCCGTGCAGGATCGGGAAGACCACGTCGACATCGCCGAGGCTCTCCTCGGTGCCGTCGGAACGAACCACCCGCAGCTCGCGGGACAGAGTCGACTCCGGCCACCGCACGCGCGTGCCGTTGTCGGCGACCTCCGGCAGCGCCCCCTCCGTCAGCGCGAAGCGGTCGGGATCCTCGCTCTCGAGCACGAAGGCGCCGTCGCGGGTGATGCCGATGGGGATCACCCGATAGCGCTCGCGGTCAATCGCCCGCAGTACGCCTCCCGCCGTTGCGCAGCTGATCGAGTGCTCGCTGGAGCGACCTCCAAAGAGCACCGCCACTGCCGGCTTGTTCATTCTGCGTCCTTTCGCCCTGGGGCTGATCGTCGTCGGTGGTCAGGTGCGGGGCGATGTCGCGCGGCTTCATGGTGCCGTCGAGCACCATCTTGACCTGCTCGACGATCGGCATGGCGATGCCCGCCTCGCGCGCGAGGTTCAGGATCGGCGCGACCGACCCCAGACCCTCGGCGGTCTGGTCCATCTGCTTGACGACGTCCTGATAGCTGTATCCCTGGCCGAGCAGCCGGCCCGCCGTGTTGTTGCGGCTCAGCGGCGACTGGCAGGTGGCGATGAGGTCGCCCAGGCCCGCCAGTCCCTGCAGAGTCTCGGGCTGGGCGCCCTGGGCCACCGCGAAGTCGGTCATCTCCACCAGCCCGCGCGTGATGATGGAGGCTTTGGTGTTCTCGCCGTAGCCGACACCGTCGACGATGCCGATGGCGACGGCGATGAGGTTCTTCAGCACGCCCCCGAACTCGGTGCCGATCACATCGGTGTTCACGAACGTGCGGAAGTAGCGGTTGCGCGCGCGCCGGGCCACCGCCTCGGCGGTCTCGCGGCTCGTGGACGAGATCACCGCGGCGGTCGGCTGCTCGCGGGCGATCTCGAGGGCGAGGTTCGGTCCGGATGCCACGGCGATGCGAGCCGGGTCGCAGTGCAGCTCCTGCTCGATGACCTGGCTCATCCGCAGGCCCGACCGCTTCTCGACGCCCTTCATGAGCGAGACGATCGGCACGTCGCTGTCGGCGACGAGGGGCCTGAGCGCCTTGAGATTCTGGCGGGCCGACTGACTCGGGATGGAGAGGTAGATCTGGGTGGCGCCCTCGAGCGCCTCGGAGAGGTGGTGCGTGGCCGACATGCTGCGGGGCAGGTTGATTCCCGGCAGGTACTGGCTGTTGCGTTTGGCCTCGTCGATCTCATGCGCCTGTTCCGGCCGGCGCGCCCACATCACCACGTGCGCGCCGCCGTCAGCGAGGATCTTGCCGAAGGTCGTGCCCCAGCTTCCGGCGCCGATCACCGCCACGCGGGGGGCTGCGGCATCCGTTCTACGGCTCAAGGCGACCCGTCTCCTTCTGTCCGTGCTGCGTCGGATCCCAACGCTCGGCCGGCGGCGTCTCGCCGCGCAGCTCGCCCTCGAGTGCGGCGATGCGGTCCATCACGACGTCGGTCGCCTCGACCAACGACGCGTGATGGGACCCGCGACCGGCGTACGCCGACAGGTCCACCGGGGGTCCGACGAGGATCTTCACCCGCTTGCGCGGCGGCCAGAGGCTGAGCTTGCCGTAGCGCGGAAGGATCTTCTGCACCCCCCAGGTGGCCATGGGGATCACCGGCAGGTCGCCGGACAGCGCCACGCGCACCGCTCCCGTCTTGCCGCGCATGGGCCACAGGTCCGGGTCGCGCGTGAGCGAACCCTCCGGGTAGATGATCACACCCGAGCCCGCGGCGATGAGACGTTCCGCCGTCTCGATCGTCTGCTTGGCGGTGGCCGCCGAACCTGCCCGCGCCACGGGGATCATGCCGGTGACGCGCAGCGCCCAGCCGAACACCGGGACACGGAAGAGTCCCTCCTTCACCAGGAAGCGGGGCGCACGACCGAGCCGCCACGTCGCGACCGCCACGATGACCGGATCGAACTCGCTGTAATGGTTGGGCGCGAGCACATACGCCCCCTCCATCGGGAGGTTCTCCCCGCCCTCGATCTCGATGCGCGCCATCACCCCGGCCAGCGGTACGACGATGCCCGCGAGGGGCCAGAAGATGCTGGGGCGGGTCTTCTCCGGCGACGCGCGACGACGTGTGCGGGCCACGGTCATCCGATGACGTCGAAGTCGGCGCCGAGGGCGTGCAGCTTGTCGAAGAAGTTCTCGTAACCGCGCCGGATGATCCCGACGTTGTGCACGATCGACACGCCCTGCGCCGTGAGGGCGGCGATCACGTGGCTGTAGCCGCCGCGAAGGTCGGGCACCACGATCTCCGCGCCGTGCAGCGGCGTGGGACCGGTGATCACCGCGGCCTGCTCGAGCGCGCGGCGGGGTACGCGCCGGTACTCGCCCTCGAGGCCGTCCTTGTGCACGACGATGTCGGCGCCCATCTTCACGAGCGCGTCGGTGAACCCGAACCGGTTCTCGTACACCGTCTCGTGCACCACGGACGTCCCCTCCGCCTGCGTCAGCGCGACGATGAGGGGCTGCTGCCAGTCGGTCATGAAGCCGGGGTGCACGTCGGTCTCGACCATCACGGGCTTGAGCGGTCCGCCGCGGTAGAAGCGGATGCCGTCCTCCTGGATGTCGAAGGCGCCCCCGACCTTGCGGAAGATGTTCAGGAACGTCAGCATGTCCTGCTGGCGAGCCCCGCCGACGAAGATGTCGCCGTCGGTCGCCAGAGCCGCCGAGGCCCACGACGCGGCCTCGTTGCGGTCGAAGATGCTGCGGTGGTCGAAGCCCGTGAGGGTGTCGACGCCCTCGATGAAGATGACGCGGTTCGGCTCGTACGAGATGATGGCGCCCATCTTCTGCAGCACGCCGATGAGGTCCATGATCTCGGGCTCGATCGCGGCGTTGCGCAGTTCGGTGGTGCCCTTGGCCCGCACCGCCGTCAGCAGCACCTGCTCGGTCGCGCCGACGCTCGGGTACGGCAGCTCGATGTCGGCGCCGTGCAGGCCGTCGGGGGCGGAGAGACGGATGCCGCTGGGCAGCTTCTCGACGATCGCCCCGAAGCGACGCAGCGCATCGAGGTGGAAGTTGATGGGGCGGTCGCCGATGCGGCATCCACCGAGGTCGGGGATGAAGGCCTGCCCCAGCAGGTGGAGCAGCGGTCCGCAGAAGAGGATCGGAATGCGCGACGAACCGGCGTGCGCGTCGATCTCCTCGAAGTGCGCCGACTTCGCGTCGCTCGGGTCGAACACGAGGCTGCCGGGTTCCTCGCCGTCGTCCACGCGCACGCCGTGCACCTCGAGGAGCGAGCGGACCACCTGCACGTCACTGATGGCGGGGACGTCCCGCAGCACGCTGACGCTCTCGCCGAGGAGGGATGCCACCATCGCCTTGGTGGCGAGGTTCTTCGCGCCCTTCACATCGACTCTGCCGACCAGGGGGCGACCGCCGCGGATGAGGATCGTGTCCCCCGTCATCCCCTGCGACAGCCCCTCCGGCCCGCTCGCCGCCGACGTGTTCTCGCGGGGAAGTGACTTCATGCGGTGGACCTCACTTGGTAGCTACCGGACCGGAAGGGTCCGTGGGCGCCACGCCTCGCGGCGGGCTTCGAACTGTGCGATGGCATCTTCGTCGCGCAGTGTCAGCCCGATGTCATCCAGACCTTCGAGCAGGCGCCATCTAGTGTAATCATCGATGTCGAAGGCGAGCTCTAGGTCGCCGATCGTGATAGTGCACGCCCGCAGATCGACCGTCATCGTCACGCCCGGCTGGGCCTGCGCGATCGCCCAGATCGCCTCGATGCCGGCTTCGTCGATGACGCCGGTCACCAGTCCCTGCTTGCCGGCGTTGCCGCGGAAGATGTCGGCGAAGCGCGGGCTCAGCACGACCCGGAACCCGTAGTCGCGCAGGGCCCAGACGGCGTGCTCGCGGCTCGAGCCGGTGCCGAAGTCCGGGCCGGCCACGAGGATCGAGGCGTTGCGGTACGCGGGCTGGTTCAGCACGAATTCGGGGTCTTGGCGCCAGCTCGAGAAAAGCGCGTCCTCGAAGCCTGTCTTGGTGACCCGCTTGAGGTAGACCGCGGGGATGATCTGGTCGGTGTCGACGGCCGAGCGCGTCAGCGGGGCGACGATGCCGGTGTGAGTGGTGAACTTCTCCATGTCAGACCTCCACTGATTCGAACGCCGGCAGATCGCTGGGGCTCGCAAGGCGCCCCAGCACCGCGGTGGCCGCGGCCACCAGCGGCGACACCAGGTGCGTGCGGCCGCCCTTGCCCTGCCGTCCCTCGAAGTTGCGGTTGCTGGTCGACGCGCAGCGCTCGCCCGGCGCCAGCTGGTCGGGGTTCATACCGAGGCACATCGAGCAGCCGGCGAAGCGCCACTCCGCACCGAAGTCGAGGAAGACCTGGTCCAGGCCTTCCGCCTCGGCCTCCAGCCGCACCCGCGCGGACCCTGGCACGACCATTACGCGAACGCCGTCGGCCTTGGTGCGGCCCCGCACGATCGACGCGAAGGCCCGGAGATCCTCGATGCGGCTGTTGGTGCAGGACCCCATGAAGACGGCATCCACCGGCACGTCTTTCAGCGGGGTGCCGGGGACGAGGTCCATGTACTCCAGCGCGCGGCGGGCAGCGGCCTGCTCGTTGGGGTCGGCGAAGTCCTCGGGGGCCGGCACGACGTCGCTCAGCGACACGCCCTGGCCGGGGTTGGTGCCCCACGTGACGAAGGGCTCGAGTGCATCGGCGTCGAGGAACACCTCGGCGTCGTAGACGGCGCCCTCGTCGCTGGGGAGCGTCTGCCAGTAAGCGACCGCATCGTCCCAGTCCTCGCCCGTCGGCGCGTGCGCCCGGCCCTTCAGGTACTCGAAGGTGGTCTCGTCCGGCGCGACCATGCCGGCGCGGGCGCCGGCCTCGATGGACATGTTGCAGATCGTCATGCGCCCCTCCATCGAGAGGGCGCGGATGGCGCTGCCGCGGAACTCGAGCACGTAGCCCTGTCCCCCGTTGGTGCCGATCTTCGCGATGACGGCGAGGATGATGTCCTTCGCGGTGACGCCGGGCTTGAGCTGACCCTCGACCGTGATCGCCATCGTCTTGAAGGGCTTCAGCGGCAGCGTCTGCGTCGCCAAGACGTGCTCGACCTCGCTCGTGCCGATGCCGAACGCCATCGCGCCGAACGCCCCGTGCGTCGAGGTGTGCGAGTCGCCGCAGACGACGGTGATGCCCGGCATCGTCAGGCCCAGCTGCGGTCCGACGACGTGGACGATCCCCTGCTCCTTGTCACCGAGCGAGTGCAGGCGCACGCCGAACTCCGCGGCGTTGCGTCGCAGGGTCTCGATCTGGGTGCGGCTGGTGAGGTCGGCGATCGGCTTGTCGATGTCGAGCGTCGGGGTGTTGTGGTCCTCGGTGGCGATCGTGAGATCGAGGCGTCGCACCGGGCGCCCCTCGGCGCGCAGGCCGTCGAAGGCCTGAGGGCTCGTCACCTCGTGCACCAGGTGCAGGTCGATGTAGATGAGGTCGGGCCGACCGTCTTCGCCCTTGACCACGACGTGGTCGTCCCAGACCTTCTCGGCCAGGGTGCGGGGGCGATCGGGGATCGTCGTTGCGGGGGTGCTCATGCTCTGAAGTCTCCTTGCGAACGGGATCAAGCCCACCACGGACTCCGCGACGAGGAGGGGCTCAGAACGAGGCCTCGCCGCGGCCGCTAAGGAGAAGTCGAGCGATCCGCACGCGCCCCACATTAGCACCGTGCGGACCGCTCGCTCCTCGTGTGTCAGCGCTCCGTGCGGCGGTCGGTCGACCCGGGCTCTTCGACGGTCGACGGCGTCGCGTGCTCCTCGGCGACGGCGGCGGCCGCGGCCTGCGGGGTGGGAGCCTTGCGCTCGCGCGACGAGGCGATGAGGCTCGCAACCGTCGCGACGACCATCGAGGCGACGATGACGCCCAGCGACATCCAGGTGGAGATGTCGGGCACCCACTCGATGTGCTCCCCGCCGTTGATGAAGGGCAGCTCGTTCTCGTGCATCGCGTGGAAGATGAGCTTCACGCCGATGAAGGCGAGGATGAACGCGATGCCGTAGTGCAGGTACTTGAGGCGATCGAGCAGTCCGCCCAGCAGGAAGTACAGCTGGCGCAGGCCCATGAGCGCGAAGATGTTCGCGGTGAAGACGATGAACGGGTCCTGCGTGATGCCGAAGATCGCGGGGATCGAGTCCAGCGCGAAGAGCAGGTCGGTCATGCCGATCGCGACGAAGACGATGATCATCGGCGTGAACATGCGCTTGCCGCCCACGACCGTGCGCACCTTGGCGCCGTCGTACTCGTCGCTGATGTCCACGCGGCGGCGGACCAGTCGCACGACGAAGCTCTCCTTCTTCTCCTCGTCCTCGTGGTCCTTGCCGGGGAAGGCCTGCTTCCACGCGGTGTAGATGAGGAAGGCTCCGAAGAGGTAGAAGATCGGCAGGAACTGCTCGATGATCACGGCGCCGAGCAGGATGAAGATGCCTCGCAGGATCAGCGCGATGATGATGCCGACCATCAGCACCTTCTGCTGGTACTGACGCGGCACCGCGAACTGGCCCATGATCAGCACGAAGACGAAGAGGTTGTCGATCGACAGGCTGTACTCGGTCAGCCAGCCGGCGACGAACTGTCCGGTGACATCGGCGTTTCCGGTCACGCCGAACAGGATGCCGGCGAACGCGATCGCCAGGGCGACGTAGAAGACCACCCACAGCGTCGACTCTTTGGTGGAGGGGATGTGGGGTCGCTTGATGATCAGAAGCAGATCGGCGATGAGGATCGTGAGCAGCACGACGAATGCGCCGATCTCGAACCAGAGGGGGATCTCGAAGCCCATGGGAGCCTTTCGGAGGGTGCGGTGGATGCCGAAAGTCTCTCCCCCGCTGTGTGCGGCGCGCGCCCGGGGCCACGCGATCGGGGCCCGTGATGACGGAGGCGCGAGGACGGGATACTCCCTCTCGTTCGCACAAGGATACAGGCGTGTGCGCGCCCGATCGTGTTTCTGAGACGATCGGCGGCGGGTCGACACTCTCTCGGTGAGAGACGAAAGGGAGCGCATGGGCGACGATCGCGACGACGCGGACCTGGTGGCCGCCGCCGCAACCGGGTCGGAGGAGGCCTTCCGCGCGCTCTACCGCGCCTACGTGCGGCCGGTGTACTGGCTTGCGCACGGTCTGGTGGGGAGCGCCGCGGATGCCGAAGACGTGACGCAGGAGACCTTTCTCACGGCGTGGCGCAAGCTTCCCGGCCTTCAGCTGGCCGGCGACTCGCTGCTGCCCTGGCTCGTGACGATCTGCCGGTTCCAGTGCGCCAACCGGGTGCGGCGGCTGCGCCGCGAGCGGGAGCACTCCGCCGGCACTGTCGACGAGACCGCGCCGGACACGGTCGACGTCGCGGAGCTCGTGGTCGGCCGCGACGTCGCCGAGCGCATCGTCGCCGCGGTGGCGGGGCTGTCGGCGCTGGATCGGGAGATCTTCCGCCTGTGCGCCGCCGAGGGCCACGCCTACCAGGCTGCCGCCGAGCAGCTGGGCGTGGGCCACGGCGTCGTTCGCAATCGTCTCTCCCGAATCCGCACGAAACTGCGGACCGAACTGGGAACGGAGACCGCATGACCCCGACGACTTCTTCCGGGGCGGATGCCTCAGCGGATCTGCCCGACCTGGACGACCAGACGGTCGCCCGCATCGAGGGCGAGCTGTTCGCGCGGATCCGCCGAGAGCCTCACGGCGCGGCGGCGGGGCGCGAGGCGGCGCCGGTCGTTCGCGGCGCGACGCCGGCACGCACCGCCCGACAGCGCCGGCGCAGCTGGCTCGTCGCCGGGGGCGCTGCGGCAGCCGTCGTGGTCGTGGCGGCCGTGATCGCGCCGGGTGTGGGCAGTCTCATCAGGGGCGGCTCTGCGGCCGACAACCAGGCGACCAGCGGCGCGTGGACCACCACGACCGAGGACTGGGCCGTCGTGCCGGAGCCGGGCATGGCCGACGGCAACGCCGAGATCGCGCCGGGCATCGTCGGGGGTGCCGCCGGCGAGGGCGGCGACGTCGGCGACGTCGCGCAGGAGCGCGAGGTGATCGCGACCGCCTCGGCGACGCTCGAAGTGGGCTCAGGTGCCCGGGCGGCTGCCGACGCCCTCGCGGCGATCACGGCCGAGGCCGAAGCGGCGGGCGGCTTCGTGGAGTCGCTCAGCCTGGGGCGGGCCGGCGGTCTCGGTGAGAGTGGCTCGATCGACGACGGCTCGGTCGAGGGAGGCTTCGTCGGCCAGTACGACGATGTCGCGCTGTATCCCTCCCCGTCCGCGGTGTCGGACACCTGGATCACGGTGCGCGTGCCGTCGACGGAGCTCACCGCCACGATCGAGCGCCTCGCCGAGGTCGGCGAGGTGACGGCATCCCGCATCTCGCGTCAGGACGTCACGACCGAGGCGGTCGACCTGCGCGCACGCGTGGCATCCGCCGAGGCGTCCGTAGCGCGACTCACGGCCCTGCTGAACGAGGCCGGTTCGCTGGCCGACCTCATCGCTGCCGAGGATGCGCTCGCCGAGCGCCAGGCGGAGCTGGAGTCGTTGCAGGGGCAGCTGGAATACCTCGACGCGCAGGTGTCGCTGTCGTCGCTGACGGTGAGCGTGGTGACCCCCGCGGCGCGCGTCGACGCCGACCCCGCCGGGTTCGCCGACGGATTGCTGGCGGGATGGAACGGCCTGGTGGCCGCGGTGAACGGCATCGTGGTCGCGCTGGGGTTCCTGCTGCCGTGGCTGGTGGTGGTCGGTGTGATCGCCGCCGCCGTCTGGCTGATCCGCCGCGCGGTCCGCCGCCGCCGCTCCCCCACCGCGGCAGCCGAGGACTGACCCGGCCGCCTCGCCCTGGCGCTGAGACGAATGCGGACGGCCGAGACGGCGGGTGCCACCCACGGTCTCGGCCGCGGGTATTCGTCTCACCGGTCGCGCGGCGCCGGCGTCGGCGCGGACGCCGGGGCGCGGAGAGCGCGGAGGGCGTAGAGGATCGTCGCGAGGTCGACCAGCTCCTGCACGAGGGCACCCACGACAGCCGGGATGACGCCCGTCATCGCCACCAGCATCAGCCCGACGCTCAAGCCGATGCCGAGCCAGATCGCCGTCAGGGCCACACGCACCGTGTGACGGCCGATCGCGATCGCCTCCGCCACGCGCGTGAGCGAGTCGACCGTGATGACGACGTCGGCGGCATCCCCCGCGGCCGTCGCGCCACGCGCACCCATCGCCACCCCGATGCCGGATGCCGCAAGCGCCGGAGCGTCGTTGATGCCGTCGCCGACCATCATCGTGGGGCGCGGGGTGAACTGCCCGACGAGGTGCACCTTCTCGGGCGGCAGCAGGTCGGCGTGCACCTCGTCGATGCCGATGGCGTGCGCGATCGCCTCGGCGGTGGGGGCGGCGTCGCCGGTGAGCATCGCGACGCGTTCGACCCCGTGGCTGCGCAGCCACGCGACGACCTCCCGGGACTCCTGCCGCGCCGCGTCGGCGAGCAGCAGCGCGCCGGCGAACCGCCCGTCGATCGCGACATACGACGCCACCTGGCCCGGCTCGAGCGGCGGGCGCTGCACCCCGTCGGCGACGGTGGCCACGAACGCGGCCTTACCCACCGCCACCTGCCGTCCCGCCATCACCGCGGAAACGCCATTGGTCGCGACCTCGCTGGCCTCTTGGGCCGGCAGCAGCTGCAGTCCGCGGGCATCGGCTGCGGCGCGGATGCCGTCGGCGAGCACGTGCGAGGAGTACTGCTCCGCCGAGGCGGCCAGCTGCAGCACTTCGTCGGCGGTGAAGCCCTGCGCGGGGATCACGTCGACGAGCTCCGGTCGCCCCGAGGTGAGGGTGCCGGTCTTGTCGAAGCACACCGACCGCACGCGGGCGAGGCGCTCGATCTGGGCGCCGCCCTTGACGATGATGCCGGACTTCGCTGCCCGCGACAGCCCGCCCAGGAATGCGATGGGCGCCGCCAGCAGCAGCGGACACGGCGTGGCGAGCACGAGCACTTCGGCGAAGCGGGTGGGGTCCCCCGACAGCCCCCACGCCGTTCCCGCCAGCACGAGCGACACGGCCGTGAAGGGCACGGCGAACCGATCCGCGAGCCGTACGACGGGCGCGCGGGAAGTCTGCGCCGCCTGCACGAGGGCGACGATCTGCTGGTACTGGCTGTCGGCACTGCGCCGCACGGCGCGCAGCCGCACCGCACGCGTGCCGTTCACGGCCCCGGAGAAGACCTCCTCCCCGTCCCCGCGGGTCACCGGCAGGCTCTCACCCGTCAGCGAGGACTCGTCGAACGCGCCGGCATCGCCCACCACCACGCCGTCCACCGGAACCACCTCCGACGGGCGTACGACCAGCAGGTCGCCGACCTGCACCTCGTCCACCGGCACGTCACGCAGTCGCTCGTCGCCGGCCGCGGCCCGCAGGGCGCCCGGCGCGCCGACGACGTGCGCGGTCCGCGGCGAGCGGTCCAGCAGCGCCGTGAGGTCGCGTTGCGCGCGGCGCGCGGCGAACTCCTCGAGCGCCTCGCCGCCCGAGAGCATGAGCACGATGATGAGCGAGGCGATGTACTCCCCCACGGCGAGGGTGGCCACCATCGCGACGACCGCGAGGATGTCGAGTCCCACGTGCCCGTGCAGGACGTCGCGCACCATCCGCACGAGCGTGACCGCCACGAAGACGGCGACGTACCCCGTCGCGACACCCCGAGCAGGCAGCTCCGCACCGCCGGCCGCCAGCACCAGGACGATCCCCAGCGCGACGAGCGAGAGGAGGATTCCCCCGTATCGTGCCGCAGCGCGCAGTGCCGACATGCCGCCAGCCTGCCCGCGCCCGCCTCACGACGCCAGGGCCGCGGGCAACGAAAAACCCCCCGGCGTAAACCGGGGGGTTTTTCTTGTGTTGTGACCCCAGCGGGATTCGAACCCGCGTTACCGCCGTGAGAGGGCGGCGTACTAGGCCGCTATACGATGGGGCCGTTTCGACAACCGTTAAAGTATGCCACGGCTCGCATGACGCGACCAAATCGAGGCGGGCCGCAGTTGCCGCCGGGCGTGTCGCACGGTTGACTTTCCCTCATGCGAGTCACAAAGCACGAACATGCCTGCCTGCGCCTCGAGCGCGACGGCAAGACGATCATCATCGACCCGGGTTCGTTCACCCTCCCCCTGACGGAGGTGAAGAACCTCGTCGCCATCGTCCTCACCCACGAGCACCCCGACCACTGGACGCCGGAACACCTCGACCGGCTGACCGCGCTGGCGCCGAAAGTGCCGATCTTCGCACCGGCCGGCGTCGCGGCCGCCGCCCCCGGATACGACATCACGGTCGTCGCCCCCGGTGACACCGTCACGGTCGACCCGTTCACACTGGTGTTCTACGGCGGACGGCACGCGGTGATCCACGAATCCATCCCGGTCATCGACAACGTCGGCGTGCTCGTCAACGACGACTTCTATTACCCCGGGGACTCGTACGCCGTGCCCAAGGGCGCGGAGGTGCGACTGCTGGCGGCGCCGGTGGGTGCGCCGTGGCTGAAGATCGGCGAGGCAATGGACTTCGTCCTCGCAGTGAAGCCCCGCCGGGCCTTCGGCACCCACGACATGACACTCTCGCGCGCCGGACTGCAGATGGGGCGCGCCCGCCTGAAGTGGGCGACCGAGCAGCACGGCGGAGAGTTCCTCGAGCTCGATCCGGGCGCGTCGGTCGACCTGTAAGGGTCAGGGCCGCGCCGACAACGGCCGCAGACGACGGATGCCGCGGGGACTGTTCCCCGCGGCATCCGTCTGTCAGGCCTGAGCCGGCCTCAGTGGTGTGTCACTGCGCGTCGAGATCGGTCTCCAGCAGCTCGACGAGCTCGTCCAGTGCCTGCTCGGCGCCGTCACCTTCGGCCTTGAGCGTCACGACGGTGCCGTTCGAGGCGCCGAGGCCCATCAGCGACAGGATGCTGCCGGCGTTGAGGTCGGGCCCACCCTCGACCGCGATGGTGACCGGCACGTTCTTCTCCTGCACCGCCTGCACGAAGAGCTTCGCGGGGCGGGCGTGCAGTCCGGAGCTGCTGGCGATCGTGGCCTGGCGTTCTGCCATGGGGTCCTCCTTGTGGGGTTTTCAAACGGTCGCCGGGACCTGGGCGGCGGGTGCCGCCTCGGCCTCGGCGAACTCCTTCGGCGCGACCCACTTCTTCAGGGCCACGACGACGAGCGCACTCACGACGGTACCTGCCGCCAGGGCCACCAGGAACCCCCAGAAGGGCTCGATCGCGAACCAGACGAAGAGGCCACCGTGCGGCGCACGCGACTCCACCGCGAACAGCATGCTGAGCGCGCCGGTGACCGCGCCGCCGACCATGGTCGCGGGGATGACGCGCAGCGGGTCGGCTGCGGCGAACGGGATGGCGCCTTCGGAGATGAACGAGGCGCCCAGCAGCCAGGCGGCCTTGCCGTTCTCGCGCTCGACCGGGGTGAAGAGGTTGCGCGCGAGCACCGTCGAGGCGAGCGCCATCGCCAGCGGCGGCACCATGCCCGCACACATCACGGCGGCCATGATCAGGTACGGCGTCGTGTTCGTGGCCGAGGCCGTGCCCAGCCCCGCGACGGCGAAGGCGTACGCGACCTTGTTGACCGGTCCGCCCAGGTCGAAGCACATCATCAGTCCCACGATCACGCCGACGACGACGATGAGCCCGGTGGCGGCGAGGTCGTTGAGGCCGTTGGTCATCTGCTCCATGAGCCAGGCGATGGGACGACCGAGGAAGAGCACCATGAGGCCCGAGGCCACGATGGATGCCAGCAGCGGGATGATCACGACCGGCATGAGCCCGCGCAGCCAGCGCGGCGCGTTGAGCCTGCCGAGCCACCACGCCACACCACCGGCGAGGAGACCGCCGACGATGCCGCCGATGAAGCCGGCGTTCATGAGCACCGCGACGGCGCCCGCGACGAATCCCGGCGCGATGCCCGGCCTGTCGGCGATCGCGAATGCGATGTATCCGGCCAGCGCAGCGACCAGGAAGCCCATCGACGTGTTGCCGATCATGAACGCGACGGAGCCGAGGTACTGGCCCAGACCGCCGGCAGGAAGCTCCCAGAGCGAATTCTGGATGATGACGGATGCCGCGTCGTTGCTGACCTCGTATCCGCCGAGCAGGAAGCCGAGCGCCATCAGCAGCCCGCCGCCGGCGACGAACGGGATCATGTAGCTGACGCCCGTCAGCAGCCACCGCTGGATGCTCGCACCGGCGCCGGGGCGCTCGGCACTTGTCTGGGTGGCAGCCGTCGCGTCACCCGTCACCCGCTGCGCCTGCGGATCCTTCGCTGCGGCGACGGCCTCCGCGATCATCTGCGTCGGCTGCTCGATGCCGCGCTTGACGCCGGAGCGCACGACGGGCTTGCCCGCGAACCGCTGCGGCTCTCGCACGTCGACGTCGGTCGCGAAGATCACGGCATCCGCCCTGTCGATCACGTCCTTCGGCAGCGCCTTGTAGCCGCTGGAGCCCTGGGGCTCGACCACCAGGTCGATACCCGCCTTCTTACCCGCGGCGCTGAGCGCGTCGGCCGCCATGAAGGTGTGCGCGATGCCCGTGGCGCACGCCGTGACCGCGACGATGCGCGCGGGGCGACCGTCGACGGTGAGCTCGGGCGCGACGCCCGAAGCCTGCGGGGCGGGTGGTACCGCGCCCTCAGCCTGCGGGGCCGTCGCCGGCGCCGCCGTCGACGCCGAAGCGGCCGATGCGGCGACCGGTGTCGACTCTGCCGCGGCCTCCTCCCCGATCGCACGACGCACGATGTGCACCACGTCGTCCGCGGTGGTGGCGGCGCGCAACGCCGAGGTGAAGTCCTCCTGCATGAGCGAGCGGGCGAGCTTGGACAGCACGGCCAGGTGCGCCTCTGCGGCGCCCTCGGGCGCGGCGATGAGGAACACCAGATCGGCGGGGCCGTCGGGGGCGCCGAACGCCACGCCCGGCTTGAGCCGGGCGAAGGCCAGCGACGCCTCGGTCACCGCGGCGCTCTTGGCATGCGGGATCGCGATGCCGCCGGGCAGCCCCGTCTCGTCCTTCTGCTCACGCGCCCACGCGTCGGCCGCCAGGGCGTCGGCGTCGGTCGCGCGTCCCTGAGCCGCCACCCGCGCTGCGAGAGCGTGGATGACGGCCCGCTTGTCGTCGCCGAGTGGTTCGTCGAGGCTGACGAGTTCGGTGATGATGGTCTCGGTCATGATGACCTCCAGGGGTTCGGATGGTGGGTCAGTCGTGGATGCTCCGCACCGGCACGTCGCCGGCGGGAAGGTCGGAGGGCCGGGGCGCCTGCGTGCCCGGCAGTGACGCGGCGGCGGCGCCGTAACGGATGGAACTGCGCAGCCGCTCGGCGGGCTCGGCGCCGCGCGCGTCGGCGATGAGATAGCCGGCCAGCGAACTGTCGCCGGCACCGACGGTGGAGTGCACGCGGATGCGGGGCGGACGCCCGGCCCACGCGCCGTCTGCGGTGACCAGCACGGCACCGTCGCCCCCGAGCGTCACCAGGGCCGCACCGACGTGCTGCGGCACCAGGCGACGGGCGACCGGGAGGACGGCCGTGACGAGGTCGGCCTCGGGGTCCAGCGCGATGCCGGCGAGGTCGGCGAGCTCGTGCTCATTCGGTTTGATGAGGTCGGGGCGGCCGCGCTCCACGACCGCCGTCAGCGCCGGCCCTGAGGTGTCGACGGCGATGCGGGGGGCGGCATCCGCCCACCGACGGCGCACGGCGTCGATGACCTCGACGTAGAAATCCTCGGGCACACCCGGGGGAAGGGATCCCGCGAGCACGAGCCACTGCGCGCCCTCGCACGAACCCACGACCGCATCGACGACCGCGGCCCGCTCGGTGTCGCTGAGCGCGGCCCCGCGGAGGTTCACCTTGGTCGTCTCCCCGACCGGGTCGGTGATCGTGATGTTCGCCCGGGCGTGACCGGCGACGGGGACGGTGACGGCGGCGATGCCGGTGGCCTGCAGCGCGACCGCGAACGGGTCGTCGGCGGCCAGCGGCAGCAGGGCGAGCGTCGGCACATCGGATGCCGCGCACACCCGCGAGACGTTGATGCCCTTGCCGCCGGCATCCTCCCGAGCGCCGCGGGCGACCTGCACGCCCCCGACCTGCAGCGGGGCGGCGAGCTCGACGGTGCGATCCAGCGATGGGTTGGCGGTGAGGGTGACGATCATGCGGTCCACACCTCCGTCCCTGCTTCTTCGAGCGCCGCACCGAGAGCGGCGTCGGGGGCACGGTCGGCGACCACGACGTCGATGTCGTCGAGGCCCGCGAAGGCGACCAGCAGCTCGGCGTCGAACTTCCGCGCGTCGCTCACGACGACCACGCGACGCGAGCTCTGCACGATTGCGCGCTTGACGGCGGCCTCGTCGGGGTCGGGGGTGCTGAGTCCGAACCCCGGGGAGATCCCGTTGGTGCCGATGAAGGCGACATCCGGGCGCAGCCCTTCGATGGCGCGCACGGTGTGGGAGCCGACAGCGGCCCCTGTCAGTCCGCGCACACGGCCGCCGATCACGGTGAGCGACAGGCGAGGCGAACCGGCGAGGACCCCCGCCACGGACATCGCGTGGGTGACGACCTCGGCGCTGCCGTCGGTTTCGGCGAGCCGGGCGGGAAGGAGTGCGGCGACAGCCGCGGTGGTGGTGCCGGCGTCGATGTAGACCGACCCGCGGAACCCGTCCCCCAGCACGTCGAGGGCGCGGCCGGCGATGGCCTGCTTGGCGGCTCCCCGCTGCGAGGCGCGTTCGGCCAGGGACGGTTCTGCCAGACTCATCCGCTCGCGGGCCACCGCGCCGCCGTGCACCCGCCGCAGGGCTCCCACCCGTTCGAGCTGGTCGAGGTCGCGGCGCACGGTCTCGGTCGTCACACCGAAACGCTCGGCGAGATCGACGACCGCGACGCGGCCATCCTGCACGACGAGGCGCTCGATCATCTGGTGACGTTCCATCGCGTACACGCGGATTCCTTTCGGCAGGATTTTCCCACACGATACAACAGAACCAAAGGCAGTCACAAGGGACAAGACCTGCGGTTATGTGGGAGTTCGCTGTGAGCGGTCATGCCGGAGATGCGGCTGGCGACGGGCGGTCGGTCTTCCTTTTGTATCCATCCCACAAGAAACTCGATTTCGGCATCCGTGGTACTTAGTGCCAGCGTGCAGATAGGGAATCCGCTCTCCTGCGCGCGGCATCCGGACTGCTACGTTCAGCCCACCCGTGCAGGCGTCCAGTGTCGGTCGCCTTGCTTCCTCGCCTGTCCGCAGGCCGATAACCCCGGAGTCTCAATGTCGAGAACCTCGCAGCACACCCATGGCATGGGTATGCGCATCACCGTCGCCGTACTGGCCGTTCTCCTGGCCGCCATGACGGTGCTGTACCTCGTCACGGTCAACAAGCTCAGCGACGGCGCGATGCAGCTGGCGTCCGGCGCGTCGCAGGCCGACGACGGCTCGCGTCAGGTGAGCGAAGGCGCGTCGACCTTGTCGCAGGGCGCACGGACGCTGGCAGACGGAGCATCGGAACTGGATGCCGGCGCCACCCGAGCCCACGACGGGGCGACCGCCCTCGCCGAAGGCGCGCGGTCGGCAGCCGAGGGTGCCACCACCCTCGCCGACGGGGCGACCAGCCTGTCCGACGGTGCGGCCTCGGCGGCTTCCGGCGCCTCGCGCCTCGCCGACGGCGCCGCCAGCGCGGCGGCCGGGGCCGGGCGGCTGGACGCGGGCGCCTCGGAGGCAGCCGTGGGTGCGAACACGCTTGCGACGGGGGCCGATGCGGCAGCAGCCGGGGCGGCCGAACTCGCGGAGAAGACCAGTACGCTCGCCACGGGCGTCGTCGCGGCGCACGGCATCGCGGGCCAGGCGCGCGAGGGAGCAACCCTCCTCAGCACCGAGCTCGCAACATCAGCGGCAGATCCGCAGATCCAGGGGCTCGCCGCCAGCACCGAGGTGCTGCAGGCCAACGCAGCGAGTGCGCCCGGCAACGCCAGGGCGCTCGCCACGGGCGTCACCGACTTCGCCGCTGCCGTCGCTGCCCTGCCGGACGCGCACTTCGCCGATCCGGCCACCGCGGCAAGCGTGCGCGCGTCGCTCGGCGAGAAGCTCGCGCTGCTGGCCACCGGGTCCGAGGGCGTGGCGCGGCAGGCCGCGGGTATCGCGCCGGCGGCTGCCGCCGCGCCGGTGCTGGCCCAAGGCGTGATCGATGCAGCCGATGGCGCCCGGAAGGTGACCACGGGACTCGACATCCTGGTCACCGGCGATGCGAAGCTGAAGTGGCCCGGCACCGTGGCTCTCGCCGACCCTGAGAAGGGCGCCCCGGCGCTCGCCGCCGGCGCCGAGCAGGTCGCGGCCGGTACTGCGCGGGTGAGCGCGGGAGCCGGTTCGCTCTCGGCCGGTGTGCGGTCGCTCGCCGACGGCGCCTCCACGCTGGCTTCCGGGACGAGCACGCTGTCCTCGGGTGCGTACACGCTCGACGCCGGCACCCAGAACCTCTGGGCCGGCGCCGACCGACTGCTCGCCGGCGCGGGCAACCTGGCGACGGGCACCGGCACACTCTCCACCGGGGCGGGCGAACTCGCCGAGGGCGTCTCGACCCTCGCCGACGGCTCGACCGCCGTGGCGGAGGGCGCCCAGTCGCTGGCTTCGGGAAGCGTCGAGCTCTCCTCGGGCGCCGGCGCACTCGCCGACGGCAACAGCGAGCTCGCCGCCGGCTCGGGCGAACTGCACTCCGGCGCATCCGGAGCCGTCCCCGGGCTCGTGCCGTGGGTCCTCGGCATCGCCCTGGCGGGCGTCGTCGCCCTCGGCTTCTGGGTGGGCCACCGCCTGACCTCCCGCGGCCGGATGACCGCGGAGGCCTGAGCCGTCCGGGATGCCGGCTCGCGCCGACCGGCATCCCGGGTACGACAGCGACGGCACACCCCCGACTCTGGGGGCGTGCCGTTGCGCATGAACCTACCCCGTGGAACGCCGGGGCCGCTCGGGTCAGCCCGGGCGGTCCTCCACCCACATCTGCACCGTCCCGACGCGGGCGACCAGCCGGACGAACACGGCCTTCGACAGGCCGCTCGCGATCGTCGACGGCGCGGTCCGGCCAGGCACGAGGTCGAGCGTGGGGTCGAGCCGTCCATGCCCGCACGCATAGTCGAAGAAGTCGGCATCGACGCTCACGATCAGGCACGGGGTGCCGTCGGTGCCGGTGAAGGTGAAGGCGCGCACGCCTCGATGAGGATCGTAGGCGGTGATGCCCGTCTCACGGTCGATGCGAAGGAAGTCCAGCATGCCGTTCTGTTCGAAGTCACTCGGGATCTCGGAGTCGGCGATCGGTCGCAGCACCGCGTCCGGGGCCGGCGGCGCGACGGCGACGGCGACCCCCGCACCGCCCACTGCGCAACCCGCCACGGCGGCCGCCGCGATCGCGGCGGCGCGCCACCCCCCGATGCGCGGGCCGACGCCGGCGACGCCGGGATTAGGGGGCGGGGTCGGGACGGCCGTGGTGTCGCCACCGGCGGCGGTGCCCACGGGTGCGGAGACCGAGCCGTCGACGTCGGCGTGCCGGGAGACGGAGCCGTCGGCGTCCGCTTCCGCGTCAGGATCGCCGGCCGGCGGTGTGTGGTCGTGCGCCGGGTCGGACGATGCGCGGACGAGCGCTTCGAGTTCCCGCAGCCGCGCGAGGTCCGCGGCATCCAGGGCGCCTTGCGCGGCCGGCCCGTAGGCGCGGCGCTGCAATCGGAGCAGCTCGTCGGAGAAGTCGGGCATCGTCGTCCGGTCGGGCACGGCTCCATTATGGCCGCAGTGCGGCGGCCGCACGGGTTTCGACGGATGCGTTTGTACGTTTCTACGAGCTACCGTAGTTTGGCGGAATGAGCGATGACGAGATCACCGACGTCCCTGCCCTCCGCAACCTGGCCGCACGGGTCACGGCGCTGGAGGAGCAGCTGGCCCGACGCGACGACCACACTCCCCCGCCGCGCGCCGATGACGCCGATGCCTTCTGCGCGCTGCGACGGGTGGAGGCGGAGCGCGCCGACCATCCCCCCCTCGCCGAGGGCGTCGTCATGATCGTCGGGTCGCTCACCCTGCCCACGGGCGCCCCCGTCGCCTGGCAGGAGGGCGCCCCCACTCAAGGACTGCTCGAGGCGGACTGGTCGGAGCACGCCGCCGCGTTTCAGGCGCTCGCTCATCCGGTGCGCCTGGAGCTGCTGCGCCGCATCCTCACCGGCACGACCACGACCGCGGAGCTCGCCGGCATCGACTCCCTCGGCACCACGGGCCAGCTCCACCACCACCTGCGCCAGCTGATCGCCGCCGGCTGGGTGCGCCAGAGCGCACGCGGCACCTATGAGGTGCCGGCGGCGCGGGTTGTGCCCCTGCTGTCGAGCCTGCTGGGAACCGGGCGATGAGCGCGTTCGCCCGCGCCCTGTACCGCGTCCGCGGCCCGCTCTACTACGCTGCCGCGCTGGTGCTCATCGTCGGCGTGCTGCTGGGCCTCGTGCTCGACGGCGGCACCGCCGATCGCGTCCGCAGCGCGCTCATGGGCGCCGCCCTCGTCGTGGCGATCGCGTGCGGCATCCTCGTCGTGCTGGGTCCGCGTCTGCTGCCGACGCAGTCCGCCCGCACCGTGCAGTCGCCCGTGCGGGGCCGATGGGTCGCCGTCAACAGCCCCGCATCGGCCGTTCCCAGCCACGGTGTGCGGACGTACGGCCAGGCATATGCGATCGATCTGGTCTTCGACCCCACCGACAACCCGCGCCCCGCATTCGGGGGTCCGCGGGCGATGCCACCGGCGTCGGACTATCCCGACCTCGGTCAGCCCGTACTCGCGATGATCGATGGGGTCGTCGTTCGGGCGTCGGGCGGGCGCCGCGATCACCGCGCCCGGGCGAACACGATGGGCGTCGTCTACATGACATCGGAAGGCATGCTGCGCGAGATCGGCGGCCCCGGGTTCATCGTGGGCAACCACGTCACGATCCGCGGCGACGACGGCTCCTACGCGCTCGTCGCCCACCTGCAGCGGGGCTCGGTGACGGTCCGCCGGGGTCAGCGCGTGGTCGCGGGGCAGCAGATCGGCCGGTGCGGCAACTCCGGCAACAGCAGCGAGCCGCACGTGCACGCCCAGCTGATGGACCGCGCGTCGCTGTGGACGGCGCAGGGTGTGCCTCTGGCGTTCGCCGGCATCCGCACAACCCCCCAGTCGGCGCCGCTGGACGCAATGCCAGGCAACGGGGAGCATCTACTGACGAGCGACCTCCCCGCGACCGAGCAAGGGGCCTCGCGCGACTGACGCCGGATCATTCTCAGAGACCGGCTGCACGTCCGCGTGAGGTCGTGAACGCGGGCCGAGGAGGTTTGGCCGCCGACGCCGGTATGCGCTGCCGTCACCACCACGGGAGACTCATGGAGATGGAGATGGAGGTGGAGATGGCGTTGCGGTCGGTGCCGGGGACGGCGACGGCGACGGCGACGGGGACGACAGTGGCCCCACCGCCGGCGGTGTCGTGCACGCCACTTTGGTGTCGGTGTACGTCGCCACGAGGCTGAGGTTGGCGGTCACCGTGATCGTATGTGTTCGCGCCCCTCCGTCGCTCCACGACGAGAACTGTCGTGTTGTTCCGGTTTGGCAGACGGTGGCAGGCACCGAAATCGTGTGCTGGAAGTTCAGCACGCTGTCGATGTCGAATGGGAGATTCTGTGTCACCTCGTCCACGGTGATGGTGGATGCGGCGTTGCTGGTCACCTGAACCTTGGTCTTGCGGGGCCAGACGGTGATGGTGCTGGTCCCGATCAGGCCATCGGCGTCCCGAACCGTGAGCGTGACCCGGTAGCGGGTGTTGCCCGAGAAGTCGTGGCCGGATGTCGGCACCTTATACGTGATGCTTGCGCCGGTGCCGCTCGCGGCCGGGTGAGCGTGGTCGTCGTGGAGGAACTCGATGTTCCAGCTCAACGCCGACCCGGGAAGCGCTCCGACACCCGGATCGGTGCCGCTTCCGGTGAAGGTCATGGTCTGACCTGCCGAGAACTGTGTTCCGTCGGGGGGTGAGGTGATCGCGGCCTTGGGCGGTGCACCGACGGTGATGAAGATGGGGTCACTGGAGGTCGTTGCCCCGTTAGAAGTCACCTGCAGCCTGGCTTGGAAGCTTCCTGCAGCGGCATAGGTGTGCGTTGCCGCCGCGGTCGTCGCCGAGGTGCCGTCGCCGAAGTCCCAGCGATAAGTCACCGCTGTGCCGTCAGGGTCGCCGGCCGCTCCACTGAACCGGACGGTCAGCGGTTCCGCCCCGCTGGTGGGCGTTGCCGATGCCGAAGAGATCACCGGTGGGCGATCGTTCGAGCCCGCGTAGCTGAGCTTTCGCAGCTCCCCCGTACCGTCGAACCCCAGACTCAGCCAGTAGATCGCACCATCCGGGCCTGTGCTGAGCCACACGGGTGTCGGTGTCGAGCTCTGATGAAGCAGGCCGGACGCCACGCCAGTGCGGCCGTCTGCGCCGAGCTGAAGCCAGTAGAACTGGTCGGTCGGGTAGTCGGCGTAGACGTAGTAGCCGGCCAGCGGGAACATCGACCCGCGATAGATCTCGCCACCGATGATGGCCTTGTTCTGGCAGCAGCCGAGTCCCGTGGTGTGGGCGTAGGAGTAGACGGGTACCGTCACCCCGCCCGGGCAGATCGGCCCGTTCTTCGGCTGCGAGCCAGGTCCCTCGCAGCCGGGCCATCCATAGTTGGCTCCCGCCTGGCCGATGTTGACCTCTTCGTAGGCCTGCGCGCTGACGTTGCCCCCGACGTCAGCGATCCAGTAGCGGCCGGTGGTGCGGTCGAACGACGTGCGGTACGGGTTGCGGAATCCGTAGGCCCAGATCTCGTCAAGGTTAGGACCCGCGCCGTCCCGCAACGGGTTGTCGGCCGGGATCGTGCCGTCGAGATTGAGTCGCAGAACCTTTCCGAACACGTTCGTTCGGTCTTGCGAGCGGCCCTCGACGCGGTCGCCGATCGACACGTACAGCTTGCTGTCCGGCCCGATGTTGAGCGAGGCCCCCACGTGGTACGGGTTATCGGTGTTGTATCCGAGCCCGGGGTTCGTCCAGATGACCTGCTCGGTGCGCGAGCCGGCCGTGAAATGCGAGATGCGGAGGCGATCGGAGTTCGCGACCGTGTAATACACGTAGAAGCCTGTGCCCGCCGGGTCGGTAAGGATGTCGAGCGCGCCCGCCTCGCCCTGGCTGTTGGTCTGGCCGGTCAGATCGAGGATCTGCCTCTGCGCACCGGTCGCCGGGTCGACGTCGTACACGTAGCCCAGTTGACTGAGGACCACCATGTGGCCGTTGCCGAGCCAGTCGGCCGCGAGTGCGCGAGTCCAGTTGCCTCCCGCGACGAACGTGTCGGCCACCTTGGCCGGATCGAAGGTCGGCGATCCCGACGGCACGGCGGAGAACGTACGAGAGGATGGAGCGCTGGCCACGGCATCCGTGCTCACCGCTGTTGCAGTCAGCTCGTAGGGCCCCATCGCACCTGCGGAGTTGAACGCATAGGACCAGTCGGTGGTGACCGATCCTCGCCTCGCGAGCGTCACGGCGTTATCGACCTTCGCTGCCTGCCACGCAGCGCCGTTCCACCACAGCCCGCGTGACGAGTCGCGCACGGCGACCAGGACGCGGTCCACCCCCGCGGTTGCCGAGGCGGAGCCCGTGAGGGTCGCGGGCTCCACGAGGGTAGCGCCGGGGGCGGGCGAGGTGACGCTCACCGTAGAGACCTTCGTGGTTCCGGTGGCGCGCACGGTGATTCCCGAGATGTTGGCGGTGCCGCCGACGCTGTTCAGCGCGATCGTTCCGGCGCTCGTCACGGTGACGGGATAGGGGCCGAGCAGCTTCCAGGTACCGGCGGGACCGCTCACGACGTCGGCCACGGTCCTTCCGTTGAGTACGAGGGAGTAAGTCGCGCTGGCGTTGTCCTCCCAGGTGTATGCGCTGACGTCGTACGTGCCGGCGGGCACTCCTGACATCGTCAGCCGAGCGCCGGGTGAGCCGGAGCCGTAGATCGAGCAGCGGAGCATCGCTGCCTTCGACTCATCGGTCGCCGGGATGAGGTTCACGTCCTGGTTGCAGAACCTCGAGGGGCCGGACGTCAGGTTCGCAGCGGTGGTGCCCGCCTCGAAGTCGATGCCGTCGGCCGTGAGCACAGGACCGTTCAGGTTCACAGCGCGGTAGAGGATGCCGGCCGTTGCGGCATCGCCGATCGACCACGTGAAGGACGCCGCGCCCGACATGCGCGGCGAGCCACTGTCCGTAGCGCGCACGGTGACGTTCGACGTGCCGAGGGCTGTGGGCGTGCCCGTGATAACGCCGGTGGATGCCGCGATCGTGAGTCCTGCCGGGAGTCCGTCTGCGGCGTAGGTGAGTGACTGGCCCGGATCGGGGTCGACCGCCCTGATGGGAAGCGGTGCGATCGCGACACCCCGGGTGCTGGTCTGGGTGCCGGGACCTGTCACCGTCGGTGCTGCGTTTGCAGCGGTCGACACGCGTTCGACGACGACGCCGGAGATGTTGGCAGCCCCTCCGGACGACGTCACGGCGAGTGTGCCGTTGGTGACGGTGGTCTCGTAAGGGCCGAGCCTCTTCCAGCTTCCGGCCGGTCCGCTTGCGATGTTGGATGCCGCGGTGGCACCGTTCACGGCAAGTGAGAACGTGGCGCTGGCATTGTCTTCCCACGTGTAGAGACTCACGCGGTACGTGCCGTTCGGCACGGCCGACATCGTCACCCGAGCGCCCGGGGAGCCGGTGCCCCACACCGAGCAACGGATCATCGCTGCCGTGCTGGCGTCGGTCGCCGGAATCAGGGTGACATTCTGATTGCAGAACCGGCTCGGACCGGTGGCCAAGTTCGTTGCAGACGTGCCGGCCTCGAAGGGCACGTCGCCGACGGTGAGGGCGGGGCCGTTGAGATTGACCGCACGGTAAAGCGTGCCGGTGCCGGTGCCGGTGTCGTTGATGGTCCAGCTGAAGGCTGCGGAGCCGGTGAGAGCGGGTGAGCCGTTATCCGTTGCTCGGACGGTGACGTTCGACGTGCCGACGGCTGTGGGGGTCCCGCTGATGATGCCGGTTGAGGGCGCGATGCCGAGTCCGGCCGGAAGCCCCGTGGCCGAGAACTGCAGGGTCTGGCCGGTGTCGGGATCGGTCGCGGCGATGGTGAGCGGTGCGATGGCTGCGCCTCGGGCGCTGGTCTGGTTGCCGGGTGCGGTCACGGCAGGGGCGCGGTTGCCTCCGACGGCGGCCCGCTCGAGGACGAGGCCCGAGAGGTTGGCGGCACCGCCCGAGCTCGAGATCGCGAGAGTGCCGTTCGCGATGTCGACGGCGTACGGGCCGAGCACCTTCCAGGTGCCGGCGGCGCCGCTGACGACGTTGGTCGCCACGGTCGCACCGTTGATGCCGAGGGAGAACGTCTGGCTTGCGTTGTCCTCCCACGTGTACAGGCTGACCTTGTAGGAGCCGTTGGGGATGGCCGTCATCGTCACTCGTGCACCGGGCGAGCCCTTCCCCCAGACCGAGCATCGGATCATCGCCGCGGTGCTCGCCGCGGCGACCGGGTCGAGCGCGACGTTCTGGTTGCAGAAACGGCTCGGGCCCGACTCGACATTCGGCGCAGTGAGGCCGCTCTCGAAGGGCACCCCGTCGACAGACAGGGCCGCGCCGTTCAGGTTCACGGCCCGGTACACCGAATCGGCCGCGATCGCGATCGATTCGACATCGATGGCCGCCGTCGCCGGGTTCGTCAGTGCGTGCGGACCCAGGAGGGCGATCACCGCCAGCGTGATGATGACGCGGAGGAACCGCCTCGTGTGTGCAAGCCTGGATGAAGGTGACATTCGGCCCCCCGCGAACAGACGGCCGGTGCCATCGGCACGTGTATACACCCGCGAGGGCCGCCACGACCAGACCGCGACGTGAAAGCGCAGCTGATCGAAAGCGAGAACTCCCCGCACACGTGCGAGCGGTTCTGTTGCACACGAGTCGCGATCTCGATCTTTCGACCGCGGTTTGAGTAAGACCGCGTGGCTGGCCACAACGCTCGCGCGCAAACACAGAGTCGCTCCGTCGGCCCTTCTCCGCTTCCTTCGTCACGCGCAGCTGATGGACCGCGCGTCACTGTGGACAGCACACGGCATGTCCCTCGCCTTCGCCGGCATCCGCAGCAGCGACGAGGCGGAGCTGTCCGACAGTGTTCCCGCGAACGGCGAACACATGATCGCCGACGACGCGGGCGGCCGCGTCTGAGTCGAACCTCCGCTGGCCGGTCCCCGCTCAGCCCGCGATCGGACTACTGCAGGCTGGCGGGCAGGGTGCCGCCTGGGACTGCGCAGGGCGCGACTGGCCGGCGAACGTGATGAGGCTGAACACGCCCACGAGCGCCAGCGCACACCCGGCGTTGAAGAACCCGCCGGCGACGCTCCACAAGGACACCTCGGGATCGGATGCCAGCAGCACGACGACGAGTGCGCGGTCGAGCGCGACGGCGCCGACGGGAACGCCGACAACCCACCACAGCGGCCCCGCGGGGCGGATGAGCATGCGTACGACCCAGATGAGGAGGACAGCCAGCAGCACGAGGCCCGAGACGAAGACGGGGAGCGCCGGGATCTCCTCGAGCCACGTCGGCGGCCCGACGAGGTTCCGCCCTATGACAGGGATGGACACGCCGCCGCTTTCCAGTCCGCGCGCAGCGCGGGTCGTCTGGCCCACGGCGACGGTGCCGATGACGGCGGCGATCATGAGCACGGGATACCTCGGCAGCCATGCGCCCATGGCCAGACGGAACACTCTGCGCCTCCACGTCATCGAAGCCCCCTCGATCCGGCACTCGACCACGACATTACCGAACGCGGCGGGGCGCAGAAACGACGAAACCCCCGGTTTCCCGGGGGTTTTTCGTCTTGCTGGGGTACCTGGACTCGAACCAAGAACAACGGAACCAGAAACCGCCGTGTTGCCAATTACACCATACCCCATCGGTTCGAAGTCGCCCTCGCACCGAAGATCAAGCATAGCCGATCTCCAGCCGTGACACGAACCGGCGTCGCCCCGGGCGTGCCGCGGCGGTCAGCCCGTGCGCTCGACCAGCGCGCTCAACCGGCGCAGCGTCTCGGTCTTGCCGAGCAGCTCCATCGATTCGAACAGCGGCGGCGAGATGCGCCGGCCGCTCAGCGCCACGCGCAGCGGACCGTAGGCGACCCGGGGCTTGAGGCCAAGCCCCTCGATGAGCGCCTCGGACAGCGCTTCCTGCACGGCGGCGGCTGCGAATCCCTGCTCGGGCACCAGCTCGAGCGCGCCCACCGAGGCGACGAGTACCTCGTTCGCGTTCGCGGGCAGGCTCTTCAGCGCATCCTCCTGGTAGTCGATCTCATTCGTGAAGAGGAAGCCCAGGAGGCCCGGGACCTCGCCCAGCAGCTGCACGCGCTCCTGCACGAGCGGGGCGGATGCCGTGATCATCTGCTGCTGCTCGGGGGTCGGCGGGTTCGAGACGACGCCGGCCGCGACGAGGTAGGGGACGATCCGGGCCGCGAAGTCCTCGGCATCCAGCATGCGGATGTGGTCGCCGTTGATCGACTCGGCCTTCTTCTGGTCGAAGCGGGCCGGGTTCGGGTTGACGTCGGCGATGTCGAAGGCGGCGATGAACTCCTCGAGGGAGAACACGTCGCGGTCATGCGACAGCGACCAGCCGAGCAGGGCGAGGTAATTGAGCAGGCCTTCGTGGATGAAGCCCTTCTCGCGCTGCAGGAAGAGGTCTGCCTTCGGGTCCCGCTTGGAGAGCTTCTTGTTGCCCACTTCACCCAGCACGAGCGGCATGTGGCCGAACCGGGGGACGAAGGTCGTCACACCGGCCTCGATGAGCGCGGCGTAGAGCGCGAGCTGACGGGCCGTCGACGGCATGAGGTCCTCGCCGCGAATGACGTGCGTGATGCCCATGAGTGCGTCGTCGACGGGGTTGGTGAACGTGTACAGCGGCTGCCCACCTGCCCGCACGACGACGAAGTCGGGGAACGACCCGGCGGGGAAGGTCACCTCGCCGCGGATGAGGTCCACGTAGGTGACGTCCTCGTCGGGCACCCGCAGGCGCCAGGCGGGCTCGCGGCCCTCGGCGCGGAACGCCGCCTTCTGCTCATCGGTGAGCGTCCGGTCGTAGTTGTCGTAGCCGAGCTGCTTCGCGCGGCCGTTGGCCTCGTTGCGGGCGTCGATCTCCTCGGCGGTCGAGTACGACTCGTACACCGCGCCGGCGTCGATCAGCTGCTGCAGCACGCCGGCGTAGATGTCGCCGCGCTGGGACTGCCGGTAGGGAGCGTGCGGTCCGCCCTTCTCGACGCCCTCGTCCCAGTCGATCTCGAGCCAGGTGAGCGCGTCGACGAGCTGCCGGTAGCTCTCCTCGCTGTCGCGGGCGGCGTCGGTGTCCTCCACGCGGAAGATCATCTTTCCGCCGGTGTGACGCGCGTAACCCCAGTTGTAGAGGGCGGTGCGCACCATGCCGACGTGCGGAAGACCGGTCGGCGAGGGGCAGAAGCGGACGCGGACGTCGGCGCCGGAAGCGGTCGTGGTCAGGGGGTGCGGTGCAGAGGACATCCCTCCCAGTCTAGTTCCGCCGCGCCGCGCGCCCCGCGGTTCTTGTGGCGTGGGTCCGCGTCCGGTCGGTCCAGCCGCTCCCCTGGCTCGTCGCGTGTGCACAACGTCGGATGCCACGGGCGACGCGCCGCGCCGACGGCATCCGTCACCCGCGGGTGGGGCACGATCTCCGACGTTGTGCACGCACGCGGTCGAAAGAGCGGGCGGCATGTCCTCGCAGGGCCCGGACGAGCCGCGCCCGGGGCGGCTCAGCGACGGGCGTACGGGGCGAGGGCGGTGACGGACGCAACCACGAGCAGCGCGACGAGCGCGAGGCCGCCGTAGCCGATCCAGCCGAGGATCAGGCCGGCGAGGACCGCCCCCACGGCGGCGGATGCCGTCATGATCGTGTCGCTCACGCCCTGGCGCTTCGGGCGCAGCTCGGCGACCGTGCTCTCGGTCAGCAGCGCCGCGCCCGCGACGGTCGCCGCGCTCCAGCCGAGGCCGAGCAGCAGCAGCGCCACGAGCACGGCCCACTGCGACTGCGGCAGCACGGCCGCCGTGATGAGCGAGGCGGCCAGGATGCCCTGACCGAGCAGGATCGTCGGCATGCGCCCCCACCGGTCGGCCAGCATCCCGAAGACCGGCGACAGCCCGTACATCCCGAACACGTGCAGCGCGATCGTGACGCCGACCACCGTCGTCACCTGGTCCGGCGCAAGGTGCGACAGGTGCACCGGGGTCATCGCCATGACCGAGGCCATGACGACGTGCGAGCCGGCGACGGCGAACATCGCGTAGCGCGCGGTCCGCGGCGCATCGGTCTCCACCGCGATCTTCGGGCCGGCGGAGGACCCGCGGGCCAGTCGCTGCGCGGTCCGCAGCGGGTCCGGCCGGAGCCCGACCAGATACAGCACGAGCGCGAGGCTCTGCGCGACGAGGGAGAAGGCGTAGGAGCCGGTCAGCTGCGGCATCCCGAGGAATGCTCCGACCGCCTCCCCCGGGGTCAGCAAGAGCGGGCCCAGCACGCCTCCGACCGTCGTCGCCCACACCACGGTCCCGAGGTCGCGGCCGCGACGGTCGGCGGTCGACAGGTCGGTCGCCGCGAAGCGTGACTGCAGGTTGCCGGCGTTGCCGGCCCCGATGAGGATGACGCCGACCAGCAGCAGGGGGAAGAGCCTCAGGGCCGCGGCCGTGATGACGACGCCGATGCCGATGAGGGCGAGGACGTTGCCGATCGTCAGCGCCGTGCGCCGACCACGGCGGGCGGCGAGCCGCGCCAGCGGGATGGCGCACAGCGACGCGCCCAGCGTCACCGAGGCCGTCGCGAGCCCCGACAGCGAATCCTGGCCCGAGAGGTCCGCGGCCAGGAGCGCGCCGAGCGAGACCGTCGAGCCGAACGCCACCCCGCCGAGCACCTGACCGGCGCCGAGGACGGCGACCGTGCGGCGTTGGATGCCGAGGACCTCCGCGGTGCTGAGGGCAACCGCGCCGGACATGGTCACGCGTCGCGTGCGGTGTTGCGCAGGGTTCCGAGTCCCGTGATCTCGACCTCGACGGTGTCACCCGCGACGAAGGGCCCCACACCGGCGGGCGTGCCGGTGAGGATCACATCGCCGGGAAGGAGCGTGAAGGCCGCCGAGGCGTAGGCGATGACATCCGCCACCGAATGCACCATGTCGGCGATGGCCCCGTCCTGGCGCACCTCCCCGTTCACGCGGGTGACCACCCGTGCATCGCCCGCCGGGTCGAAGTCGGTCTCGATGGCCGGACCCAGCGGGCAGAAGGTGTCGAACCCCTTCGCCCGCGCCCACTGGCCGTCGGAGCGCTGCAGGTCGCGTGCCGTGACGTCGTTCGCGATGGTGTAGCCGAACACATAGTCCAGCGCCTTCTCTGCGGGCACGTTCTTCGCCACCCGCCCGATCACCACCGCCAGCTCACCCTCGTAGTCGGTCTGCTGGGACTGCGTCGGGCGCACGATGGTGTCCCCGGGGCCGATGACCGACGTGTTCGGCTTGAAGAACAGCAGCGGCGCCGCGGGCGCCTCTCCGCCCATCTCGGCGGCGTGGTCCCGGTAGTTCTTGCCGACGCAGACGATCTTCGACCGCGGAATGACGGGGGCGAGCAGCGTCACCTCGCTCAGCGGCACGCGCTGACCGGTCGTCTCGAAGCCGGCGAACAGCGGATCGCCGGCCAACACGACGAGATCGGTGTCGTCGACGATGCCGAAGGAGATGACGTCCTGGTGACTGAAGCGCGCGATTCTCACCGCATCACCCTATCGAGCGGGCGCCCGTCAGGCATCCAGCCGCACGAGCCAGCCGTGGCGATCCTCGGCCCGGCCGTACTGGATGTCCGTCAGCTCCTGGCGCAGCGACAGTGCGAGGTCGCCCACGGGCTGCTCGTCGACGAAGTCCGCGCCCTTGAGCCAGCCGATGGGCGCCACCACGGCGGCGGTGCCGCACGCGAAGACCTCGACGATGTCTCCGGATGCCACTCCCTGGCGCCATTCGTCGATCGAGACGTGCCGACCCACGACCTTGTGACCGCGGTCGGCGGCCAGCTGCAGCAGAGAGTCGCGGGTGATGCCCTCGAGGATCGACGGCGACTGCGGGGTCACGATCGTGCCGTCCTTGTACACGAACACGATGTTCATGCCGCCGAGCTCCTCGACGTTGCGGTCCGCGTCGAGGAAGACCACCTGGTCGCAGCCCTGCTCGTGCGCCTGTGCCTGCGGCAGCAGGCTGGCGGCGTAGTTGCCGCCGGTCTTGGCCGCTCCGGTGCCGCCCTTGCCGGCGCGGGCGTAGTCCTCGCTCAGCCAGATCGACACCGGCTTCGCGCCGCCCTTGAAGTAGGCGGCCACGGGGCTGGCGATGAGGTAGTAGGCCACCTTGTTGGCGGGGCGGACGCCCAGGAACGCCTCCTTGGCGAACATAAACGGCCGCAGGTACAGACTCTGGTCCTCGCCGGAGGGCACCCAGTCGCCGTCGACGGCGATCAGTTCGCGCAGCGACTGCAGGAAGTACTCGACGGGCAGTTCCGGCAGGGCCAGACGCCGGGCGCTGCGCTGCAGCCGCAGGGCGTTCTGCTCGGGGCGGAACGTGTGGATCGAGCCGTCGGCGTGACGGTAGGCCTTGATGCCCTCGAAGACCTCCTGGCCGTAGTGCAGCACGGCCGCGGCAGGGTCCAGCGAGATGGGTCCGTAGGGCTGCACGCGCGGACGGTGCCATCCGCCCCGGACCGACCAGCAGATGTCGACCATGTGGTCGGTGAACATCGTGCCGAACGCCGGATCCCGCAGGATCTCCTCGCGCTGGGCGGGGGTCTTGGCCGCGAGGTTGCGGGTGAGGGAGAACTCGAGCGGCGCGAGGCCGGCGTCGGGGTCGAGAAGAGTCATGTCAGTCCTGTCGCGTGGGGCGCCTGCAGCGCCGATGTCAGCGTACGCCCGCCGGTCAGGCGAGGCGGGCGGCGATCGCATCGCCGATCTGCGCCGTCGTGCGGGCTCCGCCGTCCCGAGCCGCGATGTCCTCCTCGGCCGCGCGGGTGACGCGCTGCGCTTCGTCCGTGAGCCCGAGGTGATCGAGCAGCAGTGCGACGGAGAGGATGGCGGCCGTGGGATCGGCCTTCTGCTGTCCGGCGATGTCCGGCGCCGAGCCGTGCACGGGCTCGAACATCGAGGGGAAGGCGCCGTCGGGGTTGATGTTCCCCGAAGCCGCCAGGCCGATGCCACCGGTGACGGCGCCGGCCAAGTCGGTGAGGATGTCGCCGAAGAGGTTGTCGGTGACGATCACGTCGAAGCGATCCGGGTTCGTGACCAGGAAGATCGTCGCCGCGTCGACGTGCAGATAGTCTACGGCGACATCCGGGTGGTCCGCGGCGACGGCATCCACGATGCGCTGCCACATGCCGCCGGCGTGCACCAGCACGTTGGTCTTGTGCACGAGGGTGAGCTTCTTCCGCCGGCGCTCGGCGAGGTCGAACGCGTAGCGCACCACCCGCTCCACGCCGTACGCGGTGTTGACGCTCGTCTCGTTGGCGACCTCGTGCGGGGTGCCGGTGCGGATCGACCCGCCGTTGCCCACGTAGGGTCCTTCGGTGCCCTCGCGCACGACGACGAAGTCGATGTCTCCGGGCTGGGCCAGCGGGCCGGCGGCGCCGGGATAGAGCTTCGAGGGACGCAGGTTCACGTAGTGGTCCAGCGCGAAGCGCAGCTTCAGCAACAGACCGCGCTCGATGTTGGCGTCCTTCAGCCGCGGGTCGCCCGGCACTCCCCCGACGGCCCCGAGAAGGATCGCGTCGTGCTCCGCGATGGCGGCGAGGTCCTCGTCGGTGAGGGTGTCGCCGGTCTCGAGGTACCGGGCAGCCCCCAGCGAGAAGCGGGTCGACTCGAACGTCACCTCGGAGCCGGTGGTCGCCGCGGCGAGCACCTTCTCGGCCTCGGCGATGACCTCCGGCCCGATGCCGTCACCGGGGATGACGGCCAGCTTCACGACGCGCGACATGACACTCCTTCACGTGGGCCGCGCCGCAGGTCAGTCGGCGACGTGCTCGGGGGCGGCGCGGGATGCTCCCAGGGTAGTGGCCGCGATCACTGCGGCGACGACGACGAGGCCGGCGCCGATGAGGGCCGTGACGCCCACGCCCGCGTCGAATGCGTGGGCGGCGCTGGAGTGGAGGGCCTCGGCGACCGCGGGATCCAGCCCGGTTCCGGCGGTCACGGCCCCCGCCAGGGTCTCGCGGGCCGCGTCGGCCGCCGCAGCGGGCAGCCCCTCGGGAACCACGATTCCGCTGCGGTACATCGCGGTCAGGATGCCGCCAAGAACGGCGGTGCCCAGCACCGCACCGAGCTCGTACGCGGTCTCGGAGACCGCGCTCGCGGCCCCCGCCTTCGCCGGCGGGACGCTCGCGAGGATGAGGTCGTTCGAGACCGTCTCGGCCGCTCCGATTCCGATTCCGAGCATCACGAACGCGAGGATCAGCGGCAGCAGGGCGTCGGGGTCGGCGGTGAGGGCGACGGTGACGTAGCCCGCCACCGAGAACAGCAGCGCGACGCTCACCACGATGCGCGGGTCGACGCGGCGGGCGACGGGTACGACCAGCAGCCCGGCGGCGATCATGGCGGCCATGCCGGGCACCAGGGCGAGACCGGCATCCATCGGCGACAGCCCCACGATGAGCTGCAGATGCTGCGAGATGAAGAAGAGGAAGCCGACGAGGGCGACCACGCTCAGCAGGTTGACCACCAGTGCCCCGCTGAATGTGCCGCGGGAGAACAGGCGCATATCGAGCATCGGCGAGGCCGAACGCAGCTGCCGGCGCACGAACAGCGCGCCGGATCCGACACCGGCGAGCAGCAGCACGAGCGGCAGGGGTCCGGGGCCGTGCACCGCGAACTCCTTGATCGCGTAGACGATCGGCACCATCGTCGTCAGCGACAGCAGGATGCTGAGCGGGTCGATGCGTCCGGGGTGGGGGTCGCGGCTCTCGGGCACCAGCAGCGGGGCCAGGACGAGCAACGGGACGAGCACCGGCACCGACATGAGGAAGACCGATCCCCACGGGAAGTGCTCCAGCAGCAGGCCGCCCACGATGGGGCCGAGCGCCGCGCCGGCGGAGAACATCGACGCCCAGACGGCGATCGCGAACCGTCGCTGGTTGCGATCGGTGAAGATGCTGCGCAGCAGCGAGAGCGTCGACGGCATGAGCATGGCGCCGAAGACACCCATGGCCGCGCGCGCCGCGATGAGAAGGACCGCGGTCGGCGCGAAGGCCGCGGCGACCGACACCGCGGCGAATCCGGTGGCGCCGATCAGCAGCATCCGTCGGCGCCCGAAGCGGTCGCCGAGGGTTCCCATCGTCACCAAGAGGCCGGCGAGGACCAGCGGATAGGCGTCGATGATCCACAGCTGCTCGGCGCTCGTCGGCGCGAGGTCGCGCGCGATGTCGGGCAGCGCGAAGCTCAGCACCGTGTTGTCGACGGAGACGAGCAGCACCGGAAGCATCAGCACGACCAGCGCCGTCCAGCCGCGCCAGCCCACGCGCTCGCCCTGGCTGTCGGCGAGGCGGATCTCTTCTGTCAGTGTCATCATGATTGTTTACCGTCCAGCCGGTATAGTAACAGCATGCCCGGTCTCCCGTCGATGCGATCACGCGCATGAGCCGCCCACCGCTTGCCCGCGAGAAGGTGCTCGACGCCTTCGAGGCGATCCTCATCGAAGAGGGAGAACGCCCCGCGACGCTGGAGGCGACCGCGCGCGCGGCAGGGGTCTCCAAGGGCGGCCTGCTCTACCACTTCGGCACCAAGGAGGCGCTGGAGACGGGGCTGCTCGAGCGACTGCGCGCGCTCGTCGACGCGGACGTCTCCGCGACCGCCGCCGCACCCGACGGACCGGTGTCGTACTTCCTGCGCTCGTCGGTCATGCACAACGACCCGCTCGACCGCGCGCTGCTGGCGACCTCGCGACTGGCGCAGGGCGGCAACGCGACGGCGCGCGACGCACTGCGCACGGTCCGGGAGGACTGGGCGGCCGTGCTGCGCCCGCACGTGCGCGACGAGACGGCGCTGGACCTCGTCATGCTCGTCAGCGACGGGCTCTACTTCAACAACGCCCTCGCCGGCGGCTCCGTGCCGGGGCCGGTGCCGCGCGGCGCGGCGATGGACGCGCTGATCTCGCTCGTCGAAGAGGCGACGCTCAGGACTCGGTGATCTCGATCTGACGGAACAGGTCCGCCTGGATCGCCGACCCGACGGCATCGAGCACGTCGTCGGCCACCGGCGAATCGACCGTCAGCACCGACAGCGCCTGTCCCCCGGCTGCCCGGCGGGCGATCTGCATGCCGGCGATGTTGATGCCGGCCTCGCCGAACTTCTGCCCGTACACCGCGACGATGCCGGGACGGTCGGTGTAGAGCATGACGATGTGGTGCTGCTCGATCGGCAGCTCCACCGCGTAGTCGTTGATGCCGACGAGCTTCTCGATCTGCTTCGTGCCGGTGAGCGTGCCCGACACCGACAGCTGCGAGCCGTCGGAGAGGGCACCGCGCAGCGTGATCACGTTGCGGTACTCCTCGGACTGGTCGTCGACGATCAGGCGAGCCTCGATCCCGCGCTGCTCGGCAAGCAGCGGCGCGTTCACGTACGACACGCTCTCGCTGACGATGTTCGTGAACACGCCCTTGAGAGCGGCGAGCTTCAGCACGCTGACGTCGTACTGGTTCAGCTCGCCGTGCACCTCGACGTCGAGGCTCGTCAGCGGAGAGTGCGCCAGGGCGCTGAAGATCTGGCCCAGCTTCTCCACCAGCGGGATGCCGGGGCGGACGTAGGGGTCGATCACGCCGCCGGCGACGTTGACGGCATCGGGCACCAGCTCGCCGCCGAGGGCGAGGCGCACGGAGCGCGCCACCGAGACACCGGCCTTCTCCTGGGCCTCGTCGGTCGACGCGCCGAGGTGGGGCGTGACGACGACGTTCGGCAGGTCCAGCAGCGGGCGCGCGGTGCCGCCATCGGCGGGCGGCTCCGAAGTGAAGACGTCGAGACCCGCGCCGGCGATCTCGCCGGTCGTCAGGGCGACGTAGAGCGCCTCTTCGTCGATGAGGCCGCCGCGTGCGACGTTCACGATGTAGGCAGTGGGCTTCATGAGCCGGAACTGCTCGGTGGAGATCATGCCGGTCGTCTCGGCGGTCTTCGGCATGTGGATGGTGATGAAGTCGGACTGCTGCAGGAGGTCGTCGAGCGACAGCAGCTGCACGCCGAGCTGCTGGGCGCGGGCGCTCGTGACGTACGGGTCGTACGCGACGACGTTCACGCCGAACGCCTGCAGGCGTGCGGCGATGAGCGCGCCGATGCGGCCGAGTCCGATGATGCCGACGGTCTTCTCGAACAGCTCGACGCCCGTGTAGGCGCTGCGCTTCCACTGGCCGGCTGCGAGCGAGGCGTGGGCGGCGGGAATGCGCCGCGCGAGGCTCAGGATGTGACCGATGGTGAGCTCGGCGGCCGAGATGATGTTCGAGGTCGGGGCGTTGACGACCATGACCCCGGCGGTCGTGGCCGTCTTGATGTCGACGTTGTCGAGGCCCACTCCGGCGCGCGCGATCACCTTGAGCGACGGAGCGGCGGCGATGGCCTCGGCATCCATCTTGGTCGCCGAGCGGATGAGCACCGCGTGTGCGTCGGCGAGGGCGGGGAGCAGAGCAGAGCGGTCGGCGCCGTCGACGTGACGCACATCGAAGTCGGGCCCGAGGGCGTCGATCGTGGCGGGAGAGAGTTCTTCGGCGATGAGCACGACGGGCTGAGGCACGCTGGATCCTTCGGGGCGGCGGCGCACGCGATCGCGTGCACCGCGACGGAGGGGGAGCCCGTCACAGCCTGTGGACGGGGCGCGTTCAGCCTATCGCGGGCGGATCGGCGCTCGTGACCGTGTGACGCCCTGCGACTCAGGCCCCGTAGAGCGAGGGGGATGCCGCGGCGTACGCGAGCACGTCGAGCCAGAACGCCGCCACGAACGCCAGCCCGGTGAGCATGACGGCGACGAACGGCAGCGCGCGTCGGCGCCAGCCGATCGCGAAGGCCGCCGCGAAGACGGCCGGCGGGAAGATCACCGGCAGGAGCAGCACGAACCAGCCGTAGCCGGTGAGGCCGGTCACTCCCCCGGCCTGCTGCAGCAGGAACCCCAGCGCGGTCCAGAACACGAACGCGTACAGCAGCAGGAAGCCACCGGCGACCACCGCGATCAGCCACGTCGGCAGCGCGTTGCGGCGGGTCCCGGCCTGGGCGGCGGTCACAGCGTCACCCCGGCGAGGACGAAGGGCCACGGCACCAGCAGCACCGCACCCGCTGCGAGCAGCGACAGTCGCACCCACGTGCGCGACGACCGCGTGAGCAGGAACACCGTGGCGAACCAGATGGGCGGGGCAAGCACCGCCATCCACATCGTCACCTGGAAGGCGACGGGGTCGAGGAAGAGCTGGGCGAGCAGCTGCAGACGCCCCGCGCCCAGCAGCCAGCCGAGCGACAGCAGCAGGTAGACGCCGGCGAACACTCCGACGCCCACGAGGGCGGCGTTGCTCATTCCGGGGGCCCGTTCCGCGTCGTCGATGAGGGAAACGTCGGCCGAGGAATCCGCCGCGCCTGGCTGCGCCAGGCTGTCGCTGCCGCGACCGACGGCGCGGTACCCCTCGGGCAACGGGGTCGCTGCGGCGGGGTTCACGGCGAGGGTGGGATCGTCGTCCCCCTCCCACGCGAGCGCATCGTCGTCGGGTCTGGCCATGCTCCCAGGGTAGCCCGCCACCGCGACCGCCGAGGGATGCCGCCCCTCACGCCCCGCTGCCACAACGAGAAGCCCGGTCGCCGCTCCCCCGTTTCGGGGAGCGGCGACCGGGCTCGAGCCGTGCCGGGTGGGACGGCGGTGTGTCAGCGCGCGGCGCTGCCCTCGACGTAGTCGCTGTCGGTCTGCTTCCACGAGAACAGGGCGCGCAGGTCCTTGCCGACCGCTTCGATCGCGTGGGCGGCGGCCTTCTCGCGCAGCTCGCCGAACTCGACCGCGCCGGCATCCTGGTCGTTGATGAAGCGCTCGGCGAACGCTCCGGAGCGGATGTCCGCGAGGACAGCCTGCATGTTCTCCTTCACGTGCGGGTCGATCACGCGGGGACCCGAGACGTAGTCGCCGTACTCGGCGGTGTCCGACACCGACCAGCGCTGCTTGGCGATACCGCCCTCCCACATGAGGTCGACGATGAGCTTCAGCTCGTGCAGCACCTCGAAGTACGCGATCTGCGGCTGGTAGCCCGCCTCGGTCAGCGTCTCGAAGCCGTACTGGACGAGCTGCGAGACGCCGCCGCACAGCACGGCCTGCTCACCGAACAGGTCGGTCTCGGTCTCCTCGGTGAAAGTGGTCTTGATGACACCGGCGCGCGTGCCGCCGATGGCCTTCGCGTAGGACAGCGCAACGTCCCACGCCTGGCCCGACGCGTCGTTCTCGACGGCGATGATGTCGGGGATGCCGCGGCCGGCGACGAACTCGCGGCGCACCGTGTGGCCCGGGGCCTTCGGTGCGACGAGGATGACGTCGACGTCCTCGGGGGCCTGGATGTAGCCGAAACGGATGTTGAAGCCGTGCGCGAAGGCGAGGGTCTTGCCCGCCTTCAGGTGCGGCTTGATCTCGTCGTTGTAGATCGATCGCTGGTGCTGGTCGGGGGCCAGGATCATGATGAGGTCGGCCCACTCGGCGGCATCCGCCACGGACTTGACCTCGAAGCCGTCCTCCTGCGCCTTCGCGATGGACTTGCTGCCCTCCTTGAGGGCGATGACGACGTCGACACCCGAGTCACGCAGGTTCTGGGCGTGGGCGTGGCCCTGCGAGCCGTAGCCGACGATCGCGACCTTCTTGCCCTGGATGAGCGACAGGTCGGCGTCGGAGTCGTAGAAGATCTCGGCCATGTTGTGTGTTTCTCCTTGAGTGGGGGTTCTGTGTGGTCAGCCGCGCAGGACGCGCTCGGTGATGCTCTTGCCGCCGCGACCCATCGCGACCATGCCCGACTGGGCCAGTTCCTTGATGCCGAACGGCTCGACAGCGCGCAGGAACGCGTCGACCTTGCCACGGTCGCCCGTGACCTCGACGACCACGGCGTCCGTGGCGTAGTCCACGACGGATGCACGGAAGAGGTTGACGACCTCGATGACGTTCGAGCGCGTCTGGTTGTCGGCGCGCACCTTCACGAGCATGTGCTCCCGCTGCACGGATGCCGCGGGGTCGAGTTCGACGATCTTGATGACGTTGATGAGCTTGTTCAGCTGCTTGGTCACCTGCTCCAGCGGCAGCTCGTCGACGTCGACCACGACCGTGATGCGGGACAGGCCCGGCACCTCGGTGACGCCGACGGCGAGGGAGTCGATGTTGAACCCGCGCCGGGCGAACAGACCCGCCACGCGGGTCAGCAGGCCCGGTTTGTCCTCCACGAGGAGGCTGAGGACGTGCTTGCTCATGTCAGGCCTCCTGGTCGAAGGTCGGCGCGTGCTCGCGCGCGTACTGGATGCTGCTGTTGCTTCGGCCCTGCTGGACCATGGGCCACACCATGGCGTCGGCGCTGACCACGAAGTCGATCACCACGGGCCGGTCGTTCGTCTCCAGCGCGAGCTTGATCGCGGCATCCACGTCTTCTTCCTTCTCGACACGGATCGCGAGGCAGCCGTATGCCTCGGCGAGCTTGACGAAGTCGGGGATGCGGATGCTGTTGTGGCCGGTGTTCAGGTCGGTGTTCGAGTAGCGACCGTTGTAGACCAGGGTCTGCCACTGCCGCACCATGCCGAGGGAGGAGTTGTTGATGATCGCGACCTTGATCGGGATCTTGTTGATGGCGCAGGTCGCGAGCTCCTGATTGGTCATCTGGAAGCAGCCGTCGCCGTCGATCGCCCACACGACACGGTCGGGCTCGGCGACCTTGGCGCCCATGGCGGCGGGCACGGCGTAGCCCATGGTGCCGGCGCCGCCGGAGTTCAACCACGAGTTGGGGCGCTCGTACTTGATGAACTGCGCCGACCACATCTGGTGCTGGCCGACGCCGGCCGCGAAGACGCCCTCGGGTCCGGTCAGCTCCCCGATCCGCGAGATGACGTACTGCGGAGCCATGAGGCCGTCGGTGGGCTGTGCGTAGCCGAGCGGGAACTCGTCGCGCAGGCCGTCGAGGTAGGACCACCACTCGGCGATGTCGGCGCGCTGCACCGCCGTCGCCGAGGCGAAGGCCGTCTCGAGGTCGCCCAGCACTTCCTTGAGATCGCCGACGATCGGCACGTCGGCCGTGCGGATCTTGGAGATCTCGGCCGGGTCGATGTCGACGTGCACGACCTTCGCGTGGGGGGCGAACAGCGACGCCTTGCCCGTCACACGGTCGTCGAAGCGGGCGCCGAGCGAGACGATGAGGTCGGCCTCCTGCAGGGCGAGCACGGCGGGCACGGTGCCGTGCATGCCGGGCATGCCGAGCTGCTGGGGGTGCGAGTCGGGGAAGGCACCCCGTGCCATGAGCGTCGTCACGACCGGTGCCCCGGTGGCCTCGGCCAGGCGCAGCAGCTGCGCCGACGCCTGCGAGCGGATGACACCGCCGCCGACGTAGAGCACGGGCTTCTGGGCGGTCGCCAGCAGCTGGGCTGCGGCCTGGATCTGCTTGCCGTGGGCCTTGGTGACAGGCCGATAGCCGGGCAGGTCGACGCGGGGCGGCCAGACGAACGGCGCCTCCTGCTGCTGGGCATCCTTCGTGATGTCCACCAGCACCGGACCCGGGCGCCCCGTGCCGGCGATCTCGAAGGCCGCGGCGATGGCTCCCGGGATCTCCTCGGCACGCTTGACCAGGATCGAGTGCTTGGTGATCGGCATGGTGATGCCGACGATGTCGGCCTCTTGGAACGCGTCGGTGCCCATGAGGGTCGAGAAGACCTGACCGGTGATGCACACGATCGGGACCGAGTCCATGTAGGCGTCGGCGATCGCGGTGACGAGGTTGGTCGCGCCGGGGCCGCTGGTGGCGATCGCGACGCCGATCTTGTTGGATGCCGAGGCGTATCCCTCGGCGGCGTGGCCGGCGCCCTGCTCATGGCGTACCAGGATGTGCCGGATCTCGGACGTGTCCATGAGCGGGTCGTAGACGGGCAGGATCGCGCCGCCGGGCAGACCGAACACGTCGGTCACCCCCAGCAGCTCGAGCGAGCGGACGACGGCCTGGGCGCCGGTGAGGACGGGGGCGGACGCCGCGCGGGCGGGGGGCCGGGGAACGGCGGAAACGGTGTCTGAGGACATGGGTGACTACCTCGAGATCAAGGGTTGCTGACGGGACTACCCCGTCACCGCGCCCTCTGCAGCAGAGCGCACGAGTTTGGAGTACTTGGCCAGAACGCCACGGGTATAGCGCGGAGGGAGGGGTTCCCAGCCTTCTCGGCGGGAACTCAGCTCTTCGTCACCGACGAGTAGGTCGAGAGTGCGAGCCGCGATATCGACCCGTATCAGATCACCATCGCGCACGAAGGCGATGGGACCAGCGTCCACCGCTTCGGGTGCTATGTGGCCGATGCACAGGCCGGTTGTGCCGCCTGAGAATCGTCCGTCCGTCAACAGTAGTACATCTTTTCCGAGGCCGGCCCCCTTGATGGCGGCGGTGATCGCGAGCATCTCGCGCATGCCGGGGCCGCCCTTGGGTCCTTCGTAGCGGATGACGATGACGTCTCCCGGGTTGATCTCCCCCGCTTCGAGCGCGTCCATGGCGCCCCGCTCCCGCTCGAAGACCCGCGCGGGCCCCTCGAACAGCGTGGCGTCGAAGCCCGCGGTCTTCACGACCGCGCCTTCGGGCGCGAGCGAGCCGTGCAGGATCGTGATGCCGCCGGTGGCGTGGATCGGGTCCGCGAAGCTGTGGATGACCTCGCCGTCGATCGGGTCGGGGTCCAGCTCCCGCAGGTTCTCGGCCAGGGTCTTGCCGGTGACCGTGAGCGCGTCGCCGTGCAGCAGCCCCTCGTCGAGCATCGCCTTCATGATGACGGGGATGCCGCCGTGCCGGTCGACGTCGTTCATGACGTACTTGCCGAACGGCTTCATGTCGGCCACGTGCGGGACCTTGTCGCCGATGCGGTTGAAGTCATGCAGCGTGAGGTCGACCTCGGCCTCGTTGGCGATGGCCAGCAGGTGCAGCACGACGTTGGTCGATCCACCCAGCGCCATCGCCAGCGCGATGGCGTTCTCGAAGGCTTCCTTCGTGAGGATGTCGCGGGTCGTGATGCCCTGGCGCAGCAGATTGACCACCGCCTCGCCGGAGCGGTGGGCGAAGTAGTCACGGCGGCGGTCGGCCGACGGCGGCGCGGCGGAGCCGGGCAGGCTCAGCCCGAGGGCCTCGGCGACGGATGCCATCGTGTTGGCGGTGTACATGCCGCCGCAGGCGCCCTCGCCCGGAGCGATCGCGCACTCGATGCGCTTGAGGTCGGCCTCGCTCATCTTGCCCGCGAGGCACGCCCCCACGGCCTCGAACGAGTCGATGATCGTGACGTCCTTCTCGGTGCCGTCCGAGAGCTTCACCCAGCCCGGCGCGATGGAGCCGGCGTAGAGGAAGACGCTCGACAGGTCGAGCCGGGCGGATGCCATGAGCATGCCGGGGATCGACTTGTCGCAGCCGGCCAGCAGCACGCTGCCGTCGAGGCGCTCGGCCATCATGACCGTCTCGACCGAGTCGGCGATGACCTCGCGGCTCACCAGCGAGAAGTGCATGCCCTCGTGGCCCATCGAGATGCCGTCGGAGACCGAGATCGTGCCGAACTGCAGCGGGTAGCCGCCACCGGCGTGCACGCCCTCCTTCGCGCCCTGCGCGAGCCGGTCAAGGCTCAGGTTGCAGGGGGTGATCTCGTTCCAGCTCGAGGCGATGCCGATCTGCGGCTTGTCCCAGTCGGCGTCCCCCATGCCGACGGCTCGGAGCATCCCTCGAGAGGTGGTGGCTTCGATGCCGTCGGTCACGACGCGACTGCGGGGCTTGATGTCGATGGTTTCGTCGGGATGGCTCACCGCTGCATTCTATTGCCGACGTCGGGCAGAGCCGGCCGTGTGTCCGACGACCCCCTGGTGCGGGCAAGAAGGCGGGCTTAGCATCCCCATCTACGACGGTGTCGCAACTGGCACATCGCCCCACACGGTTGGAGAGCGAATGCACGTTCCGGACGGATTCCTGGATATCCCCACCTCTGCTGCGGCGGGGGTGGTCGCCGTCGCCGCGGTGGCTGTCGCGCTGCCGCGGGCCCGGCGAGAGGCCGTGGACGACCGCAAAGCGCCGATGGTGGGAATCGTGGCGACCCTCATCTTCGCCGTGCAGATGATCAACTTCCCCGTCGGTGCCGGCACGAGCGGCCATCTGATGGGAGGGGCGTTGGCGGCCGTGCTGGTCGGTCCGGCGACCGGCGTCTTGTGTCTGACGGTCGTGCTCATCGTGCAGGCGTTCCTCTTCGCCGACGGCGGGCTCACCGCCCTGGGGACGAACATCACCCTCATGGGCGTGGTGACCGTCCTCGTGGGCTGGTGGGTATTCCGCGGGGTCGTGGCCGTGGCACCCGGACGCACCTCGGCAGTGCCCCTCGGGGCTGCACTGGGGGCCTTCGCATCGGTCCCGGCCGCCGCCGCGGTGTTCGCCGCGCTCTTCGCGATCGGCGGAACGGTGGCCGTCCCCACCGGCACGGTGTTCGCCGCGATGGTCGGCTGGCACGCCGTCATCGGGGTCGGCGAAGCGGTCATCACCGCCCTCGTCGTCTCGGCTGTGGTGGCGACCAGACCCGACCTCGTCTACGGCATGCGGTTCGCCCGCGTGCCGGCCGGCCGCACCATGCAGGGAGCGCAAGCATGAACACGACGCCACGGACCGACCCGCCGCGGCGCATCTCGACCCGCGCCTTCACGATCGCCTCGTTCGCGATCATCCTGCTGATCGCCTGCGTCGTGAGCTTCTGGGCCTCGAGCCACCCCGACGGGCTGGAGTTCGTCGCCGAGACCAACGGGTTCATCGGCGCCGCCGAGGACAGCGCCACCGCGACGAGTCCGTTCGCGGACTACGGCGCGGTGTTCGTCGACAGCCCCTGGCTCTCGCTGGCACTGGCGGGGGCCATCGGCTGCCTCGCGACGTTCGTCCTCGCCTGGATCATCGGCGCCGCCTCACGGCGCCGCGCCGACGCCGAGCCGACGCGCCGATGAAGGGCTTCGCCGCTCTACCCGCCGCGCGCGGAGCCGGGTGGCTGCGCGACGCGTCGCCGCGGCTGAAGCTGCTTGGCGTACTGGCTTTCGCCATCCTCGTCGTGGCCACCCCGCGGGAGTGGTTCGCCGCGTTCGCCCTGTACGCGGCGGTCGTCGCAGCGTTCCTCATCGCCGCGCAGGTGCGGCCGCGCACTCTGCTGGCACGCATGGGCATCGAGATCCCGTTCGTGCTGTTCGCCGCGCTCATGCCCTTCGTCGCCAGCGGACCCCGCATCGAGGTCTGGGGGGTGCCGATGGCCGTGGAGGGGCTGTGGGGGGCGTGGGGGCTGCTGGCCAAGGCGACGCTCGCGCTGATGGCATCCATCGTGCTCGTGAGCACCACCGAGCCCCGCGCGATCATCCTGGCGCTCGAGCAGCTGCGTCTGCCCCGACAGCTCACCGCGATCGCGGGATTCATGCTGCGCTACCTCGACGTCATCGCCGGGGAGTGGCGGCGCATGCGCGTGGCCCAGGATTCCCGGGGCTTCGGCGCCCGCGGTCACCGCGCGTGGCCCGTGCTCGCTCGCGGGGTGGGCGCCCTGTTCGCACGCTCGCACGGCCGCGGCGAGCGTGTGTATCTGGCGATGCTCTCGCGGGGATACCTCGACGCCACGCGCGCATGACCTCCGCCGACGTCTCGGTGCGGGCGCTGCACTACCGCTACCCCGGAAGCCGTTCGGACCCGGTGCTGGCCGGGGTCGACTTCGATGTCGCGGCCGGGGAGCGGGTCGCGATCCTCGGGCCCAACGGCGCGGGCAAGACCACCCTCATGCTGCACCTGAACGGCATCCTGACCCCTGACCGGGGGTGGGTCGCGGTGGGGGGCACGCGCATCGAGCGTGATTCGGTGCGCGAGGTGCGACGACACGTGGGGCTGGTCTTCCAGGATCCCGACGACCAGCTGTTCATGCCGACCGTCGGCGAGGACGTCGCGTTCGGCCCCTCGAACTACGGGGTGCCGGCGGCGGAGCTGCAGACGCGGGTGCAGGACGCGCTCGCGACGGTCGGCCTGCACGACGTCGCCGAGCGTCAGCCGCAGCATCTGTCGCTGGGCCAGCGCCGACGGGCGGCGATCGCCACCATCTTGTCGATGGACGTCGACGTCATGGTGCTGGATGAGCCCACCTCCAACCTCGACCCCGGCTCGCGACGGGAGCTGTCGGCGACTCTCGCCGCGCTCCCCACGACCCAGATCGTGGTCACCCACGATCTGCCGTACGCGCTGGAGCTCTGCCCGCGCGCCCTGATCCTCGACGGCGGCAGAATCGTCGCCGACGGATCGACCCGTGCGTTGCTGTCGGATGCCGCGCTCATGGCGGCCCACGGCCTGGAGCTGCCGTGGGGGTTCGATCCGTCCTACGGGCGCGGCTGACCACACCCCGCGCGCGCTGACGCCCCGCACCCCTCGCCCGCCCGCACGCGCCCGACCGCGCTGAAACCGCATCTGGCGGCCGAGACCATGGGAAACAACCACTGTCTCGGCCGCCAGATACGGTCTCACGGTCCTGGGTGCGCGCGAGCCTCGGCGAGGCGCATGAGCAGCGCGGCCAGCTCCGGGATGCCGGCGACCGTCATGGTCGCGACGGTGTCGCCCTCCCCCACGCGCACGCCCAGGTCGCCCGGCTTCAGGCTGCCCAGTGCGTCCTCGTCCGTGACGTCGTCGCCCGCGAACAGCACCGCGGTGGCGCCGGTGCGCTCGCGCAGCGCCGCGACCGCGGAATCCTTGCCCTCGTGACGGGAGGCGTACTCCACGATGTCCCGCCCCGACCGGCGGCGCCAGGCCGGCGCCTGCTCGGCGACGATCTCGTCGACCAGGCGGTTGGCTTCGGCGGCGGCTGCCGCGTCGGCCCGACGCGTGTGCACGCCGAGACCGAAGGCCTTCGGCTCGATCCAGACGCCCTCGAGGTGCGCCGTCGCCTCCTCGGCCCGCTGCTGCAGGCGATCGCGCAGCGCGGCGGCGTCGGGGTCGTCGTCGGCGGGGCGCAGTCCCGAACCCGGCTCCCAGTACTCGGCCCCATGCGACCCCGCCAGCCAGAGCGGCGAGTCGTCGAGGTGCTCGGCGATGAGCCGCAGATCCCTCATACTGCGGCCGGAGACGAGGGCCACCACGGTGTCGGGCAGGGCCGAGAGGGCCGCGACGGCATCCCGCGCCGCAGGCAGCATGCGCGAAGCCATCGGGTCGTCTTCCAGGGGCGACAGGGTGCCGTCGAAGTCCAGCGCCACGAGCAGGCGGGGCGTGGATGCCAGCGTCGTCAGGGCCTCGGCCGCGTCGACGCTCACGAGCGCGCCCGCCGCACCGCGTCGAGCGCTTCGAGGAACTCGCGCGACCAGTCGTTGACGTCGTGCTCGCGCACCTTGCGTCGCAGGCTCCGCATGCGGCGGCCCTGCTCGGCGGCGGGCATCTCGACCGCGCGCACGATCGCGTCCTTCACGCCCTCGATGTCGTGGGGGTTGATCCGCAGGGCGGTGCCCAGCTCATCGGCCGCACCGGCGAACTCGCTGAGCACGAGCACCCCGCGGTTGTCGATGCGCGAGGCGACGTACTCCTTGGCGACGAGGTTCATGCCGTCGCGCAGCGCCGTGACGAGCATGACGTCGGCGGCGAGGTACAGCGCGACCATCTCCTCGCGGGGGAACGCCTGGTGCAGGTAGCGGATGGCGGTGTGGTCCATGGTGTCGTAATCGCCGTTGATGCGACCGACGGTCAGCTCGATCTCGTCGCGCAGCTGCACATAGGCGGCGACCCTCTCGCGGCTGGGGCTCGCGACCTGGACCAGCGTGACGTCCTCCACGGCGAGCCGGCCGTCCTCGAGCAGCTCGCCGAAGGCCTTCAGCCGATGGCGGATGCCCTTGGTGTAGTCCAGCCGGTCGACTCCGAGCAGCACCTTCTTGGGGTTGCCCAGACTCTCGCGGATCTCGGCGGCACGCGCCTGGATGTCAGGGCGCTGGGCGAGCGCGATGTAGTCGTCTGCGTCGATCGAGATCGGGAACGCCTTCGCGAGCGCCAGGCGCTCCCGCCCGTCGTCGGTGGGCACCCGGATGCCGCTGGCCTTGGTCTCGTATCGCAGCTGCCGCCGCACCGCGCGGGCGAAGTTCGAGGCGTCGGCGACCCGCTGGAACCCGATGACATCCGCCCCCAGAAGGCCCTCCAGCACCTGCCGCCGCCACGGCAGCTGGGAGTAGAGGCCGTACGCCGGGAACGGGATGTGGTGGAAGTACCCGATGACCAGGTCGGGCCGGAGCTCGCGCAGCATGCGGGGAACGAGCTGCAGCTGGTAGTCCTGCACCCACACGGTCGCACCGTCGGCAGCAACCGCCGCGGCGGCCTCGGCGAAACGGCGGTTCACCCGCACATAGGCCTGCCACCACTCGCGGCGATAGCGAGGAGCGGCGATCACATCGTGGTAGAGCGGCCAGATGGTGTCGTTGGCGAAGCCCTCGTAGTAGAGCTCGACGTCCTCCTCGCTCAGGGTGACGGGCACCAGGTGCATGCCCTCGAAGTCGAACGGCTCCACCTCCACGTCGGCCTGCCCGGGCCAGCCGACCCATGCGCCTTCGGTCGTGCGCATCACCGGTGCGAGGGCGGTGACCAGTCCCCCCGGCGACGTGCGCCACTGCTCGTCGCCCTCACCGCTTCCCGATCTGTCCACCGGAAGACGGTTGGCGACAACGACGAAATCGGCAGTGCTCATGAGATCCTCCGTGCGGCGGGCGGGATCTCCAGGCTACCTTTCGCCCCCGCGCGCCGACCGGGGTTGCGTGGGGGGCGCGATTCTGTCAATACCGAATCTCCGGCGCCTGCGCGCGGTAGCGTGGCGGGATGCGTGGCTATCTCTTCGGCTCCGGTCTCCTCACCAGCATCACCAGCGGCATCACGCTGCTGCGCGGACTGCGCAATGACGAGCCCTTCACCTGGCGCACGGCGCTCGCCTGGCTCAGCTGGGGCATCTCGCTCGCGCTCGCCATCGGAACCGTCGTCGACACGCGCCGCGCCAAGCGCGGTCACCTCGTGCCGGGCGACTCCCCGGTGAAGGGCAAGGAGCAGAAGCTCATGAAGAAGCGTCTGCAGAAGACCCGCTGACCTCGAGCACAGACGCCGACGCGTCCGCGCAGCTCTCAGCGCGTCAGGATCAGGGCGTCGCCCTGGCCGCCGCCGCCGCAGAGCGCGACCCCGGCCGTGCCGGTCCCCCGGCGCACCAGTTCGTGCACGGCATGCACGACGAGCCGGTTGCCGCTCGCGCCGATCGGGTGGCCGATGGCGATGCCCCCGCCGTGGATGTTGACGACGTCCTCGTCGAGGCCGAGTTCGGCCTGAGACTGCGCGACGACGGCACCGAAGGCCTCGTTGATCTCGACGAAATCGAGATCCCCGGCCTCGATGCCCTGCTTGCGCAGTGCCTGCTCCATCGCCCGCGCGGGCTGCGCGTGCAGGGAGTTGTCGGGTCCGGCCACCTGGCCCGCCGCACCGACCACCGCCAGCACCTCCCAGCCCTGGTCATCGGCGTGGCTGCGGGTGGTGAGCACGACGGCCGAGGCCCCGTCGGAGATCTGTGAGGCGTTGCCGGCAGTGATCGTGCCCTCGGCGGCGAACGCAGGACGCAGCTTCGCGAGCGTCTCGACGGTGGTCTCGGGGCGCACGCCCTCGTCGCGGGTGACGACTAGCGGGTCGCCCCGGCGCTGCGGCACCTCGACGGGCACGATCTCGTCGTCGAAGACGCCGGCATCCTGTGCCGCGGCGGCGCGCTGGTGCGACAGCGCCGCCACGTGATCCTGCATGTCGCGGGTCATGCCGAGTCCGCCGTTGTGGCGCTCGGTCGATGCGCCCATGCTCTCGCGGTCGTACGCGTCGGTGAGACCGTCGTGGGCCATGTGGTCGAGCACCTCGACGCTGCCGTAGGACCAGCCGTCGCGGGATCCCGTGAGCAGGTGCGGGGCGCGTGTCATCGACTCCATGCCGGCAGCCACGACGACGCGCGCGTCGCCGGTCTGGATCATGCGCTTGGCGTCGATGACCGCCGACAGACCGGAGAGGCAGACCTTGTTCACGGATGAGGCGGGCACGTCCCAGCCGATGCCCGCCGCGACGGCCGCCTGGCGGGCGGGGTTCTGTCCGGAGCCGGCCGGAAGCACCTGCCCGACGATGACGGCGTCGACGGCGTCGGCCGGGATGCCACCGCGCTCGAGTGCCCCGCGGATGGCGGACGCCCCCAGCTCGGGGGCGGTGAACGAGGCCAGCTGGCCCTTGAGGCGGCCCTGCGGCGTCCGTGCGGCGGCGACGATGACGACGTCTTCGTGGTTCATGCTTCCACCCTAAGAGTGTCGGAGACCGCCAGCGGCGGCTCGGTGGCGGCCTGCACCTCCGCGACGGTGACGCCGGGGGCCGTCTCGACGAGCAGCAGCCCGTCGGGGGTCACGTCGATGACGGCGAGGTCGGTGATGATGCGGTCGACGACCCCGCGGCCCGTGAGCGGCAGCGAGCAAGCGTCGACGATCTTGGGCGAGCCGTCGCGGGCGACGTGCTCCATCAGCACGATGACGCGCGCCGCGCCGTGCACGAGGTCCATTGCGCCACCCGGGCCCTTGACCATCTTCCCGGGGATCATCCAGTTGGCGAGATCCCCCGTCGCCGACACCTGCATGGCGCCGAGGATCGCGGCGTCGATCTTGCCGCCGCGGATCATGCCGAAGCTCGTCGCGGAGTCGAAGTACGCCGCTCCCGGCAGCACCGTGACGGTCTCCTTGCCCGCGTTGATGAGGTCGGGATCGACCGTGTCTTCTGTCGGATACGGACCGACGCCGAGGATGCCGTTCTCGGACTGCAGCACGACCGTCACTCCGTCGGGCACGTGGTTCGGGACCAGGGTGGGAAGACCGATGCCGAGGTTGACGTACGAGCCGTCGGTCAGCTCGCGGGCCGCGCGGGCCGCCATCTCATCGCGGGTCAAAGCCATGGGGTCACTTCCCTTCCGGGCGCACGGTGCGCCGCTCGATGCGCTTGGGGATGTCGGTGCCGACCTCGACGAGGCGATGCACGTAGACACCGGGGAGGTGCACGTCGTCGGGGTCGATCTCGCCCGGCTGCAGGAGCTCCTCGACCTGGGCGATGCACACCCTGCCCGCCATCGCGGCGAGCGGGTTGAAATTGCGGGCCGCCTTGTTGAAGACGAGATTGCCGTACGTGTCGCCGCGCAGAGCGTGGACGAGGGCGAAATCGGTGACGATCGCCTCTTCCAGCACGTAGGGCAGCGGCCGGCCCGTCGTGTCGAACGTGCGCACGTCCTTCGCCGGCGAAGGCACCGCGATGCCGCCGTGGCCGTCGTAGCGGCGAGGCAGTCCACCCTCGGCCACCTGGGTGCCGACGCCGGTCTGCGTGTAGAAGGCCGCGATGCCAGCGCCGCCGGCCCGCAGCTTCTCGGCGAGGGTGCCCTGCGGGGTCAGCTCGAGCTCCAGCTCGCCGCTGAGGAACTGCCGCTCGAACTCCTTGTTCTCGCCCACGTACGAGGAGGTCATCTTGCGGATGCGCCCGGCTCCCAAGAGGACGCCCAGCCCCCAGTCGTCGACCCCGCAGTTGTTGGATACGACCGAGAGGCCGGTGGTGCCCTGCGCGAGCAGTGCGTCGATGAGGGCGATCGGGTTGCCCGAGAGGCCGAAGCCCCCGACGGCGAGCGAGGCCCCGTCGGGGATGTCGGCGACGGCATCGGCCGCCGAGGGGAAGGTCTTGTCGATCACGGGCACTCCTTCGTGAGCCGGGTGTGCCGCCAGACTGCGCGCCGGCGCAGGGCCGACGCAACGGCGTTCTTGTGATGTGGGCCGCAGGGCGCCTATGTTCCACTATGTGGACACCCCTCTTCGCTCCGGCGTCCCCGGAGCCCAGACCGTGGCGCGCGCCGCCCGCCTGCTGCGGCTCGTGACGGCCGCAGGCGGTGACGGAGCCCCGCTGCAGCGCCTCGCCCACGATGCGGAACTCTCGCGGTCGACCACCCATCGCCTGCTGTCGGCCCTGCGCGCCGAGGGCCTTGTGGATCGGGACGAAGCCTCGTCGCGCTGGATGCCGGGTCCCGAGCTCTTCCTCATGGGTTCGGTGGCCGCCGCGCGCTACGACATCACCGACGTCGCGCGCGACATCGTCCGGTCGCTGGCGGTCAAGACCGAGGAGAGCGCGTTCCTCTCAGCGCGACGCGGCGACGAGACGGTGTGCCTCGTCCGCGAGGACGGCGCCTTCCCCATCCGCTCGTTCGTGCTGAGCGAAGGGGTGCGGTTTCCGCTCGGCGTGGCATCCGCGGGGCTGGCGATCCTCGCCTTCCTGCCCGACGACGACGTGGACGCGTACCTGGCGCGGCATCCGGAGCTCGTCGACCGCTTCGGCACGCGCCACGCGCCCGCGGCGCTGCGCACGCGTCTGGCCGACACCCGCGACCGCGGATACGCGGTCAACCCCGGACTCATCGTCGAGGGGTCGTGGGGGCTGGGCGCGGCCGTGTTCGACCGGGCGGGGCGGCCGGAGTGGGCGCTCAGCCTCACCGGGGTCGAATTCCGCTTCTCCCCGGACCGGCTGCCCGCGCTGGGCCGGACGCTGCTGGCCCACGCGCACCAGCTGTCGTCTCGCATCGCCGCGGCGCGGGCCTAAGCCCACGGGCGATGCGCTCGCCGTCGCGGACGCAGGAGATCTCCCGAAGGCAGGACGGATGCCGCCGGCGTCCTGCGCTGATGAGATCTCCTGTCGTCGCGCACGCCACCGCAGGGCCGCCGCCGCACCCGGCTCACGGCGACCCTCCTCGGGCCTTGCGTGTGTTCCGACAACAGGGTGTCTGCTGTCTTGGGCACACCCCGTCAACCGACGCACGCCCCCCACGTGAAAGGACCTCCGTCATGAGAACCACCCGAATCGTCATCGTCATCGTCATCGCGCTCGGCTGGGTGATCGCCGCTGGCGGCCTGATCACCAGCTTCGTCGACCTGGCCGCGCTCCCCGCCTTCGCGCGCAGCGCGCTGGGGCTGTGGCCGGATGCCGGCACGTCGGCGGCCCTGGTGGTTCGGTTCGGGTCGATCGGCGTCGTGGTCGCCGGGATCGTATCCCTCCGAGTCCTCGGCAAGATGCGTGAGCGTCAGGTGCAGGCGCAGGCGGATGCCGCCGGCCGCGGCATCCTCACCGGCACAAACCGAGACGCGGATGGATGATCACCATCGGCGACGTCGCGCAGAAAAGGAGAAGCCCCGCACACTGGCGAGAGTGTGCGGGGCCTTCCGTGCACCCCCTGGGACTCGAACCCAGAACCCACTGATTAAGAGTCAGTTGCTCTGCCGATTGAGCTAGAGGTGCAGGCGATTCGAACTTTCCGAACCGAGGAGCAACGTTACCATCCCGAGGCCGAGGTCGCCAATCGAGGGCGGCCGTGCCCGGTATCGTTGTGGTCGTGCCCGCCGCTCCCCCACCCTCACCCTGGTCGGCGCCGTTCACGGGCGAGCTCTCCGCAGACCTCGCGTTCGCGCTCCGGCTCGCCGACGCCGCGGATGCCGTGTCGATGGTCCGCTTCGACGCCCCCGACCTCGACGTGCAGACGAAGGCGGACGCGTCGCACGTCACCGAGGCCGACCTCGCGACCGAGCGGGCGATCCGCGCGCTTCTCGAGGCCGAGCGGCCCGACGACGGGATCTTCGGTGAGGAGTACGGATCGAGCGGGGATGCCGTGCGTCAGTGGGTCATCGATCCCATCGACGGCACCGCCAACTACCTCAAGGGCATTCCCATGTGGACGACGCTCATCGCCCTCGTGATCGATGGCGTGCCGCGCGTCGGGGTGGCCAGCCAGCCGGCTCTGGGCCGCCGGTGGTGGGGGGCGACGAACCTGGGCGCCTGGACCGATGTGCCCGGCGGTGACGCACGTCGCCTGCGCGTGTCGGAGGTCGATTCGCTTGCCGAGGCGAGCGTCAGCTTTCAGAGCCTCTCGCAGTGGGACGACGCGGGTCACCTCGACGCGGCCGTGCGGCTGACGCGTTCGGTGTGGCGCGACCGCGGATACGGCGACGCGTGGCCCTACATGCTGCTGGCCGAGGGCCGGCTCGAGTTCGTGGCCGAGTTCGACGTCAAGGAGTACGACATCGCCGCCCTTGTGCCGATCGTCTCCGAGGCGGGCGGCCGGTTCACCTCGTTCGTCGGCAACGACTCCCTCGCCGAACGCTCGTCGCTGGCGACCAACGGCGTTCTCCACGACGACTTCCTGCGCCTGCTCCACCTCTCCTCCTGACCCCGACCCCCCGACGGAACCGATCGATGCCCTCCCCCTCCCCCCGCGGCCGCACCGCTGCGACCCTTGTCCTGCTGACCGCCGTGCTGGCCCTCACCGCCTGCGCCCGGCCCGAGGTCCCGACGCAGACCGGCACGCCGGCGCCGACCGTCGGTGCGGGAGACACGGCGACGCCGTCGCCGCAGCCCGAGCCGTCGACCACCCCGGTCGCCACGGCGGACCCCACCTGCACGTCGATCATCTCGGAGAGCACGGTCGCGAGCTTCGAGGATGCGGGGCTGACCTCACGCGAAGAGCCCTTCCGCATCGGCGAGACCGAGCTGCCCGCCGGCATCCAGTGCGTCTGGGCCGATTTCAGCGCGCCGGGCGCTCCCCCGCAGATCTTCGGGTGGGCACCCCTGGAGGGCGCCGCCGCAGAGCGAGCCCAGGACGACCTGCTCTCCGCCGGATGGCTGCGTGAGAGCGGCGAGGACGGCCTCTACATCACCGAGGACCCCGACCTCGCTCTCACGGTCGGGGCGGACGGCTACGGCATGACCTATCTCTTCGGCGAGGGCTGGGTGACCCTCTCGGACACCAAGCAGAGTCTGCTGCTCATCGAGCGCCCGCAGGGCTGAGGCGACGGCTGCTGCGCGCATCCGGCAGCAGCACCCACACCCGCGCGCCGCCGAGCGGCGAGTCGTCGATGCCGATGCGTCCGCCGTGCGCGTGCACGAGGCGTCGACACGTCGAGAGGCCGATCCCCATCCCCGGTGCGGCGGCGGTGCTTCCCCGCTGCATCAGATCGAACACGCGCTCTCGCTCCTCTGCGGGAACGCCCGGACCGTTGTCATCGACGGTCACCTGCCATCCACCGGCGATGGCGTGGGCGCGGATGTCGATGCGCGGGCGCACGCCGGTGGCCGCACTGAACTTCGCCGCGTTGGCGACGAGGTTCTGAAGCAGCGTCCGCAACAGTGTCTCGTCGCCGACGAAATCCGCCGGCGCGTCCACGGTCACGGCCGCCTCGCACGGGCTGAGCGCGGCGTGCAGGTCCTCGGTCACCGAGCGCACGACGTCCCCGAAGTCGAGCTCCACCGAGCCCGAGGTGACGCCGCCGACCTGAGCGAATCGGAGCAGATCCTTCAGCATGGCCGCCATGCGTGCACCGGCGGATTCCGCACGCTCCAGCAGAAGCACGGCGTCAGGCGCATGGCGCATTCCCGGGCTGTCGACGGCAAGTTCCACGAACCCGAGGAGCGCCGTGAGCGGATTGCGGAGGTCATGGCTGACCTGCCCGGCGAAGTGGGCGAGCTGTTCGTTGGACTCCGCGAGACGCCGGGTGATGCGGCGCAGCTCGAGCACATCCACGACCTGGCGGGCAAGCTGGTCAAGAGACCTGCTGCGCTCCGGGCTGAGGGCACCGGGCTGCTCGTCGAAGACGCAGAGCCTGCCGATCGGGATGCCGGACGGGGTCACCAGCGGACTCGAGGCATAGAAGCGCACCCGAGCGATCTCACCCGTGACGAACGGGTTCGCAGCGAAGCGCTCATCGCTGCGGGCATCGGGCACGGCGACCTGGACGGCATCCTGCAGGACAGCCCCGCACATCGAATCCTCGCGAGCGCACACGGCGGGTTCGAACCCGACAGCGGCGATCTGATGCTGCGAGTGATCGTCGATGATGTTGATCACGGCCGTGGAGACACCACACAGGGTCGCGGCCAGTTGGACGAGGCCCTCCAGATCGGGTTCGGGCGGGTTTCCCAGCAGATCGTAATCGGCGATCGCCGCCCGGCGAGCGACGTCTTCGGCTTCCAGCACGCCATTCCTCTCACAGACCCCCGCCTGCCTCCAGGCTATCCAGTGCACGCCGGCTCCTTTACCGCGTGACGCGGCCGTGTGCCCATCGGCGCATCATGTCAATCACCTGCGCGGGGAGCCCGGGCGGCGTACGGTGATGGCATCCGATGGAGGGAGACGAACATGGATGAGAACGCGACCGACCAGCAGCGTCCCGAGGACGAGGAGGTCACGCCCAAGCCCGACGGCCTCGGCCCCGACGGCACGATCCCCGCTGACCCCGACGGTGTTGCCGCCGGGCACACCGGCGAGGCGTCGAACTTCGAGCCGGAGGAAGACGAGCAGGCCTGAGAGCCGCGCTGCACAACGAAACCCCCGGCGACTGCCGGGGGTTTCGTTGCGTCAGAGGCCGTCGATCACTGCACGGCGACGTGGACCATGTCGGTGGTGACTCCCGAGCGCACGGCGATGACGCCGTCCTCCGCGCCGACCTCGGGCGCCAGCAGCACGACCGCACCTGTCGCCGTGTCGCCGGGGAGAAGGTTGGCCAGACGGTCCATCTCGCCGGGGGCGTCCACAGCGGCGGTCTCGGTGGGCTTCCCGGATGCCGTGATGAACGCGATGCCCACCCACAGCGGCATCATGCCCTCGGCGGCATCGCCGGTGTACGTCATCGTCACGTCCGCGAGGATGTACTGGAAACCCTCCGCCGGCGGAGAGCCGTAAGGGTTCACCGCCATGACGGCCTCGGTCTGGTCGAACTCGACACCGTGGACGGTGACCTCCCAGTCCTCGGTGACGATGGGCGTGCCCAGCGGCAGCGGGTTGTCGATCGTCCCCTCGCCGACCGGCTCCGCCGCCGACGATTGCGTCGCCGCGGGCACATCGACGACGACCTCGCTGCTGTCGTCCGCCGCCGACGATGCGAGACCGGCGAAGGCGAAGCCGACGACCACGATGAAGACGATGAACCCGACGATGGTCCCCACCACCGACACGATGATGGCCGAGATACCCAGCGCCTTCCCGCGCCCCGGTCGGAAGAGCGAGACGATTCCGAGCACGAAGCCCACCACGAGCAGCACCCAGCCGACGACCATCACGGCCGGGACGCACGCCAGGATGAGACCGACCCCGGCGGAGATCACGGCCACGAGACCGAGCACGTTGAGCGGCTTCTTGCCGGGTGGTGCCGCGGGCGGACCGGGTGGAAGATACGGATTCGGGTGCGCAGGGTACGTCTCGGGACTGCTCATCGGTCCATCCTGTCAGTCATAGGCAATACACAGGAACAGCTCCGCGCGGGCACCCTCCCTCTCCGCTCGGGCTTGGCGCTGTCAAGCCCCTGCGACGCGCCGGCCTCCGGCGGCAGGCTTGCGGGCATGACTTCTGATGACCAGGCGCGCCCCGTGACAGACGGCGAAGAAGAGCAGTCCGAGCTGTCCAACGCCGACGCCGTGCGCAAGGACATGACCTACAGCCCCGCCAGCGAGACCGAGACGCAGCAGAAGCAGGACGACCCGCTGCCCTCCGCTCTCGACGATGACATCGACGCCGACGCGATCAACGTGGCCCCCGGGACCGGCGGCCCGGACGACGTGGGCGATGTCGAGGTCGACCCCGCCGACCTCAACATGCCGGGCCGCTCCGCGAACTGACCCTCGTCGCCCGCTCCTCTGCGTGGCTGACCGTACGCGCGCTAGTCTCCCCGCACGGGAGAGAGGAGCAACGGTGGGCGATCAGACGACCGACGACGGCGGGCTCTGGGACCGCTCGGGTACCCGGGTCGCCGCGACGTTCGCTGTGCTCGCCCTGACGACGGCGGTCACCGCGCTGCTGGGCGCACCGCTGATCGCGCCGGCCGCGGGCTGGACCGTCGCCAGCGGGCTCTATTCGTCGTGGGCGTGGTTCGCCGTCAAGGACATGGATGCCGACGAGACGGCTTCCCACGCGACACGCGAGGATCCCACGAGGCGCGCCGGCCACACTCTGCTGATCCTCGCCAGCGTGGCGAGCTTCGGGGTGATCGGGGTTCTTCTGGCCCAGAGCGGACGCGTACGCGGCGCCGAGGCAGTGATCCTCGGCGTCGCCGCGCTGATGACGGTGACCGCGTCCTGGTTCCTCATCCACGTCCTGTTCATGCTGCGCTATGCCGCGACGTACTACATCAGCGGCGGCACGGGCATCGACTTCAACCAGAGCGATCCGCCCTGCTATCGAGACTTCGCCTATCTCGCGTTCACCCTTGGCATGACCTACCAAGTGTCGGACACCAATCTGACGAGTCATGCGATGAGGCGCGAGGCGCTGCGGCACGCGCTGCTGTCGTTCCTCTGGGGCGTGGTCGTACTGGCGACCACCATCAGCCTCATCACCAACATCGCGACCTGAGCGCGGCCGCATCGCCCGCACGGCGTGCAGGCGGCCACCACACACCCGCGCCCGCACAGAAAAGGGCCCGACCCGCACACATGGTGCGGGCCGGGCCCTTGTTCGCGGTGACAGCGGCGTGGTGGAGATGGGGGGAATCGAACCCCCGTCCATCGCTGGGATACTGCGTTTTCTCCGGGCGCAGTCTGTAGAGACGTTCTGCTCGGCTCCGACCTTTGTCACAGACACCTAAGTCGACGAGCCCAGTCTGGAAAAAGTCCCGCGTGACGTCCAGACGCCGTCACACAGCAAGATCCCTAGATGACGCCAGGGTCCGTGTCGGGATCACACACGGTCTGACGGACTATCGGGCTCGCTTACGCAGCGAGGGCGAAGTCAGTGCGCTTGGATTCGGCACTTATTGGTTTTGCAGAGATCGTTAACGAGATAACCCTGCATCCTCGGCCCGCTTCTCGCAGAGACTCAGGCGATGTCGAAACCGATCATCCCCGTGAACCCCTCTTTCGAAGGAACCGCTGTCACGCTGTGGAGTTGCCAGCCCGAAGCCGAAGCTCCGGGCACCACAGACTATAACGGATGCCACCCCCACGCCATTCCACGACGGTCTCCCAGCCGGTCGCCGCGTAGAGTCGCAGCCATGACCGACGTCACCATCACCGTCCGCGGGGACCATGAGCGCCGCGTCGCCGCCGAGCAGGCCGTCGTCACGCTGCGCGTCGCCGTCGAAGGCCCCGACCGCGCCGACGTCGTGGCGCGCCTCGAAGCCCTCGCGACCCCGCTCACCGACGACCTCGCCGCCCGGCAGGGCACCGACGGCCTCGTGGAGTGGTCGAGCGACCGCATGTCGGTGTGGTCCGAGCGCCCCTGGGGTGACGGGCACCGCCTGGCGCCGGTGCACCACGCGTCCGTCGAACTGACCGCGACCTTCGACGATCCCGTCGCCGTGGCGGCGTGGGTGACAGCCGTCGCCGAGCGCGAGGGCGTGGAGATCCAGACCGTGGGGTGGCGCCTGACACCGGGAACGCGCGCGGCGGTCGAGCGCGATGTGGCATCCGAAGCCGTCGGCGTCGCGGTCGACCGCGCCACGGCCTACGCGGCCGCCCTGGGGCGCGGCACGGTCACGCCGCTCGAAGTCGCCGACGTCGGACTGCTGTCGACGCCCGGCGAACCGGAGGGCGGGCCGGGGGCGCGCATGATGCGAGCGGCCTTCACGGCGGATACCGAGGCGTCGCCGCAGCTGCGCCTGCAGCCCGACGACATCGTCGTCAGCGCAGCCGTCGAAGCCCGCTTCACCGCGCGCTGAGGACTTAGTCGCCCAGGCGGTTGCGCGAGCGCATCGCGCGCTCGGCCTCACGTTTGTCTTCGCGCTCACGGATCGTCTGACGCTTCTCGAACTCGCGCTTGCCCTTCGCGACCGCGATCTCGACCTTGGCGCGCCCGTCGGAGAAGTACAGCCGCAGCGGCACCAGCGTGTACCCGCCCGCCGAGACCGCGTGCGAGATCTTCACGATCTCGTCCTTGTGCAGCAGCAGCTTGCGCGTGCGCTTGGACGCATGGTTGGTCCAGTGCCCCTGCGAATACTCGGGGATGTGCACCGAGTCGAGGAACGCCTCTCCCCCGTCGATGTACGCGTAGCCGTCGGTGAGGTTGGCGCGACCCTGCCGCAGTGACTTGACCTCGGTGCCGGTGAGCACGAGACCCGCCTCGTACGTCTTCTCGATGGCGTAGTCGTGGCGCGCGCGACGATTGGTCGCGATGACCTTCTCCCCGCGTTCCCTGGGCATGATCACTCCTCCGGTACGCCGCGACGGGCGCGCGGCAGCCCACCAGCATACCGGGTGGGCGTGGCGCGCCGGCGCCGGGCGCGGTTCACGCGCGCAGCCACCGGCGGATGGCGAAGCCGGCCGACACCGCCGCGAGGACGACGCCGATGATGATCATCACGGGAAGCACGATCGCCGCATCGCCCAGGTCCACCCACGTGGTGACGAAGTCCACCCGGCCGCGGAGGTAGTCGTTCACCCCGAACTGCACGCCGGCGAGGATCGCCGCGCAGGCGAGCAGAGAGCCGAGGAAGGCTGCGAACACGCCCTCGAGGATGAACGGCGTCTGGATGAACCGGTTCGACGCCCCCACCAGTCGCATGATGCCGAGCTCCCGACGTCGCGCATATGCCGACAGCCGAATGGTCGTGGCGATGAGCAGAACCGCTGCGATCAGCATGAGCGCGGCGATGCCGACGGCCAGGTAGGTGGCCACCGTCAGCGCGGAGAAGAGCGGATCGAGGTACTGCAGCTGGTCGGCGACCTCCTCGACCCCCGCCATCCCACTGAAAGCCTCGATCATGACCTCGGACTGGGTCTGATCGACCAGGTTGATCCAGAAGGTCTGGTTGAGCTGATCCGCGGTGACGATACTCGCGTAGTCCTCGCCGAGCAGGTCGATCACGTTCTGGTACGCCTCGTCCTGCGTCTCGAACCGCACCTCGCCGATGAGGGGGGCCAGCGCCGGACTGTCGAGCTTCTCCTGCACCATGGCCACCTGCTCCTCAGTGGCGACGCCGTCGACGCAGGTGGGGGCGAGTGAATTGTCGGTGCACATGTAGACGGCGACCTGGGCCCGCTCGACCCAGTAGTCCTGCATCTTGCCGATCTGCATCTGCATGAGCATGCCGGCACCGACGAAGGTCAGCGAGACGAAGGTGACCAGCACGACGGAGATCACCATCGAGATGTTGCGACGCAGGCCCGACAGCGCCTCGCCCAGAATCAGTCCGATTCTCACGAGGTCGGCCCCACTTCGTCGTCGGACGAGCGACCGCCCAGGCCCAAGCGGTCGGCAAGACCCAGTTCATCCAGCTCCACAGGGGGAAGCTCGATGGTCACCGGGCTCGTGCGCGGGGACGGATCGACGGCGTCTGCGGCCGGTGCGTCGGCGGTCGCGGGCAGGACGGATGCCGCGGGTTCGGCGGCCTGCGATGCACGCGGTGGTGTCGACTCTGCGACCTGGTAGGGCGGCTCCGCGGCTCGCGCCGCCTGCTCTGACGCGGCGGGCGGCGTCACCGATGCCTGCGTGACCGTGGTCACGCGCACGGTCGAGCCGTTGGGCGCGGCGGCAGCGATGTCGGAGGCGGAGGTGCCGATGATCTCCCGCTGCAGCTCGAGCACTGCGGTGAGGGCGGCGACGGCGGCCGCGCCCTTCTCTTCGACGGGCATGAGGCTCGGGATCGCCGAGGTGTCGCCGTAGCCGCCGTGACGCTCGTCTCGCACCATCACGCCGCCGCTGAGCTCGATGACGCGGCGCTGCATCTGGTCGACGAAGCCGGCCTCGTGCGTCGCCATCAGCACCGTCGTGCCGCCGGCGTTGATGCGGGCGAGCAGCTGCATGATGTCGACCGACGTCGCCGGGTCGAGGTTTCCGGTGGGCTCGTCGGCGAGCAGGATCTGGGGGCGGTTCACCAGCGCGCGCGCGATGGCGACGCGCTGCTGCTCGCCACCGGACAGCTCGTGGGGCAGACGCTTCTGCTTGCCCTCGAGGCCGACGAGCGCGAGCACCTCGGGCACGGCCTGCTGGATGAAGGCCCGCGACGAGCCGATCACCTGCAGCGTGAACGCCACGTTCTGAAACACGGTCTTGTTCGGCAGGAGGCGGAAGTCCTGGAAGACCGAGCCGATGTGGCGACGGAAGTACGGGACCTTGCGGTTGGACAGGGTGCGCAGATCGCGACCCAGCACCACCACTCGACCCTCGCTGGGGCTGTCTTCGCGCAGGATGAGCCGCAAGCACGACGACTTGCCCGACCCCGACGCGCCCACGAGGAACACGAACTCGCCGCGTTGCACCTCGAAGTCCACGTCGCTGAGCGCGGGTTTGCTGGTGCCGCGATAGCGCTTCGTGACGTTCTCGAACCGGATCATGACCAGTTGAGCCTAAGCGGCGGCCGTGGCGCAGCCGCCAGCGACACCCGCGCGTTGCGGCATCCGCCCCAAGCGCAGAACGACGGTCATGCAGGCTGCAGCGCGCCGCGGACGATCGAGTCGCCGGAGTGCGTCTGGTCGCCGTCCTCGGCTTCCTGCGAGACGTCGACGACACTGAACTTCGCGAGGTCCACACCGGCGGGCACGTCGAAGACGCCCTCGCTGCCCTCGAGCACGCCGAGGCTCACCAGATCCGACCCGTCGTCGGCCAGCAGCCACACCTCTCGGTAGCCGTCGTCGGGCACGGTGGCGTCGAGGGTCACCACCACCTGATTGCGGCCGTCCACCTCTTCGAGCAGCGCGACGCCGCGCGCACCCTCGTGGGCGGGGAACCCGTCGAGGGTCGCCTCAGCGACGATCTGCGGGTTCGGCGCGAGGGCGTTCTGCGTGGCCCACACCCCGATGACCATCGCGACGACGGCGAGCGTGCCGGCCAGCGCGAGCAGCAGCGGAAGTCGACGCACGCGCCCTCGTCGAGGCACCCGGTGCGAGGCAGCCGAACGCGGCGTGCCGTGCGACGACGCGTCCGCCGGCGGCCGCGGCTCGGTCGGCGGCGCGGCGTGGTGGGCCTGGGAGTCCGTCGCGGGGGCGGGCGGCGGCGCCGCGGCGGGAGCGGCGGCGGATGCCGGCAGCGCGGGGTCCAGGGCGGCCGGGGCGTCATGCGCGGTCGGCGCGTCCACCGGTGAAGCGGGCGTCACGTCGGCCGCCGGAGACTGCGCTCCCCCGGGCGTGAAGCCGACTTCGGCGGCGATGGCCTCCCACACGCGCGGCGGGGGCGTCAGCAAGGGCGGCTGCACGAGTGCACCGCGGGCAGCGCCCGCGGCCATCGCGAACGCGGCGACCTCGTCGGCGCACTCGAGGCACTCGGCCAGGTGGGCGCTCTGCTCGTCGGTGGCCGCGTCGTGCTCGCCCATGGCGATCAGGGCTGCCAGTTCAGGGTCAAGGTGCGACATCGGCGGCCTCCAATCGTGCGCGCAGCCGGGACAGACTTCGTCGGATGTGACTCTTCACCGTACCCAGGGGCATGGCGAGCCGGTCGGCGATCTGGGCGTGGGTGAGATCGTCGTAGAACGCCAGCCGCATGACATGCTGCGCGTCGGGCTCGAGATGCTCGATCTCCTGCGCGATCATCAGCGAGTCCTCGACGTCCACCGGGTCGGGAGCGGGCGCGAGCGCTTCCGCCGTCACCGCGTCCTCGAGGCGTGCCGCGCGCGAACGGGCTTCATGCGCGTCGGCGATGCGGCGGCGGGCGATGCCGACGAGCCACCCGCCGAGGTTGCCGCGGTCTTCGTCGAACGCCTCGCGAGAGGTCCAGGCCGAGACGAACGTGCGCTGCGTGACGTCCTCGGCCTCGGTCTGGTCACCGAGCGAACGCACGGCAACCGTGAACACGAGGCGCGACCAGCGGTCGTACATCGTCTTCAGCGCCTCGGGATCCCCCGCGCGGAAGCGTGTCGCCAGGGCGCCGTCGTCCTCGATGAGCTTCTCCCTCCGTGCGTCGCAGCCCGCAGCATCCACGACGAAGGTCATGACGATGCCCGCGCGACCAGCACCACGTTATCGCTGTACGTGCGGCTCTGCTCGTCGAACTCACCTCCGCAGGTGATGACCACGAGGCTGCGGGGGCCGTCGCGGTCGAACAGCTGGTCGACGGGAAGCTCGGCCCGCGGGATGTAGGTGACGCTCTCGACCGTGTACACGGTCACGGCGCCGTCTGCGTCGGTGACCTGGAGGGTCTGGCCGGGCTGCGCGTCCCGCAGCACCGAGAGGGGGCCGATGCCGTAGACGCGGGAATCCACGTGTGCGGCGAGCACGGTGGCGCCGTCGGCGTCGGCCGGCGCCGGCCCGTACCGGTACCAGCCCGCGACCGACGGGTCGACCGGGATCTCCATCGACCCGTCGTCCTGCACACCGACCGGCACCACGGGCATATCGATCCCGAGTTCGGCGGACGCCAGCTGCTCGGGAGCGGCACTCGGCGCCTGCACCGGCGGAGGCGTCGCTGGCGTGACGGGAATCTGCACCGCCGGCGTCGGCGCCGCCGTCTCGGTGCGCGCCGCCGCGGAGGACGGGGCCGGGACCCCGCCCTCCGCGTCGGGGGGTGAGCATGCCGCGAGGGTGAGCGCCACCGCGAGCACAGCGGCCACGCCCCACCCTCGCGACATCGTCATATCAGCGCCGCTTGGCCGTGGCCACGCGGGCAGCGACGACCGAGCCGGCCGCGAGGGCCAGAGCCAGTCCGCCACCCAGGGCGATGAGCGGCATCGACTGGTTCTCGGCCACGAGGCCCGCAGAACCGGTGTTGACGCCACCCGGGTTGGAGTGGAGCCCCGTCACGGTCTGCACCGCGAGGGCGAGGTTGCCGTCTTCGGCGCTGCCCCACGCGTAGGCGATCGTCAGCACGCCCTCCTGGATGTCGACGTCTGCCGGCCCGATCACCGGGTCGGTGGTCCCTTCCAGCGCGACGGCAGCCGAGACCACGCCGGCCGGCAGGTTGAGGGTCGCTTCCTCGGGGTTGACGAGTCCCGTCACGACCGGCGAACCGCCCGCGAGGATGTCCACGGCCGGTGCGGCTGCCACGTGGCGCACGGTCAGACGACCTTCGCCGGGCGCGGTCGCCGCGGTGTCGTTGGTGAAGAGCGTCGCCGACGGCTCGCCCGCCTCGGTGAGGTGCGCCACCGCGGTGTAGCTCTTGTTCGCCTCGAGGGTCAGGGTGATGGGCCCGAGCACCGGCGCCGAGTCGTCCGCGGCATCCGTCGCCGTCAGCGCGACCTCGTAGTCACCGGCGGGCAGGTCCAGCGGACCGGCGAGATCTCCGGGCTGGAAGTCGTCGAGGGTCAGTTCGCCGTTGACGTACACGTCGACGGGTGTGTCGGGGATGCCGTGGAGCACGGACAGATCGGCCGTGGTCTCCGAGATGGCGTATGCCGGCGAGAACGCCGCGAAGGCGGCGAAGGCGCCGACCACCACGCCCGCTGAGATTGTCTTACGCACGAGGAACTCCTTCAGGTGTTGCGCGACCGTTTCGCGCTTCACAGAGGTATTCCTGCGGGACCGTGCGTTTGGATGCAGCCGAAGGAAAAAAGTTCGGCCGCGCGGGCTCAGTCCTCGATCTTGCGCTTGCGCCAGCGGATGCCGGCGGCGATGAGACCGTCGAGGTCGCCGTCGAACACGGCGGCGGGGTTTCCTACCTCGTAGCCGGTGCGCAGGTCCTTCACGAGCTGCTGCCCGTAGAGGAAGTACGAACGCATCTGGTCGCCCCAGCTCGCGGTGATGGTGCCGGCCAGCTCCTTCTTCTTGGCCGCCTCCTCCTCGCGCTTGAGCAGCAGCAGTCGCGTCTGCAGCACGCGCATCGCGACGGCGCGGTTCTGGATCTGGCTCTTCTCGTTCTGCATCGACACGACGATGCCGGTCGGGATGTGGGTGATGCGCACGGCGGAGTCGGTGGTGTTGACCGACTGGCCGCCGGGGCCGGACGAGCGGAAGACGTCCACGCGGATGTCGCCCTCGGGAACGTCGACCTCCTTGGCCTCTTCCATGACCGGAATGACCTCGACGGCGGCGAAGCTGGTCTGGCGCTTGTCGGCGGAGCCGAACGGGCTGATGCGGGCGAGTCGGTGGGTGCCGGCCTCGACCGAGAGCGTGCCGTAGGCGTAGGGGGCGTCGACCTCGAAGGTGGCCGACTTGATGCCCGCGCCCTCGGCATATGAGGTGTCCAGCACCTTCACGGGGTACTTGTGCCGCTCGGCCCAGCGCAGGTACATGCGCATGAGCATCTCGGCGAAGTCGGTCGCGTCGTCGCCGCCGGCCCCGGAGCGGATGGTGACGACCGCCCCGCGGTCGTCGTACTCGCCGTCGAGAAGGGTCTGCACCTCGAGCTGGCCGATGACGTCCTCGAGCTCGGCGAGCTCCTTGCGCGCCTCTTCGGCGGAGTCCTCGTCGCCCATCTCGATGGCGAGCTCGACGAGCACGTCGAGGTCGTCCAGGCGGCTCTCGATCTCGGTGAGCCGCTTCAACTCGGTCTGGCGGTGGCTGAGCGCGCTCGTGACCTTCTGGGCCTTCTCGACGTCATCCCAGAGGTCGGGCACGCCGGCCTCTTCGGAGAGCCGGGCGATCTCGGCCCGGAGCGCGTCGACGTCCACCACCGCCTGGATGTCGGAGAAAGTGGAGCGCAGCGCCTGGATGTCGGCGGAAAGATCGAGTTCAAACATGACTCTTCAGACTATCGTGGATGCCGATGGCTCACGGCGAAGACGATCCCCGCATCGCCGGGACCCTCTGGCGGTTCGCCCCGATGATCTACGGGCCCACGGTGCTCTTCGCCCTCGGCGAGGGGGCGGTGATCCCGCTGCTGCCGATCTTCGCGGCCGACCTCGGCGCCGATCTGCCCACGGCCGCGCTCGTGGCATCCGCTCTGGTCGTCGGTCAGCTGTGCGGGAACATCCCGGCCGGATGGGCCGTCGCCCGTCTCGGCGAGCGCCTCACCATGACCATCGCCGGCACCCTGTCACTGGCGGGTGTCGCCGGCCTGATCGTGGCCCCCTCCCTGCCCGTGCTCGCCGCGGCGGTGTTCCTCATCGGATTCTGCGCCGCGGCGTTCGGGCTGGCCCGCCACTCGTTCATGACGACGCGGATTCCGCTGGCCTTCCGCGCCCGCGCGCTGTCGCTTCTGGGGGGCACGTTCCGACTCGGCATGTTCGTGGGTCCGTTCGTGGCGGCGGCCCTGCTGGGCCTGTTCGGTGACGCCCACGCCACGGTCTGGTTCTTCGGCGCTTGCCTTGTCGCCACCGTGCTGCTGGTGCTGCTCGGGCCCGACCCCGAAACGGCGGTCGCGGGGGCTCGAGCGGACTCGCGCGTCTTAGAGGACAGCGGGGAGCCGGTGACCGGCTCCATCCCCGTGCAGGAGCGCGTGGGCGTCTTCCGCACCATGTGGCGCCACCGCGGCGTGCTGGGACGACTCGGACTGGCGGCGGCGTCACTTTCGGCGATGCGCTCGGCGCGTCAGGTGGTGCTGCCACTGTGGGGCGTGTCGATCGGTCTCGACGCGCAGACCATCGCGCTGGTCGTCGGCATCTCCGGCGCGATCGACTTCGCCCTGTTCTACGCCAGCGGCCAGGTGATGGACCGATTCGGGCGGCTGTGGGCGGCGCTGCCGGCCATGGTGCTCATGGGCGCCGGGTTCCTCGCGCTGTCATTCACCCACGATGCCGATCAGGCGGCCATGTGGTTCGCGATGTTCGCCGCCGTGCTCGGCGTCGGCAACGGGCTCTCGAGCGGCATCCTGCTGACCCTCGGCGCCGACACCGCACCGAAGGACGACCCGGCGCCCTATCTGGGCTCCTGGCGGACATTGACGGATGCCGGTGGCGCGACCGCTCCCCTGATCGTCTCGGCGCTGGCCACGTTCTCCCTCTCCGTCGCGGCGGGGGCCATGGGCGTGCTGGGACTGGTGGGCGCCCTCGCCTTCGTGCGCTGGGTGCCCCGGTTCGTGCCGCGGGCGCGCCGGTGAGCACGGCCGCGCCGCCGCCGGAGGGCACGGGGTCCTCCGTCGTCCGGTTCTGCCGCAGCCGCAGCAACGGCCGCCGGTGCATGCGCCCGCTCGGGCACCCAGGCCTGCATCGGCACCGCACGGCGATGTGGAACGACGTCGCGGCCGATCCGCCGCGCTGCGCGGGATCGGGCGAGCCCGCCTCCCCCGCCGCCACCCTTCCCGACGGCTACCCCCACGGTCGGGCGCTGTGCCGGCGGTGCTTCACGTTCGTCCCGCTGCGCGACGGGCTCCTCACCGCGCACGACGCGGCGCCGTCCGACGAGAGCGACGCCGAGATCGCGTCGCGCCGTGAGTGGTTCAACACCCTCGGCTGAGTCCTCGCGCAGCGGGTGCGACGTCGCGACGCCCGTGCCACGCCGGGTGGGATGAGGGCAGCGCAGCGCGCCGCTCGCATCCGACCGTCGGGATTCTGCTGACAGTCCCCCGATCTCTCATGTGAGTACCCGCTCACACAGCAGCCGGAGGTGGACCTCGGCGGCACCGCGACGAAAGGGGGGCGTGTGAACGGGAACTCACATGGCGAATCCGGACACGCCGAAAACCCCGGGAGTTCGGCCCGCAGCGTGACGGCTTACCGCACGGCGCGGGGCGAACGCAAACCTTTCCGGATGGCCACGCGTACCCGCAAGACTCGCGGGCATGGTCTTTCTCGGCTTCCATGCATCCCACGAACAGATTCCCCCCGGTCAGCTCTTGCGCGACGTGGTGGCGGCGGAGGCCGCCGGATTCGACGGCGCGATGTGCTCGGACCACCTGGCGCCCTGGGGCGTGCGCCAGGGCGAATCGGGCTTCGCGCCCAGCTGGCTCGGGGCAGCCCTTGCCCGCACGGACTTCTCGATCGGCTTCGTCAACGCCCCAGGACAGCGCTATCACCCGGTGATCGCCGCGCAGGCGTACGCGACGCTCGAGGAGATGTTCCCGGGGCGCTTCTGGGCCGCGCTCGGCAGCGGCGAGGCGATGAACGAGCACGTCACCGGCGACCCCTGGCCACCCAAGCCCGAGCGCAACGCCCGGCTCGCCGAGAGCGTCTCGATCATCCGCCGCCTGCTGGCGGGCGAAGAGGTCGACCACGACGGCCTGGTGCGTGCACACCACGCCCGCCTGTGGTCGCTGCCGGATGCGCCGCCGCCGCTGTTCGCCACTGCCATCAGCCCCGAAACCGCCGCGTGGGCGGCGTCCTGGGCGGAGGGCCTGGCCACCGCACTCCAGCCGCCGGAGGCGCTGCAGAAGGTGCTCTCGGCCTACGAGGCTGCGGGCGGAACAGGCCCCCGGTTGCTGCAGGTGCACCTCAGCTGGGCCCCGACGGATGCCGAAGCTCTCGCGATCGCGCGGGATCAGTGGCGACACGCCCTGCTCACCGCGCCCGCGATCTGGGACCTCGAGCAGCCCGAGGAATTCGACGACGCTGCCGGCGAACCCACCGACCAGCAGATGCGCGACGCGCTGTTCGTCTCGAGCGATCTCGATGAACTCGCAGACCGCATCGCCGATCACGCCCGGCTCGGCTTCGACCGCGTGTACCTGCACCATGTCGGCCAGGACCAGGCGCCGTTCCTCGACGTGGCGCGCGACCATCTGCTGCCTCGGCTGAAGGAGATGCTGTGAGGATCACCGACACGAGCGACCTGTGGTGGAAGTCCGCCGTCATCTACTGCCTCGACGTCGAGACGTTCCTGGACTCGAACGGCGACGGCGTGGGCGATCTGCAGGGACTGGCATCCCGCATCGACTACCTCGCCCAGCTCGGCGTCACGTGCCTGTGGCTCATGCCCTTCTACCCGACGCCCGATCGCGACGACGGCTACGACGTGACGGACTTCTACGGCGTCGACCCGCGCCTCGGCACCCACGGCGATCTCGTCGAGGTGATCCGCACGGCCCGCGATCGGGGCATGCGCGTCATCGTGGACCTCGTCGTGAACCACACGTCCGACCGGCATCCGTGGTTCCGATCCGCCAAGCGCAGTCCGTCGTCGCCGTACCGCGACTTCTACGTGTGGCGTTCGGACCCGCCGCCCCCGGGCCAGAAGAACCCCGTCTTCCCCGGTGAGGCAGACGGCATCTGGACGCGGGAGGACGCGACCGGTGAGTGGTACATGCACAGCTTCTACCCGCATCAGCCCGACCTGAACATCGCCAATCCCGCGGTGCGCGACGAGATCGCGAAGACCGTCGGATTCTGGCTGCAGTTGGGGATCTCGGGATTCCGCGTGGATGCCGTGCCATTCCTGCTCGAGGTGCCCGAGGGCGCCGAGATGGCCGACCCCCACGACATGCTGCGCGACATCCGCCGCTTCCTGCAGCGGCGCTCGAGCGAAGCGGTGCTGCTGGGCGAGGTGAACCTCCCCTACGAGGAGCAGACGGCGTACTTCGGCACCGACAACGGCCAAGAACTGACGATGCAGTTCGATTTCGTGGGGATGCAGGAGTTCTACCTGTCGCTCGCCCGTCAGGATCCGACGCCCCTCGCGGCCGCGCTCGCGTCGCGCCCCAGCCTCCCCGTCGAGGCGCAGTGGGCGAACTTCCTGCGCAACCACGACGAGCTCACGCTCGACCAGCTCACCGACGAAGAGCGGCAGGAGGTGTTCGAGGCCTTCGCGCCCGACGAAAGCCAGCGGGTGTACGGGCGGGGCATCACCCGTCGGCTGCCGCCGATGCTCGAAGGCGACCCCCGCCGCATCCGGATGGCCTACAGTCTGCTGTTCACCCTGCCCGGCACGCCGGTGATCTTCTACGGCGAGGAGATCGGAATGGGCGAGAACGCCGACCTCGACAAGCGGCATGCGGTGCGCACCCCGATGCAGTGGTCGGCCGAGCGTCATGGCGGATTCTCGAGCGCCCCGCCGTCCCGCCTTCCTGCTCTGCCACCCGGCGACGGCTACGCCCCCGTGCACGTCAACGTCGCCGACCAGCTCGAAGACCGCGACTCGCTGCTGCACTTCTTCCGCGACCTGACCTCCCGCTACCGCATCTCACCCGAACTCGGGTGGGGTGAGCTGGAGATCATCGCGCACGACGCGCCGGGCGTGCTCGTGCACTCCCTGCGCGCCGACGTCGGCCGCACCGTCGCGGTGCACAACTTCACCGACGTGCCCGTCCTGCTGGGCTTCGCTCTCCCGGACGAGCCGGAAGGGACGACGCTGGTCGACATCCTCGACTCGGAGCGCCTTCCGCTCGACGACCGCGGCGGTATCGAGTTCACCCTCCCCGCGTACGGCTATCGCTGGCTGCGCGTGTCCCGCCCAGGAGACGGCCGGGTGACCTGAGGCGAGACGGCGTCGCCTCCTTTCGGGAGTCCCTCGGCGGACGACCTGCGGCCCCTCGCCCTCAAGCGGGCCGTATAGTTGGACGCGGTTTAGAAACAATCACCGGTCAGCCCGGGTCACGGAAGGCGAAACGACGCGATGGTGGAGGGCGACAGCGCGATCGTCGAGTTCCGCAACACGACCAAGCGCTATGGCGCGAAAGCGGATCACCTTCCTGCGCTCGACGACGTGAGCCTCAGCATCCGGCGCGAGGAGATCTTCGGGGTCATCGGTGAGAGCGGCGCCGGCAAGACCACCTTGCTTGAGCTCATCAACGGACTGACCACGCCGACCTCGGGCTCGGTCACGGTGCAGGGCATCGACGTGGGCGGCCTGCGACGCACCGGACTCCGCGGACTGCGACAGGGCATCGGTGTCGTGTTCCAAGGCATCCACCTGCTGAGCAACCGCACCGTTCGGGAGAATGTCGCTCTCCCGCAGCAGCTGGCGCGAGCGCAGGGCGGCACTGCTGTCAGCCGCGCCGAGGAGCGTCAGGCGGTCGACGAGATCCTCGCCTTCGTCGGGCTCTCGCATCGCGCCGATCACTACCCCGCGCAGCTGAGCGGTGGGGAGCAGCAACGCGTCGGCCTCGCCCGGGCCCTCGTCTCGCGGCCCGCGCTCCTGCTGGCCGACGAGCCGACGTCGTCTCTGGACGCCTCTACGACGTCGGACATCCTCCGGGTGCTGTCCGATGCCCGGGACAAGCTCGGCACCACCGTGGTCGTGATCACGCACGACCTGGACGTCGTCAAGGCGATCTGCGATCGCGCGGCGCTGTTGGAGCGTGGACGGCTTCGGGAACTGTTCCCGGTGACCAAGAGCGACTACCGCACGCTGCCGAGCTATCACGAGCAGGTCAAGCGGGAGCTCATGCCGTGAACCAGATCACCGAACTCCTCTCCGAGTACGGCGACGACATCCTCGAGGCGCTCGGCGAGACCGGGTACATGCTGGTCGTCTCCCTCCTCGCGGCGGTGCTGATCGGATTACCGCTCGGGATGGTCGTGTTCCTCACGCAGCGCGGCGGCATCGCGGAGAACCGCGCGATCTGGTCCGTGGCGAACATGTACATCAACATCGTCCGCTCCTTCCCGTTCCTGCTGCTGGTGGTGTTCCTCATCCCGTTCACGCGCGCCGTGATCGGAACCAGCTTCGGCACGCAGGCGAGCACCCTCCCCCTGTGCTTCGTGGCGGTCGCGATCTATGCGCGCCTGGTCGAGCAGATCCTGCGCGAGATCCCGCCCGGCATCTCGCGCGTCGCCCAGGCGATGGGGGCCACCGTGCCGCGGGCGGTGTTCCTCGTGCTGCTGCCGGAGGCGCGCCCCGGGCTCGTGTACGCGTTGACGTCCGCCGCGATCAGCCTGCTGTCGTACTCGACCGTGCTCGGCGTCGTGGGAGGCGGCGGCATCGGCGACTTCGCGATGCGATACGGCTACCAGGAGTACAACGACGCCCTCATGTACATCACCATCGCCATCATCGTCGTGTGCGTCCTGACGATCCAGGCGATCGGAAACCGCACCTCGGTCCGACTGGATCACCGCTGATACCGCGAGCACCGACCCACGCCACCCCAGGAAAGAAGGAAACCATGAGAGCCTCTCGGTTCAGCGTCGTCGCCATAGCAGTGGGAGCGGTCGCGGTGCTCGCCGGCTGCGCCGCCGGTGCCGGCGCCGATGCGGGCGACGATGGGGGCGAAGTCACCGCCCCGGTGACGCTCCAGGTCGCCGCCGTGACATCCCCGATGACCGACGTCGTCGAGGCGGCCGCCGAAGCCATCGAAGACGGGTACGAGATCGAACTCGTCGAGGTCGCCGACTACATCACGGCCAACACGATCCTCAACGACGGTGACGTCTACGCCAACTTCTCCCAGCACGAGCCGTACATGCAGTCCTTCAACGAGGGCAACAACGGCTCGCTCGTCGCGGTGCAGCCGGTGTACAACTTCGTGATCGCGTTCTACTCGAAGTCGCTGACCGACATCGCCGACCTCCCCGCCGGCGCCACGATTGCGATCCCCGACGATCCGTCCAATACCGGGCGCGCCCTGAAGCTGCTCGCGGCCGAGGGCATCGTGACGCTCGATCCCGCCGTCGACCCCTATGACGCGACCGTGGACGACATCGTCGAGAACCCGAAGCAGGTCGAGTTCCTGCAGGTGCCGATCAGTTCACTCAACGCCGCGTACGAAGAAGCGGATCTCGTGTTCCAGTGGCCGTCGCACATCGCGGCGCTCGGATTGAACCCGCAGGATGACGGCCTTCTCACCGAGCTCGACGAGACCTTCGCGCTGAACCTCGTGGTCGGGGGCGACGATGCGTCCTCGGAGGCGACGGCCGCGCTGACCAGGGCCTTCACGAGCGATGCCGTGCGCGAGGTGATCGAATCGAACGAGACCATCGAGGTCGCGTTCTGACGATGCCGGGCGCCCCGTCGCGGGGTCATCTCGGAAGTGTCATTGGGGCCCGGCCCTCGTCTCCGTAGACACTTCCTCTTTCGGCCGTGTGAGTTCCCGCTCACACAGCCGTGTCCGGAGGGAGCTCGGACGCCCGCTCTCCCGTGCATGTGAGTTCCCGCTCACACGGGCCATGGCGTGCGCCGTGGGCCCAGCACCCAATGGTGTGTGAGCGGGAACTCACATGCGAAATCGGGAGACACTGACAGATCGATGCATCGGCCCGCCCCGGCGAGCCGCGTTCAGCGCAGCGCGTTGCGGCTGGTCGCCGTCGCCTCCAGCGGCACGCCGTCGGGAACGAACAGTGTCATGATCGGCGGATGCCACACCGTGGCGACCGTCACCCGCGCCGAGACGCCGTCGGGAGTGGCCGCCGACACGAGCGTCGCAGTGCCGACCGCTTCGACGATGGAGGCGGCTTGCTGGCGGACGCCCCCGTCGGTGAGCTCGGCGGACGGTTCTCCCGCGACGACGGAGAGGGTGAACCCGTCCGCTCCGGCGAGCGCGGCGGCATCCGCGAGCCCATCCAGCCGCTTGTGGGCGATGTGCAGGCTGGTGGCATCCACGCACACGAGGATCAGCACCAGCGCGAGCGCGGCGTACCCCAGTGACAGCAGCAGAATGCTGCCGTCGTCATCCCCGGCGAGCTGCTGCCGCGCCGGCCGGACCCGGTTCACCCGCCACCCCAGAATCGGGAAACCTTCTGCACGGATGCTGCTTCGACAGGCACGCTGGCGATGCTCTCAAGCCCGAGGACCGATGGCACGAGCGGCAGCGTCACGCGCGTCGCGACCGTCACCCGGAGGGTCGCGCCGGAGGCGGGGCACGCAGCGCCGGCCGGCGTGCAACTGATCGCGACCTCGACGGCATCCGGCGCCAGACCGTACTCGTCGACCACCGAGGCGAGGATGGCATCGGTGCGGGCGGCGGCGGTCGCGGCATCCGGAGCCGTCGCCACCGCGCGCGCGATGTGACGCGCACCGGACTCGACCCCCAGTGTCTGCCCCTGCACGGCGCCCAGCGCGACGATCAGGTAGACGAGCGGCACGAGCAGGATCACACCGACGAGGATGAACTCCAGCGCGGCGGCGCCCTCGTCGTCTCCGGCCGCGCCGTCATCCGAGGCTCTCCACCGGGGCATGCGCGCTCACCTCCAAGACCTCTGGCGGACCCAGCAGCCCCACCAGCGGAAGCGTCGCCCGCACCGTCACCCGCACCGCCGGGTGGCCGAGGTGCGTCGTCTCGGCAACGGCCACGGACTCAGCGAACTGCCCGCCCACCGTGCGGACGATGATCGTGCGGGTGCGATCGGCACCCTCGTGCAGCGCGGTATCGGCGAGCGCCGCATGGAACGCCCCCTCAACGGCCGCGTCGTGCACGACGTTGCGCACGTACACCGCCAGGCCGAACTGCAGCACACCGAGGGTCAGCAGGGTCAGCAAGGCTCCGACCAGCACGAACTCGACCGGGCCCGACCCCGTGTCGTCCCCGAGCGTCAGAGTCCGCTGACGCTCTGGATCGCCTGCTCGAAAAGGCCCGCCAGCGCGGGCCCGGCGACGGCCCAGATCACCACCACCAGACCCGCCGTCATCAGCGTCACCAGCACCCATCCCGGCACGTCCCCCCGCTCGTCGTCGCGCAGGCCGCCACCCCACGCGGTACGCAGCCGCACTGCCACCATCTCCCTCTGATCGCGGAACATCACCGCTCCCTTCCGACCGCACGCGGTCACCCGAACCCGACTCGAAGCATGAACACACCGGGAAAGATCGCGAAGAGCACCGAGAGCGGCAAGATGAGGAACACCAGCGGCAGGAGCATCAGGATCTCCTTGCGGCCGGCCTGCTCGATGAGCACCCGCTTGGCATCTTCCCTGGTGTCGGTGGCCTGGGCCTGCAGCACCTGGGCGAGTGGCGCTCCCCGATCGAGCGCCGCCACGAGGTGGTCGACCGTGCGGGTCAGTGCCGGGATGTCGAGGTCCCGCGACAGGGTCGTCAGCGCGTCGGGCAGGGGCGACCCGGTGCCCACGGCCAGCACGACCCGGCGAAGCTCGGCCGGCAGCTCGCCCGACCCGACGTCCGCCACGCGGCGGAGCGCGTCGAGCACCCCCTCCCCCGCGGCGAGACACAGGGAGAGGAACTCCAGCACCGTCGGCAGCTCCTCCTGCGCCCGCGTGACGCGAGCACGCGCCGCGCTCGTCAACCGCATGTCGCACACGACGGCGCCTGCGACCGCCGCGATCGGCGGCAGCAGTATCGACCCACCCGAGAACCTGCCGGCCACCGCGAGCGCGACGACGACCAGGGCCCCGGCGATGAGCCCGCCCAGCGTCCAGCCCAGCTGGCGGGCGCGGAAGCGTGCGGCATCCATCTGCCATCCCGCCTGCCGCAGGCGCCGCGAGATCACCGCCGAGCCGCCCAGCGCCCGGGCGAGCGCATCGCGCCACGCGCGCCAGGCAGCCCCGACGTGGAGGGCGGGCGCCGCCAGCGGGGTGAGCCCGAGCGGGTCAGCGGTGTCGCGCAGGTACGGAGCAAGCCGATCGGCCAAGCGGGCCCCTCGCCAGGCCGGCAGCCGCATCACGAGGAGAGACAAGCCCAGGGCCAGGCCCCCGCCGAGCACGACCGCGAGGGCGAGCTCGGTCAGGCCGCTCACGCGAACCACCGCCGCGGCTCGGGCAGCCGGCCGATCCGCACCATGATGCGGAACGCGATCACCGACACCGCGGCACCCACCAGCACGACCACGACACCTTCCGGGCTGCCGTACGCGCGCGCACCCTCCGGGCGCAGGGCGAGAAGCGCCAGGATCACCCACGGGGCGATGACCCCCAGTGCGGCGGCGCCGCGGATCCACGACTGCCGCGCCTCGACCTCCGCGCGCAGCGCGGCGTCTGCCCGCACCGACGCAGACAGCGAGCGCAGCACGGTCGGCAGCTCGGTACCGCCCACGTGCCGGGTCATGCGCAGCGTCTCGATGATGCGGTCCGCCGCAGGGTCGGCCAGGGTGTGCTTCAACCGGAGAGCGGCGGAGTCGAAGTGACCCGACGCGTTCAGGTCCCGGGCGAAGACGACGAATGCCGGGCGCAGTTCGCCGGGCGCCGACTGCGCCAGGCTCGACACGGCATCCGGCAGCGACATGCCGGCGCGCACCGAGGCGATCAAGAGGTCGCAGACATCGGGCCAGAGCGCCCGGCGGCTGCGTCGACGCCCCGCCGCCCGCGAACGCAGCCACACCACGGGTGCCGCTGCACCGGCCGCGCCCGCGACCAGCGCAAGCGCGGGGAGGGCCGTCACGAGCCACGCGACGGCGGCCGCCGCAAGCGCCAGGAACACGGTGACCAGCCCCAGAACGCGCGGCCCCAGATGTGCGAACCCCGCTGCCGCCAGCAGGCGGTCGAGCCGGCCTTCCGCGGCCGGCCGCGGAAGGTTCGCCCTCGCCCCCGCCGGCCACAGCCACGGGGACAGCGCCAGCAGCAGCCCGGCCGCCAGCACGCCACCCCAGACGAACGTCATCCGACGCCTGCCCGGTACAGGGACCGCGCCTCGACGACCCCGTCATGCACCCGTCCGGTGGGCGCGATGATCTCCGCCACGCGGCGGTGCCCGGTGGCATCCTTCTCGCAGTGCACGACGAGATGGACGGATGCCGCGACGGCGGGCACCACGAACCCCGGGTCGATGTTGCGGCCTGCCAGCAGCGGCAGCGCGGCGAGCTTCGCCAGCGCCTGCTGCGCCGAGTTGGCGTGGATGCTGGCGGCCCAGGGCACCCCCGTGTTCAGGGCCAGCAGCAGGTCCAGTGCCTCGGCGTCACGCACTTCGCCGACGATCAGCCTGTCGGGGCGCATGCGCAGCGCCTCCTTGACCAGGCGCCGCAGCGTCACCTCGCCCGTTCCCTCGAGGCTCGGCTGCCGCCCTTGCAGGGCAACGAGGTCCTCGGCGTCGACGGCGAGTTCGAAGGTCTCCTCCACCGTCACGATGCGGTGTTCCGGCGGGCACGCGGCGATGAGCGCGCCGAGGAGCGTCGTCTTGCCGCTGTGGGTCGCTCCCGAGATGAGCACGCTGCGGCCGGCTGCCATCGCCCCGCGCAGCATGTCGGCGGCCCGCAGGGTGAGCGAGCCCGCGGCGACGAGCCGGTCGAGGTCGCGGAACATCGGGAGGAACCGGCGGATGTTCACCGACCAGTGCCTGCGCGTGATGTCGGGGATCACCACGTGCAGGCGCGACCCGTCGGGAAGCGATGCGTCGACGAACGGCTGGCTGAGGTCCACGCGGCGACCGCTGGCATGCAGCATCCTCTCCACGAGGTCCCGTACGGCGGAATCCGTCAACGTCAGGGGCAGCCGTTCGCTGCGCCCCGCCCGGGCGATGAAGATGCGGTCCGGCGCGTTGATCCAGACTTCTTCCACCGTCGGGTCCTCGAGATACGGCTGCAGCGGCCCATAGCCGGTGACCGCCGCGAGCACCTCTCGCACGCACGCGCCCTCGTCATCGACGGGGGCCAGCCCGCGCGCAAGGGCGAAGTCGTTGTGACGGCGCACCTCGGCCCGCGCGATCTCCGTAGCCACCTCAGCGATGCGGGCGGCATCGACGGGCTCGGCGCGCAGCCGCTCGCGCACGCGCTCGGTGACCCCCGCCGCGATGTGGGCGGCTCCGGTCGACGCGTAGGCCAGGCTCACCCGATGCATCCTCGCAACGGCCCGCCGGTGGTGCGCCGAGTTATCCACAGTGCGGGCGGCGCGAGCCGGTGCACGTGGCCCTCGCTTCGTTGGTGCGCGCGGTGAGCTGAGCGCGGGAGGTGTCCGCGGCTCCGCCTACGCTGGAAGACATGCTGATCGGTTCCATCCGCCCCGTCGAGTCCCGCGAGATCACCGTCGAGGCGCAGTCCCTCGCCGAGATCCACGAGAAGCTCGCGGCGCAGATGCCGACGGGCTGGCAGCTGAGCGATGCGCCGGTGCGCATGACCAAGGGCACGATCACGGTCACCGCCGTCGCCACGATCGTGCGCCGCGACGGCGGGCGCGAGATCGAGGCCGACGACATGCCCGCTCTGAAGGCGCAGGTCCCCGAAGGGTGGCAGCTCGTGCATGTGCGCAAGCCGTAACGAGTCCGCCGAGAACGTCGCCCACCGGGGAGACGCACCTTCCCCACACGTCACAGGAGAGCCCATGCGCGGCGCCACCGCCCGACGCCGTCCGCGCGCCCGAGTATGGGTGCCGCTCGTCCTGCTCCTCATCGCGGCCCTCGTGGTCATCGGCCTGTCGCTCTCGGCCGAAGGACTGCGCGCGGATCGGCCCGGCGCGGAGGCCTCCGCCGCGCAGGCCGTGGACGTGCTGGCCATCACCGACGGCGACACCATCGACACCACGGCGGGCAAGGTGCGCCTGATCGGCATCGATACCCCGGAGCGGGGCGAGGTGGGCTTTGCGGATGCCGGGGCCGAGCTCGGCGCCTTTCTGTCCGCCGGCCCGGTGACCCTGGTCGCCGTCACCGGCAACGACGACACCGACCGGTACGGGCGGCTGCTCCGCTACGTGCGGGTCGACGGCCGTGACGCGGGCGCCCACATGCTGCAGACCGGATGGGCGACGGCCCGATACGACAGCCGCGATGGCTACGACGGGCACCCGCTCGAAGAGGAGTACATCGCGCTCGACACCGCGCACGCGATGCCCACCGCCCCCACCCCGGCGGCGGAGCCCGTCGAGCCCCCGGCAGGCGAGGCCGTGGGCGAGGCCGTGGGCGACGGGACCGACCCGCGGTTCGACAGCTGCCGCGAGGCCAACGCCCACGGCTACGGCGAATACGAGGCCACCGTCGATCCCGAGTACGACTGGTACCGCGACGGTGACGGCGACGGCTGGGCGTGCGAGCGCTGACCCGCCTCTGGCGGGGCCGAGGGGCGCCGACCATAGTGGAGCCATGCCGTCCCCGGACACGCGCGCCCAGCTGATCGACACGATCAGCGAAGCGGTGCACGCGCGCACGTGCGTCGTGCTCGTGGGCCTGCCGGGGTCGGGGCGCCGCGACGCGATGGCCCGGTTGCGGGTGCGCTTCGCGGATGAGGACTGGACGATCGCCTCGGTCACCGGCTTCCACGCCGACGGGCCTCCGCTCGAGTCCCTGGCCCTCTCGGGTTTCGCCCCGCCTGCGCCCGCCGCGACCGCCGCCCTCGCCGCAGCGACACAGGCCCTGGCCTCCCTGAGCGCGGAGCGCCCCGCGCTGCTCCTGATCGAGCAGGCCGATCAGCTCGATGAGGCGTCGACGTCAGCAGTCGCCGCCGCGATCGGCATCGGGGACCTCACCGCCGTCGCATCCATACGCCCGCCCTTCCCCGGGTACACACGCATCGAGGCCGCGCTGTCGCGGCGCGAGACCACCGCACTGTGGATGCCGGCCCTCCCCTTCGAGGACATCCATCGACTCATCTCGGACGCCCTGGGTGGCAGCGTGAACACCGACGCCGCCGGCCGCATCTATGCGCTTTCGGGCGGACTGCCGGGCATCGCCCGCTCCATCGCCGTCGAAGCCCGCCGGGCCGGCAGGCTGGTGCGGCGCGGGGCGCAGTGGTCGGCAGAACGGGACCTGTGGAGCCCTGCTCTGGCGGTGACCCTCTCGCGGTTCGCCGACGGCCTGACCGAGGCCGAGCGTGACGGATGCTGGATCCTCGCCGAACTCGGCCCCAGCAGCCCCGAGACGGTGCGACAGGCGCTGCCGTGGTCGGTCGTGACCGCCCTCGATGATCGCGGGCTGGTCCGGTTCGTCGATGCCGATGCCGGCTCCCTCGTGGCCCTGTTCCCCCCGGTGCTGGAAGACCACCTGCGTCATCGTGCCCGCAGTGCGCGCGGCAGGCAGGCCGCCGAGCTCGTCGCCACGGGCCGCGCCGCCGCGCCGGAGACGCCGACGCGCCGCCCGGAAAGCGAACGACCTGCGCTCCACGCGCCGCTGGGCTGGTCGTCGTCGCCGGAGGCCGCCGCGATCCTCGGACGCGTGCTGCGCGAGGACGCCGCCCGTCGCGTCGCGATCACGCGCGAGGACTGGCAGGAGAAGCCGACGGCAGTGACGGCGGTCGCCCACCTCCAGGCTCTGGTAGACGACGCCGCCGGACCGCAGCAGGTCGACGCCGTGCTCAGTGCCGTCGACAACACGGCGCTGCCGCCCGATCGCGACACCGTGCGGCTGCGCATCTGGGAGATCATCTATCGCGCCCTCGTCCGCCACGATCCGCACGGCGCTATGGCGCTGCTCGACAGGACCCGACGCGAGATCCCGGTGGCCGTGACAGTGCTCAACGCCATAGAGCAGCACATTCGTCTGGTCGTCACGGGCATCGGCCCCGCCGAGCTGCCGCCCTATCCCACCGCGGCCGAGATCGACGAGGTGCACAGGCTCTCCCGCCCGAGCCCCTCGCTCAGCCTGCCACGCTCGCATGCCGTCGACGTGGTGCGGCTGGTCCGCGGCGAGGTGCTGCTCAGCGGCGCTCGAACCTCCGACGCCCTCGCCGACTTCGCCGATCTCTCGCCGACGGATCCGCTGCGGCGTGACCCTTACTCCATCCCTTCCCTCGCGCAACTCTGCGACGGCGACATCGAGGGCGCCGTGCGCCGCTCGCAGCGCGAACTCGACCTGGCGCGCGGCACGCTGGATCGCACGCGCATCGAGCCGCACGGCTACGTCGTGGCCCTGGGGCTGCTCCTGCAGGGCCGACTGGGCACGCTGCGCGACCACCTGACGAGCATGTTCGCGGTCAACGCCCCGGCCGTCCTGGTGCCCGACTCGCGCGCAGGCCTGCTGTCCATCAGCGCGGCCCTCTCGCTCTGGGAGGCCAACCTTCCGAGTGCGCGCGCCATGGTCGCGCAGGTCGAAGACCTTGAGCTCAGCGGCGGCCCCTTCCCCCTCATAGGCGCCGACGTGTCCGCCGCCGCGCTGGCCGTCGCACGGGGTGTGCCCCCCGCGGAGGCGACGCGCGCGGCGTGGGAACGCACCGGACACCTCATCGACGAGGGGCACCTGCTGGCAGCGGTGTTCGACGGCGTGCGCCTGATCGACCTGCACGTCGACCTCGAGGCGACCGCGCGGCTCACGCAGGTGGCGTACTCCGCTCAGGGCACGCTGCTGCCCGCGCTGGGCGCATTCCTCGAAGGCGCGGTCGCGCAGTCGCCGGACCAACTCCTCGCCGCGGCGGGCACCCTGCGTGAGCAGGACCTCGGGCTGTACGGCACCCGCGCGCACGCGATGGCGATCCGCCGGCTCCGCGACGCCGGCCGCGCCGACGATGCCGCACGCGAATCGCAGCGCCTGCGTCGCGCAGTGCAGGCTGCCGGCGACGACCTCTCGCTGCTGCTGTCGGCGCGCTTCGACCCCGCCACCGTGCTGACCCCGCGCGAGCGGGAGGTAGCGCGCCTCATCGCCGCCGGCGGCACCAACCGAGACGTCGCCGAGAAGCTCGTCGTGAGCGAGCGCACCATCGACAACCACCTGTACCGCATCTTCCGCAAGCTCGGTGTGAACACCCGCGAGGAGCTCGCCGGGCTGGTCTGACACGGCGACCGAGCCTGCCCCGCCTCGCCGCTCGGCGAGCTCACGGGCGGTACTCACGCTCGGGCGTGCCGGTGCTCAGCCCGAGCCACCCCGGTGCTCCTTCCTGCCTGCCGGCGTACCGATCGCGTGAACCCGCCGCCTGTGCGACCGCCCCCGCCGCCTGAAATGGATGACCGGCAGGCGCGACCTGGTGCCGCCGCGTGACCGTCCGCTTCCGACGGCCCACCGAGCGCCGGATACCCGGCGGAAGGAGTGATGCCGTCATGGACGCGATCGTGCGTTCCGCGCCCGCGCCCGCGCCCGCGCGGCGCGTGGTGCGCGCCTGCGAGCTGGCCGTCATCATCCCTGCCCACAACGAAGCGGACGCCATCGCCGGCACGTTGGACGCACTCGCCTGGCAGACTGCAGTACCGCGCCGCTTCATCGTCGTGGCGGACAACTGCACCGACGCGACCGGGCCCATCGCCGCCGCCCACGGCGCCGACGTCATGGTCACCGAGGGCAATAGAGACCGCAAGGCCGGAGCACTCAACCAGGCGCTGGCATCCCTGGGGGGCGCCGCGCCCCGGTTCGTGCTGGTCCTCGATGCCGACACCCGGCTCGCTCCGGAGTTCATCGACGCGGCCCTGAGGACGCTCACCGCGGACGACGCGCTCGGAGCCGTCAGCGGGCTGGTCGTCAGCGAGCAGCCGGGGCGGATGCTGCAGCAGTTCCAGGCCGACGATCACGTGCGCTACGGCACCCACATCCGGGCGACCGGACGGGTGAGCGTCGTCACCGGCACGGCGTCGATGTTCCGCACCGCCGCGCTCCGCGACGTCGCCGGCCAGCGCGGGGCGACGCTTCCCGGGCAGCGGGGCGACGTCTACGACCGCGCGGCGATCATCGAGGACTCCGAACTCACCCTGGCACTGAAGACGTGCGGCTGGGGCCTGGTCGCCCCCGAGCAGTGCGTGTGGACCACCGAGCTCACGCCCACGTGGGGAGGTCTGCACAGCCAGCGCGTCCGCTGGTAGAAGGGCATGCGCGCGCCTCGCGGTTTTCTCCGGCGATCGCGGGTGCGCGCACGGCGTTCGGCACGGCAGGATCGGTAGTCGACCCGAGGAGTCCTCTCCCGGCCGGCGACCACGAAGGGACGACATGCTGACCATCGAGCAGGCACTCGCCGTACAGCGCGACGCCGCCGTGCACAAGGCGCACGGACTCCGTGCGCCGGCGCGGTTCGTGGTCTCCGGCATGCTCGCCGGAGCATATCTCGGCATCGGCGTCATCCTCATGGTGAGCACCGCCGGCCCCCTCACCGCCGCCGGCTCCGGCGCCGGCAAGCTCGTCGGCGGGCTCGTGTTCGCCGCCGCCCTGACCCTGGTGGTCTTCGCCGGCGGCGAGCTCGTGACCTCCAGCATGATGACCCTCACCCAGGGCGTCGCAATGCGCGCGGTCCGGCCCGCGCGGGCCGCCGCAGCTTTGGGCGTCACCTTCGTCGCCAACCTGGGCGGCGCCGCCCTCTTCGCCGCCGCGGTCGCGGGTGCCGGGCTGCTGCACTCCAGCTCGGGCGCCGAGAGAATGCTGACCGACATGCTGACCGCGAAGTCCGCGGAGCTGCCGCACGAGCTGTTCCTTCGCGGCATCCTCTGCAACGTGCTGGTGTGTCTGGCGATCTGGATGTGCGCGCGCCTCACCTCCGACGGGCCGAAGATCGCCGTGATCGCGTTCGCGATCCTCGCCTTCGTGGCCTCGGGATACGAGCACGTGGTCGCCAACATGACGACTTACGCACTGGGACTCATGACCGGCGTCGACGCCGCGACATGGGCCGGCTTCGGCGGCAACATGCTCTGGGTGGGCGCCGGCAACCTGATCGGCGGCGCCGTGGTCGTCGGCCTCGGGTACTGGTTCGTCGGGGGCTCGCCACGTGGCGCTGATGCCTCCGTCGTCGAGGACGAGGGTGCGTCCGTCATGGCCGAGAGCGGGTCCCGGTCCCCCCACTAGACTGGGGCGACCCGCGGGAGTGGTGGAATTGGCAGACACGCAGGATTTAGGTTCCTGTGCCTTCGGGCGTGTGGGTTCAAGTCCCACCTTCCGCACGGGTGGATGCTGCGGCATCCACCGCTGACACCGCCGATATCCGACCGACGGGACCCCTGTGCTCGAGACCGCACTGCACGCACCGACCGCGCTGATCCCGTGGCTGGACCCCGCCACGATCATCACGAACTCGCAGCCGTGGGCGCTGCTGGTGGTGTGCTTCATCGTCTTCGCAGAGACCGGGTTGCTCGTCGGCTTCCTGCTGCCCGGCGACACGCTGCTCATCATGGCGGGCCTGCTGTCCCACTCGACGGAGATCGCGCCCGACGGCGTCTTCGGCATCAGCCCGTGGTGGGTGGCCCTGCTCATCGGGCTCTCCGCCTTCGTCGGCGGTGAGGCCGGGTACTTCATCGGCCACAAGGGCGGGCCGGCGGTGTTCGAGCGCAAGGAATCGGGCGTCTTCAGCCGCCGCAACGTCGAGCGCACCAACGCGTTCTTCGAGCGCTACGGCGGACTGACGATCATCCTCGCCCGCTTCGTTCCCATCGTGCGCACCTTCGCCCCGGTCGCTGCGGGCGTCGGGCACATGCCCTGGCGCCGCTATTCGCTGTACAACCTCATCGGCGCGATCCTGTGGGGCTTCGGACTGACGATGATCGGCTACGGCATCGGGTTCATCCCCTTCGTCGGCGACTTCGTGTCGGAGTACATCGACGTGATCCTGCTCGTCGCGGTGGCGGGCACCATGGTCTTCATCATCTGGCACTACTTCGCCGAGCGCCGCAAGGTCGCGCAGGAGAAGGCCGCCGGCGACGACGGCGTGACGGATGCCGCCGAGGCCGAGGAGCTGGTCCTGGACCAGGACACGTTCCAGAACGACATCGACGACGACCCCGAAGGTCCCTCGGCGGCGCGCAGCTAACTGGCCTTCTTCTTCGCCGGTGCCTTCTTCGCGGGCGCTTTCTTCGCGGGTGCGCTCTGTGAGGCCGCCGCCTTGGCGGGCGCCTTCTTCGCGGTTGCCTTCTTGGCGGGCGCCTTCTTGGCAGCCGGCGCGTCGTCGGACTTCTCAGGCGCCGCGGCGTCGGCGTCGGCGCTCCCCGAGCCGCCCCGTGCCGCCCGCGAGCGCTCCACGCTCGCGCGCAGGGCCGCCATCAGGTCGATGACCTCGCCGCCGGTGTCGGACTCCTCCACCTCGCCGAACGTCTCCGAGGTGTCGAGAGCGTCACCCTTCTCGAGCTTCGCCTCGATGAGGGTGCGCAGCTCCTGCTGGTACTCGTCGGAGAAGTCCTCCGGCTCGAAGTCACTGGCGAAGCTCTCGACGAGGCTGGCCGACAGCTCCAGCTCCTTCGCCGAGATGCGCACGGACTCATCCAGCGCGGGGAAGCTAGCTTCGCGTACTTCATCGGCCCACAGCAGCGTCTGCAGCACGAGCACGTCGCCTCGCACCCGCAGGGCCGCCAGGCGGGTCTTCTGCCGCAGCGCGAAGCGCACGATCGCGGTGCGGTCGGTCTGCTCGAGGGTCTTCCGCAGCAGCACGTAGGCCTTGGGCGAGGCGGAGTCGGGTTCGAGGTAGTACGCCTTGTCGAGGGTGAGCAGGTCGATCTGGTCGCTCGGGACGAACTCCACCACGTCGATCTCGCGGCTGCGCTCGGAGGGCAGCGATGCGATGTCATCGGCGGTGAGCACGACCGTCTGCTCGCCGTCGTCGTAGGCCTTGTCGATGTCGGCATAGGCCACGACCTCGCCGCAGATCTCGCACTTGCGCTGGTACCGGATACGCCCGCCGTCGGCGTTGTGCACCTGATGCAGCGGCACGTCGTGGTCCTCGGTGGCGGAATAGACCTTCACCGGCACGTTCACGAGCCCGAAAGTCAGCGCGCCTTTCCAGATAGCCCTCATGCTCACAGTGAACACCCGTCGCATCCGTCACGCCTATAGGTTGCGCACTAACCTGCTGACATGGCAGGTGAGGGGCAGCTGATCCGCATCGACGGTCGCCGGCTGCGGGTGACGAACCTCGACAAGGTGCTGTACCCGGCCACGGGCACCACCAAGGGCGAGGTCATCGACTACGTCACGCGCATCGCGCCCCTGATGATCCCGCACGTGGCGGGCCGCCCCGTCACCCGCAAGCGCTGGCCCGAAGGCGTCGATGCCCCGTCGTTCTTCGCGAAGGACCTCGAGCGCGGCGCCCCGGACTGGGTCAGGCGGATGCCGATCGACCATTCCACGGGCGCCAAGGACTACCCGTTGGTCGGCGATCGCCCGACGCTGGTCTACCTCGCGCAGGTGGCGAGCCTCGAGCTGCACGTACCGCAGTGGCGGTTCGGGCCGGACGGCGAGCGCGGGAATCCCGACCGTCTGGTGCTGGATCTCGACCCCGGCCCTGGCGCTGGTCTGGCGGAGTGCGCCGAGGTGGCGCGCACGCTGCGGGAGATCCTCACCGGTATGGGACTGGAGCCGTATCCGGTCACGAGCGGCAGCAAAGGCATCCACCTGTACGCAGCGCTGCCGGGCACGCAGTCCAGCGAGCAGATCGCCTCGGTGGCGCGGGAACTGGCACGAGCCGTCGAGGCGGATCAGCCCGATCTCGTGGTCAGCCAGATGGCGAAGGCGCAACGCCCCGGCAAGGTGCTCATCGACTGGAGCCAGAACAACGGCGCGAAGACCACGATCGCCCCGTATTCGTTGCGCGGGCGTGAGCAGCCGATGGTGGCGGCGCCGCGCACGTGGGAGGAGCTCGATGACCCCGACCTGCGGCATCTGCTCTTCGGCGAGGTGCTGGCGCGGGCCTCGACGATTGGCGACCCGCTTGCGCCGCTGGGATTCCACGCCGACGGGCGCGCGTCGTCCGACGGCCCCCTGGCCGCTTACATCGCCAAGCGCACGGCTGGTGTGACGCCCGAGCCGGTGCCGGGCAATGCGCTGGGCGGGCGCGCGGCATCCGGACTCCCCCGGTTCGTCATCCAGGAGCACCACGCCTCGCGCCTGCACTGGGACCTGCGGCTGGAGCGCGACGGCGTGCTGGTCAGCTGGGCCGTGCCCAAGGGCGTGCCCGAGACTCCCTCGCGCAACCACCTCGCCGTCATGACGGAGGACCACCCCCTCGAATACGCGACCTTCGAGGGCGAGATCCCGCGCGGGGAGTATGGCGCCGGCACGATGACCATCTGGGATGCGGGTGTCTACGACCTGGAGAAATGGCGCGACGACGAGGTCATCTTCACCGCGCACGGCCGCCCCGGAGGTCGGCTGGGAGATGTGCGCCTCGCTCTCATCCGCACCGACGGCGCCGGCGAGAAGTCGACGTGGCTCCTGCACCGCATGAAAGGGGATGCCGCTCCGCCGCGCGATTCTGCGGACGGTCCCTCGATTTCGCATGTGAGTTCCGGTTCACACAGCCGCCTCGGTGCCCCGCGCCGGGCCCCCTCCGATACAGCCTCGACCTCGGCCTCGTCGCAGGCCGCGGACTCGGCCCCGGACCCGGCCCCGGCCCCGGCCCCGGACGCCCGTGTGAGCGGGAACTCACATGCGGAAACGAGGAACACTCCGCAGCGGCCGGGAAGCGACCCGTCGGACGCGCGCCCCATGCTGGCCACGTCCGCGACGCCGGCTCGCGCGCACGACGCCGCCCGCACCTGGGGAGACCGCGCCTGGGCAGAGCTGAAGTGGGACGGCATCCGGGCACTCGGCATCTGGGACGGCTCCGAGCTGCAGCTGCGCGGCCGCAACGGCACCGACATCACCGCCCGCTACCCCGAGCTCACGGCCGAGGCCGCGGCGGTCTTCGGCGACACCCCGATCACCGTCGACGGCGAGATCGTCGCCCTCGACGACACCGGGCGGCCGAGCTTCAGCCTGCTGCAGAACCGCATGCACCTCACCGGCTCCCGCGACATCGCGCGCGAAGCACAGCGCACGCCGACCGCCTGGTACCTGTTCGACGTGATCGCCCTCGACGGCGCCGACATCGCGCACCTGCCGCTCGCCGAGCGCCGCCGGCTGCTCGAGGAGCTGCCCACCGCGCCACCGCGCATCGACATCCCCCCGGTGTTCGACGATCTCGACACAGCACTCACCACGGCGCGCCGGCATCGCCTCGAGGGGGTCGTCCTGAAGAACCCGCAATCCATCTACCGCCGCGGCCAGCGCACCGAGCAGTGGCTCAAGGTGAAGCTCACGAGCACGCAGGAGGTCGTCATCGGCGCCATCCGACCCGGCAAGGGCGGGCGGCACGGATCGATCGGGTCGCTGCTCCTCGGCATCCCCGACGGAGAGGGGCTGCGATACGTGGGCCGCGTCGGGTCGGGATTCAGTGACCGCACGCTCGCGCGCCTCACGGAGACGCTCACACCGCTGCGCACCGACGAGAACCCGTTCATCGGCATCCCCCGCGCCGATGCCTCCGACGCCCTCTGGGTGCGTCCCGACGTCGTCGGAGAGGTCGAGTTCGCCGAGTTCACCCCCGGCGGCACGCTGCGGCACGCCCGCTGGCGGGGCCTGCGGCCCGACAAGTCACCGTCCGAGGTCACGCGCGAGGGGTGACCGCCCCGTCACGCGTGCGCGTCGCGCTCGATGTGTCCCGCCGGCTCCAGCTGGAAGGTCGAGTGGGCGACATCGAAGTGATCCGCGAGGCAGGTCTGCAAATCCGTGAGGATGCCGGTGGCGCGCCCGTCCGCGAGGCATGCCGCGTCGACGACGACGTGCGCGGTGAACACCGGCGCCCCCCGCGTCAACTGCCACACGTGCACGTCGTGAACATCGACGACGCCGGGCGTCGCGACGATGTGGCGGCGGATCTGCGCCACCTGGGTGCCCTGCGGGGCGGTCTCGCCAAGCACCGAGGCGACCTCGCGCAGCAGTGACACCGCGCGTGGCACGATCATCGCCGCGATGAGCAGCGACACCACGGCATCCGCCTGGGTCCACCCGGTCAGCAGGATCACCACGGCGGCCACGATCACGGCCGCGGAGCCGAGCAGGTCTCCGAGCACCTCCAGGTAGGCCCCCCGCATGTTGATGCTGCGCTTCTGCGCCGCCCCGAGCAGCCACAGCGCCACACTATTGGCGACGAGCCCGAGCACCGCGACCGCCAGCATGAGCCCGCCCGCCACTTCTGCCGGCCCGGGCCGCGCCAGACGTCCCACGGCTTCGACGACGATCCATCCCGCGAGCACCAGCAGGATCACGGCGTTGGCGAGCGCGCCGAACACCTCCGCACGCTGATACCCGAACGTCGCCCGGTCGTCGGCCGGGCGGGCGGCGACGGTGCTCGCGACGAGCGCGATGACGAGAGCCGCCGCGTCGGTGAACATGTGTCCGGCGTCGGCGAGCAGGGCCAGCGACCCCGACAGCAGCGCACCCACGACCTGCACGACGAGCACCACCGAGGTGATCGTCAGCGACAGCGCCAGCAGGCGCCGGTTGTCGGCGCCGCGGATGCCGCGAGCGGGCGCATGGTCATGCATGTTCCCACGCTACGTCGCCCCGCCGGACGGCGCGCGGCCTCGGGCCTAGTCGGGAATGATCGTGATTCTCACCGTCAGAGATCGGCCAGTAGCGGCGCGAGGGCGGCGAACGCGCGGGCACGGTGGGATGCCGCGTTCTTCTCGCCCGCCTCCCACTCGCCGACCGTGCGCTCGGCGCCCGCAGGCTGCCCGTCCGGGATGAAGACCGGGTCGTAGCCGAAGCCGCCCTCCCCCGCCGGCGCGGTCGCCAGGCGCCCCGGCCAGGTGCCCTCCACGACGTGCTCGGCGCCGCCGGGCACGACGAGCGCGATCGTGGAGACGAACCGTGCCGTGCGGCGGGGATCGGCGATGTCGCTCAGCTGGTCGAGCAGCAGCTCGAGGTTCGCCGTGGCATCCTTCGCGTGTCCCGCCCAGTAGGCGGAGAAGACGCCGGGCGAGCCGCCCATCACGTCGACGCACAGGCCGGAGTCGTCGGCGAGGGCGGGAAGCCCCGTGTGCGCTGCGGCGGCCCGCGCCTTGATCAGCGCGTTCTCGGCGAAGGTCACCCCGTCTTCAACCGGCTCGGGACCGTCGTAGCCGACGACCTCGAGGTCGGGCCGGGTGGCGAGCACGATCGACTGGAATTCCTCGACCTTGTGCGCGTTGTGGGTGGCCAGCACCACGCGGCCGGTCACTGCGCGCCCTCCGCGAGGACCGCAGCCTGAATGTCGCGCAGCTGTGCGCAGCCGGCGACGCCGAGGTCCAGCAGCGCGTCGAGTTCCCGCTTGTCGAACGGCGCGCCCTCGGCGGTGCCCTGCACCTCGACGAACAGGCCCCGCCCGGTGACGACGACGTTCATGTCGGTCTCGGCGCGCACGTCCTCGACGTAGGCGAGATCGAGCATGGGCTCACCGTCGATGATGCCCACCGACACCGCCGCGACCGAGTCGATCAGCACCTGCGAACGCTGCGCGATGAACTTCTTCGCGCGGCCCCACTCGATGGCATCCGCCAGCGCGACGTAGGCGCCGGTGATCGCCGCCGTGCGGGTGCCGCCGTCGGCCTGAAGCACGTCGCAGTCGATGACGATCGTGTTCTCACCGAGGGCCTTCGTGTCGACCACCGAGCGCAGCGCACGGCCGATGAGCCGCGAGATCTCGTGCGTGCGGCCGCCGACGCGCCCCTTGATGGACTCGCGGTCGTTGCGGGAGTTCGTCGCCCGCGGCAGCATCGCGTACTCCGCGGTGACCCACCCCTTGCCCTTGCCGGTCAGCCAGCGCGGCACGCCGTTGGTGAACGACGCGGTGCACAGCACCTTGGTGCCGCCGAAGGAGACCAGGGCCGAGCCCTCGGCGTGGGCGCTCCAGCCCCGTTCGATGGTGACGGGGCGCAGCTGGTCGACGGTGCGTCCGTCGGCACGGGTGATGTCGGTCATGTCTCTCCGGGTGTTCAGCGGGGCAGGGTGATCGCGCCGGTCTGCACGAGGCGCACGGTGCTGATCCCGCGCCCCATCAGTCGGTGGGCGAGGTCGAGGAAGTCATCGGCGGAGGTGCCGGTGGCCTGGTAGTCGTGGCGGGCCGTCGCGCCGGGACCTGCGAGCAGGTCCCGCGAGACGAGCTGGCGGTAGACGTCCTTGGCGGTCTCGGTGTCGCTGGACACGAGCGACACGTCCGGTCCCATCACGTAGCTGATCGCACCCTCGAGGAACGGATAGTGCGTGCAGCCGAGCACGAGGGTGTCGACGTCGGCATGGCGAAGCGGCGCGAGGTACTCCTCGGCCACGGCGAGCACCTCCGGCGAGTCGGTGACCCCGGCCTCCACGAACTCGACGAAGCGCGGGCAGGCCTGCGCCGACACGGTGAGCCTCTCGTTGACCTCGAGCATGTCCTGGTAGGCGCGGGACCCGATGGTCCCCTCCGTGCCGATGACGCCCACGCGGCCGTTGCGGGTCGTCGACATGGCGGTGCGCACCGCCGGGCCGATCACCTCGACCACCGGAACGTCATAACGCTCCCGCGCGTCGCGCAGCATCGCGGACGAGGCGGTGTTGCACGCGATCACGAGCATCTTCACCCCCTCGTCGACCAGGGTGTCCAGCACCTCGAGCGAGTAGCGGCGGACGTCGGCGATGGGCTTCGGACCATACGGCGAGTGTGCGGTGTCGCCGAGGTACAGGATCGACTCGCGGGGCAGCAGCGCCGAGACGGCGCGGGCCACCGTGAGCCCGCCGACGCCGGAGTCGAAGATTCCGATGGGGGCGTCGTTCACGGTCCCAGCCTACGCGAGCGGCTCGATAGGCTGGCCCGCATGACCGCCGCGTCCGACCGGCCCGCCCCCGGGTCGAGCACCGCTCTGTTCACCGACCGGTACGAGCTGACCATGCTCGACGCGGCGCTGCATGACGGGTCCGCGCAGCGCCGCTGCGTGTTCGAGCTGTTCGGCAGGCGACTGCCGGGCGCCCGCCGCTTCGGGGTCGTCGCAGGCACCGGCCGGCTGCTGCAGCATCTGGAGAACTTCCACTTCGGCGAGGGCGAACTGCGCTACCTGCGCGACAACAAGGTGGTGGATGCCAAGACCGTCGCGTTCCTGGAGGGCTACCGGTTCACCGGAACCATCACCGGGTACCGCGAGGGCGAGCTGTACTTCCCGGGCTCCCCGGTGCTGACGGTCGAGGGCACCTTCGCCGAGGCCGTGGTGCTGGAGACCATCGCCCTGAGCGTGCTCAATCATGATTCCGCCGTCGCGAACGCCGCCGCCCGCATGAGCATCGCCGCCGGCGACCGGCCCCTCGCCGAGATGGGATCGCGCCGCGCCGACGAGCACTCCGCCGTCGCCGCCGCCCGCGCGGCCTACATCGCGGGCTTCGGCGCGACCAGCAACCTCGAGGCGGGGCGCTCGTGGGGCATCCCCACCATGGGCACCGCCGCGCACGCGTGGACCCTGCTCCACGACACCGAGGAAGAGGCGTTCCGCTCGCAGATCGCGGCACTGGGGGTCGACACGACCCTGCTCGTGGACACCTACGACATCCGCCAGGGCGTCGAGACGGCGATCAGGGTCGCCGGCACCGGGCTCGGCGGCGTGCGCATCGACTCCGGCGACCTGCCGACGGTGGCCGCCGAGGTGCGCCGCCAGCTCGATGCGCTCGGCGCGACCGGAACCAAGATCACGGTGACCAGCGACCTCGACGAGTTCGCGATCGCCGCTCTCGCGGCATCCCCGGTGGATTCCTACGGGGTCGGCACGTCTGTCGTGACCGGCTCGGGTGCACCGACCGCGGGCATGGTCTACAAGCTCGTCGCCCGTCAGGACGACGCGGGATCGTGGGTGGCCGTGCAGAAGACGTCCACCGATAAGGCCTCCAAGGGCGGGCGGAAGGCCGCGTTCCGCACGCTCGAGCAGGGCGTCGCGACGAGCGAGCTGATCGCGGTGGCCGACGGGTTCGAGTCCGTGCCGACCGCCGCCGACCACCCCGAGGCGCGGGCGCTGCACGTGACGCTCGTCGACGAGGGCGTGGCGGATGCCGCGCACCTCGGCAGCGAGGGCGTTGCCGCCGCGCGCGCACACCATCTGCGGGTGCGCGAGGAGTTGCCGGTGCGGGCGCTGGCCCTCAGCCGGTCGGAGCCCGCGCTGCCCACGCGCTTCATCGACGTGGCCTGAACCGCCCGCGCGAGCGGATCAGGTGTTCAGCGACTCGTAGATCTCTTTGCACTGGGGGCAGACCGGGAACTTCTCCGGGTCACGGCCCGGCGTCCACTTCTTGCCGCAGAGCGCCCGCACCGGCTTTCCGGTGATGGCGGATTCGAGGATCTTGTCCTTCTTGACGTAGTGCGAGAACCGCTCATGGTCACCCGGCTCGATGTTCTCCTCGCGGATGAGCTCCTCGAGCTCGCGGTCGAGGGTCGTAAGACCCCCCTGGTCGGGGCTGTCGATCGGCGTGCTCATGGTGAGTCATTCTAACCGGGGCATCCACGGTGATGGCCGGTCATGTCGCTTCGGCGAACTCCATGAGCCGACCACTCGCCCTCTCGAACACCCGGCCGCCGACGAACACCCCGGCCAGGAGCACCGCGACACCGGCGACGACTCCCGCCCAGAGCGAGATCCACGTGTCGCCAGGGTCGGAGGTCAGCGCGAGCCATCCCCACCACAGCGCCGGCACGGCGGCCACCAACGCACCGATGAGCACGAGCGCCTGCGCTGCCGCGCCTCCCGTGCGCTGCGGCTGCTGGAACGGGCTGTCCCCCGGCCGCGTCACCGGGTAGGGCGACAGGGCCGAGGCGATGCTCGAGAGCCCCAGTCCCGACAGGAACAGGGCCGTGCACACGCCGATGAGGGCGGGCAGCGTGTTCCAGTCGCCGTGCACCCAGATCGCCAGGGGCACCGTCACCGCCAGCAGGGGAACGCCGAAGAGCAGCACGGGGACCAGGCGGCCGACGCGGTCGGCGACGCCGTCGACGGCGCCCGCGATGTGCATCCAGATGGCCGTGGAGTCGTATGCGAGGTCGTTGTGCGGCAACCAGCCGAGGAAGAGGGCCATGAGCGGCACCGGGACGAGGGCGATGACCGATGCCGGCACCCCGACGACCATCAGCGGCAGGATCGTCAGCGCGGCGGCGACCGGGATGACGGCGATGTTGACGAGGTACCGCCGGTCGCGCATCCAGTACACGAGGCTGCGGGCGGCGATCGCGCCGGCCGGCGTGCCCCGGGTGACCGTGAACCAGCCGAGGCCGCCGCGCTCGCGCACCGCGACGGGGCGAGGGGTGGTGGTCAGCATGTGGTGCACCAGCAGCACCCAGAGGCCGGCGAGCACGAGGAGCGTCAGGACCGCCACGACCAGCGGCCCCCAGACCGCGCCGGGGTCGACGGCAGCGACGCCGGCGGTGCCCAGGGCGGCGCCGAGCGGCGTGAGCGCCAGGATGTCGGCGACATCGGCGAGCTGGGCGGGCACGCGGCCGCGCCACTCGAGAGACGCGAGGAAGACGCCCACCGGAACGACGACAACCAGCACCGCGAGCAGGAAGATGCCGGCCAGCTCACGGGACCGTCGCTCGTTCAGCACCAGGGCGGCCACGGCGAAGCCGACGCGAGCCAGCAGCACGCAGGTCGCGACGGCCAGCACGACCGAGAGCACCGCCAGCGGCCACGGCACGCCGTGCGAAGTCCAGACGACGACCAGGCACGCCCCCAGCGGGACCAGTGCGAGCACGGGCAGGCTCAGGAAGCCGGCGACGGAGACCATGCCGGCCAGCGGCGCGGGCGCCACCCCCAGAACGGCGAACCGCCGCGGATCGAGCGGATCCTCGATGCCGGTGACCAGCGGCGCCACGACGAAGGCGAGCGTCACGGCGGACCCGCCGAGCACGGTGATCGTCTGCACGACCCGATCCGGGGCGTCGTCGAGGGTCAGCAGCGCCCAGCATGCCAGCGCCACGGCGCCCGCGACGACGGCCAGCCCCGCCACGGTCCGCGTGACGTGCGCGGCCTCACCGCGCAGCGCGGCTGTGAGCAGTGCGAGCCTCAGCCGGAGAACGTGTGCAGCCACTCCAGGCCCTCCACGTCACCCAGGCCGCCGGCGAGTTCGACGAAGCGCTGCTCGAGGGTCAGCTCGCCCCGCACCTCTTCGACCGTGCCCTCCGCCAGCACCTGGCCGGACACGATGACGGCCACCCGCGAGCAGACGCGCTCGACGAGCTCCATGCCGTGACTCGAGAGGATCACGGTGCCGCCGTGCTCGACGTACGCCCCGAGGATGTCGAGGATGACCGCACTCGACACGGGGTCGACCGCCTCGAACGGCTCATCGAGTACCAGCACGCGAGGCGAGTGGATCATGGCGCCCGCGAGCATGATCTTCTTCGTCATGCCGCCGGAGTAGTCCGAGACCGGACGCGAGAGCGCGTCGGTGAGGTCGAACGCCCTCGCGAGGTCGGCGGCGCGGCTGTCGGCGACGGGCGCGGCAAGCCCGCGCAGCAGCCCGTAGTAGTGCAGGAGCTGCCGACCGGTGAGCCGGTCGAACGTGCGCAGCCGGTCGGGCAGCACGCCCATCAGCCGCTTGGCTTCAGCGGGACGCGCCGCAGCGTCGATGTCGTTGACGCGGATGCTGCCCCGGTCGGGCCGCAACAGCCCGGCGATCATCGACAGCGTCGTGGTCTTGCCCGCACCGTTGGGTCCGACCAGTCCGTAGAACGATCCGGCGGGGACGGTCAGGTCGATCCCGTCGACGGCCGCCGTGCCGCCGAAGAACTTCGTCACCCCGCGCAGCTGCAGCGCGGGCCGCGCAGCCTCGTCGTGCGTGAGCACCTGCTCGTCGAGCGTCGAAACGACGACCGCCACCGGGTCCTGCGAGCCGGGTTCGGCAGCGTCCGTCTCGAGCGCGCCGGGTGGCAGGGTATCCGGAACAGGCTCCGGAAGCGGCTCGGGCTCCGGCTCCGGCAGGGGCTCCGGCTCCGGCAGTGGCTCGGGCTCCGGCAGGGGCTCCGGCTCCGGCAGTGGCTCGGGCTCCGGCAGTGGCTCGGGCTCCGGCAGGGGCTCCGGCTCCGGCGCCGGGATCGGCTCGGGGACGGGCGCTGGCAGCGTGACCACTGCGGCGACGGCCTCGCGCCGTTGCGCAAGGCGCGCGGCGACGGCGTCGGCCGGCTCGGCTGGTTTCGGTGGCAGTGTCGGCCGCGCGATGACCTGTGCGGCGGACAGCGGCGGAAGCGGGGGCGGCGTGACGGCCCGTGCGGGCAGCGGCGGACGCGGGGGTGTCACGGCAGCCTGCGCGGCGGGCAGCGGCGGGAGCGGGGGCAGCGCGACGGGCGTCGCCGAGGGCACGGCGTCCACGGGGCGGGGGCCCTTGCCCGGGCGCGGTTTCCGGGGCTTCGCCTCCGGCTTGGGCCGGGCGCGCTGCACACCGGACTGCTCCGGCACATCGTCCGGAGCAGAGTCATGGGGGAAGGGCAGCGACGCTGTCACCCGTCCACGGTATCAAGCACATCCGCGAGGACCAGTGCCTACCGCGCGCAGCGTCATGTTGTGGACCTTTTGTCACGAAACGACAACGGACCGGCCGCTTTCTGTGCCTTCACAGGTGCCTTCGCTACCATTGGGAAGGCACAAAGGGGTGTCCTCTCGGTGAACCGATAGTGAACACAGACTTCAGGAGCAAACCCCGTGACTCTTCAGACCGTCATCCTCGCAGCAGGGATGGGCTCGCGCCTCGGCCGCAGCCTGCCCAAGCCGCTCACCGAGCTCAGCGACGGCCGCAGCATCATGCAGCAGCAGCACGACAACATCCGTGCCGCGTTCGGCAAGGCCGCCCGCATCACGACCGTCGTCGGCTACCGCGCCGAGACCATCGTCGAAGCCTTCCCCGAGGCCGACTACGTCTACAACGACCGATACGACCAGACCAACACCTCCAAGTCGCTGCTGCGTGCCCTGGCCGCCACCGGCAAGAGCGGGGTGCTGTGGATGAACGGCGATGTCGTCTTCGACCCCCGGGTGCTAGGCCGCGCGATCGCCCTCATCGACGCCGAGCGCTCGTTCGTGACCGTCAACACCGCCAAGGTCAGCGACGAAGAGGTGAAGTACACGGTGGATGCCGCCGGCTACATCGCCGAGCTGTCCAAGACCGTGTCCGGGGGCATCGGCGAAGCCGTCGGCATCAACTACGTCTCCGCCGCCGACAAGCGCGCCTTCATGCGCCAGCTGTCGCGGGTGGATGACCAGGACTACTTCGAGCGCGGTCTCGAGCTCGCGATTGCAGAGGACGGCGTGCGACTGCAGCCGCTGGACATCTCCGACCTGTACGCCGTGGAGGTCGACTTCGCCGAAGACCTCGAGCGGGCCAACCTCTACGTCTGATCGGCGCCCCAGCGCACGCCCAGCGAGGCGTGAATAGTATCGGCGCCATGGCCGACAAGGTGCACCGCATCCACACGCTCCCCGACGATGCTCCGTGGACGGGTGGCCTGCCGCCGGCCGGTTCCGTCGAGCATCCGCTCGTGGTGCGCATGCTCGACCGCGCCCTGGCGATCCAGCGGCCCGTGGTGGTCGCGCACCTGCGCAGCATCCGCCTGCGTCATCCGGATGCCACCACGAGCGAGATCGCGCGCATGCTCGAGCGCCGCTACCTCACCGCGGTGACCAGCAGCGGGGCGGCCGTCGGCGCATCGGCCGTCGTCCCCGGTATCGGCACGGGCGTCACCCTCGCACTCAGCGGGGTCGAGACCGCGGGGTTCCTCGAGGCCACCGCGCTGTTCGCGCAGTCGATGGCCGAGCTGCACGGCATCCCTGTCGACAACCCCGATCGCGCACGCGCCCTGGTGCTGACCCTCATGATGGGCAAAGAGGGCGTCGACCTCGTCTCCCAGCTGGCCGGCCAGGTCGCAGGCAAGGGCGTGACTCGCGACAAGTACTGGGGCGAGCTCGTCACCAAGACACTCCCCCGCGCCGCCGTCGGGCCGCTCGTGGACAGACTGAAGACCTCGTTCGTGCGCCAGTTCGCCGCCAAGGGCGGCGCGTCGGTCATCGGCAAGGCGCTGCCCTTCGGTGTCGGGGCCGCCGTCGGCGGAGCGGGCAACAACATCCTCGGCCGGCGGGTGCTGGTGAACGCCCGACGCGGGTTCGGCGCGCCGCCGCTGGAGTACCCACGCGAACTCGAGCCGAAAGAAGGCGCCGACCGGTTCGAGCGCACCGCCGTGCGCGGGGTCCGCCGCGCAGGCACCGCCATCGCCTCCGCCGGGATGGGCGCCGCGCACGGGGTGCAGCGTGCCGCCAAGCGCGTGGGCGGCGCCGTGACGCCGAGAAGGCAGAAGAGCATCACACCGTCCGATGCAGAAGGCGACGGCGCACCCGACGCGCAGTGACCCACTCCCCCGGGTGACCGCCGTGGCTGCGCCGGCCGAACTCTGCGCGGTGCGCCACCCGGCATCGTCACAGGGAGCCCGCGGTTAGGCTCGTTCGGTGGCATCCCTCCTCATCGTCCTGCTCCTGGCCAACGCCCTCTTCAACGTCGTGGTGTGGCCGGCGTTCTTCCGGCGCGTGGCGAAGGACCCGCGTGCGAAGGACGCGTCCGGGAAGCGGACGAGGTTCTTCACCGTGCACGCGGTGCTGATCGGCCTCGCCCTCGCGTTGGCGGTCGTCTCAGCGGTGGTGGCGATCATCGCCGCCCTGCAGGGCGTCTGAGCCTCAGCCGGCCCGTCGACCCCGTCCGGGCGCCGCCTCGACAGCATGCGGCGGCGGCAATACGCTCACGGGCATGGACAGTACGCTGGCGTGTCTGACCGGCTGGATGCCTCGTCAACGCTGGTATGCCGCCAAGGGCCGCAGGCCCCACCTGCGGTTCGTCGCGTCCTGGGACGTGCCGACGTCGGAGGCGGGAGTGCGCGTGTGCACGGTGCTGGTCGCCGACGACGGCACGCTCCCCGCCGTGACCTATCAGGTGCCGTTCGTCGCCCGAGCCACCGCGTCGGTGCCGTCGGGGCTCGGCCCGCACATCATCGGTCACCCCGATCCCGGTACGACGCTCATAGACGGCCCGCATGACCCTGCCTACGCCACGGCGCTGTTGGCGCTGGTCACTGCCGGCGGTGCGGCGCGCGGCCGACGCACCGCCGCGACCGCGCACACCGTGTCGCCCGCGCACGCCACCGCGGCCGCCACCGCGCACACGTCGAGCGTCCTCACGGGTGAACAGTCCAACACCTCCATCACCTATCGGTTCGCCGGCGACATCCCGCCCGTGATCTGCAAGCTGTACCGCCAGGTGCATCACGGCCCCAACCCCGACATCGAGCTGAACGTCGCCCTCAGCGAGGCGCGGTCGCCCCACGTCCCGCGCGCCGTCGGCTGGCTCGACGGAGAGTGGCCCGACCCGACTCCCACACAGCCCGCCGACACGGGCTCGCTGGCGTTCGCCCAGCAGTACTTCCCCGGTGTCGAGGATGCCTGGCGCGTCGCGCTGGGTGCAGCGGCGACCGGCGACGACTTCGCCGGACGGGCCTTCGACCTCGGCGCCGCCACCGCGGACGTGCACCACTCGCTCGCCCATGTGCTCCCCACCCGGGTGGCGGCGCCTGTCGACCGAGCCGCTCTGCGCGAGGCATGGCAGCGACGGCTGTCCACCGCGATCGCCGAGGTGGGGCAGCTCAGCCAGACCCGACGCGCCATCGAAGCCGTCTATGATCGCGCTCTCGACGTCGACTGGCCGGCCCTGCAGCGCATCCACGGCGACTATCACCTGGGGCAGGTGATCCTTGTTCCGGGGCGGGGCTGGATCCTTCTGGATTTCGAGGGCGAGCCGCTGCGGCCGATGGCCGAGCGGGTGCGGCCGGATCTCGCCCTGCGGGACGTGGCGGGCATGCTCCGATCCTTCGATTACGTCGCCGGATCGGTGCGCCTCGATCACCCCGACCGGTCGAACACCGTTCGGGAGTGGGCCGCGACCGCTCGCCGCAGCTTCCTCTCCGGTTACGCAGACCGTGCCGGCGCCCGCGCGACGCTCGACGGTCCTCTGCTGGACGCCCTGGAGCTCGACAAGGCGGTGTACGAAGCCATCTACGAGTCCCGCTCGCGACCCACCTGGATCGTCATCCCGTTGCGCGCGATCGAGCGCCTGATCGCGCGGCCGGGCTCCGGCGCGCCATCGGCCGGTGCTCAGTCCGCGTCGTCGAGTTCCGCATCGTCCTGATCGTCGTCGACCGGGTCTCCGGCGGTCAGGCTCTGCCAGCGATCCCACTCCTGCATCAGGTGCTCGATGGCGGCGTGGAACCGGGCGGTCGCAGCTCCCGGAGACGTGTCGCCGAAATAGTGCCGCACCCACTCCTTGAGGCGGGCCGCCGCCTCGACGTCCGAGAGCACGCGGTCCGCCTCCGACAGGATCTGCCCGGCGTGCGCGGCATCCAGCCACTCGCAGGCGGACAGGTACCCGTGCGTGTCGATGCTGGCTCGCGGGTCGGCCGGGCGGGTCACGAGCAGCGGACGGTCGGCGGCCAGCCGGTCGTAGACCATCGCCGAGATGTCGACGACCGCGACATCGGCGGCCGACAGCTGCCACCCGAGTTCCGGGCCGTCGTCGAAAACGTGCTGTGCGGTGGGATCGGCGGCGTTCGCCGCCGCGATGGCGGCGATGATGCGCGCGTTGGCCTGGCCGTACGCCTCGTCGACGACGCCCGATCGCGGGTGCGGCCGGTAGATCAGACGGTGGTCAGGGCTCGCGAGCACGGCCTGCGTCAGCGCCTCGCCGTGCGTGGCGATCGAGCCGTAATGCGCAGATGGCCGGTCGCCTTCCCAGGTGGGTGCGTACAGCACCACGGTGCGCCCGTCGGGCGTGTAGGGAAGGGTGCCGGAGTAGTGGTCGGCCTGCGGCCTGCCGATCTCGATCGTGCGCCGCTCGAGGTCGTAGTCCCACAGCACCCGCGCGAGGCGCTCGCGGGCCGCGTCACCGGCCACCAGGGCGTAGTCGTACGCCTTGAACTGGTTGGTGGTCATGTACATCTTGTCGGACTCGCCGTGGTTGATGAACACGTGCCACCGGCGGCCGTACCGGAACATCTGGAAGTTGCGGGTGTTCTGGTTGACGTACAGCACGACCCGGATGTCCTGCGCGGCGATGAAGCGCTCCACGTCGCGGACGGTGGGCACGAACGCCAACGGCAGCGCGTCGTCGGCCGCCAGCTGCCGGGCGCCCGTGGCAGAGCGGGCGAGCACGACGACCGGCCAGCGCTCCGCCAGCTGCGCGAGCGGCTTGTACCACTGCCGCATCTGGTACATGTTCACGGCGCCGTCGGCGAAGTACACCGCGACCTTGAAGCGCATCGGCGGCACCGGTCCGCGGGTCGCGAGCTCGCGACGCACCTCGCGCACCGCCGATCGGTTGTCGAGCGCCTTTCGCAGCAGCCTGGCAGCCTTACGTCCATCCGATACAACACCCACCCCTTCAGCCTACCGAGGCCGCGCATGACATGATCGACGGATGCACGACGCCGCCTCCCGCACCACCAAGGACGCGCCGGTCGTGGCAGCCGATGCCGGAGTCACCTTCGTCATGCCCGTGCTCAACGAGCGGGCGTACCTGGAACGCGCGGTGCGCACGGTGCTCGAACAGGACGTCGCCGGCCGCCCGGTCGAGCTGGTGCTCGCGCTGGGACCGTCGAGCGACGGCACGACGGAACTCGCCCGCCGACTGGCCGCGGCGGACCCCAGGATCGTCCTCATCGACAACCCCGCCGCCGACATCCCGGTGGGGCTGAACCTCGCCATCCGCGCGGGGCGCTACCCCACCGTCGTGCGCGTCGACGCGCACTCCGAACTCACCGGGGACTACACCCGCCGCGCCCTCGAGACCCTCGAGCGGGTGCGCGCCGCGAACGTCGGCGGCATCATGCGCGCCGACGGCCGCACCCCCTTCCAGCGAGCGGTCGCGCGCGCGTACAACTCCCCCATCGGCCTGGGCGGCGGCGCGTACCACAGCGGCGGAGCCGAGGGCCCGGCGGAATCGGCCTACCTGGGGGTCATGCGGCGGTCGGTCCTGGAAGAAGTCGGGATGTTCGACGAGTCCGTGCGGCGCGGCGAGGACTGGGAGCTGAACCTGCGCATCCGGCAGGCGGGGTATCGCGTCTGGTTCGACCCGGAGCTCGCCGTCACCTACTGGCCACGCGAGAGCTGGACGCGGCTCGTGCGCCAGTTCTTCGCGACCGGGAAGTGGCGCGGCGAGCTGGTGCGCCGGTACGGCCGACGCAACTCGCTCCGCTACTTCGCCCCGCCCGGGCTGGTCGTGCTGGCGCTTCTGGCGCTGGTGCTGGCGGTGCTGCAGCTGACGGGTGTCGTCGCCGGCTGGGCGTCGGCCGTGGCATCCCTCATCTACCTGCCGGTCGTCGCGTACGCGGTGCTCGTCGTGGGCATGGCCGCCGGCCCCGGTGGCGGGTCGGGGTGGCGCGACAAGCTGTGGACGCTCGCCGTGCTCCCGACGATGCACCTCTCCTGGGGCACGGGGTTCATCGGGGGCGTGATGCGCGGCGCGCACGACACCGTCGACACCTCGCGGCTGGGCACCCGCAACACGCCGCTCCCCTGAGCGAGGCGCTCAGCGCTCGATCAAGCCCTGGTCGAGGATGCGGGCGACGACCCGCTCGGCGGCATGGCCGTCGTCGCGCGCGTTGAACCGGCCCCGCCACGCCGAGTAGGCCGCGGCGTACTGCTCGGGCACACCGTCGTCGGCGAGCGCGGCGATGAGGTCGTCGGCCGAGCGCACCACGGGGCCCGGGGCGTGCGATGCGAGGTCGAAGTAGAACCCCCGCAGCTGGCCCCGGTAGTGCTCGAGGTCCGGCACCAGAAAGTACATGGGCTTTCCCGTGACGCTGAAATCGAACATCACCGACGAGTAGTCCGTGATGAGCGCGTCGGCGGCCAGCAGCAGCTGTGCCGTATCGGGGAACGCCGTCACGTCGATGACCCGCGGCCCCGTCGCATCCCGCCCCGGCAGCAGCGTGCGCGAGTGTCCGCGCACCAGCACGACGGCGTCGCATGCCGCAGCGAGTCGAACCGGATCGACGAAGTCCACCATCTGGTCGCGGTCGTCGCGCCAGGTCGGCGCGTACAGGAGCACGCGCTCGTCGTCGCTGATCCCGAGCAGCCGCCGGGTCGCAGCGCCGTCCCCCGAGACGAGGACGTCGTTTCGGGGGTATCCCTCCACCCACACCGGGCGCGAAAGGAAGGCATACGCCTTCTTCATGATGCGCGCCGCATAGGGGTTCTGTGCGAGCAGCACGTTCCACCGTCGGGACTCCCGCACGACGGCGAGCATGCGGCGGGGATCGAAGCCCGGGCGGTGCAGGGCGAGTCGCTTCAGGGGCGTTCCGTGCCAGGTCTGCAGCACCACCTGCCCGCGACGGCGCTCGAAGCGACGACGCAGCCAGTCGTTGACCACCAGCAGACGCGACGCCCCTCGGGCGCGCCACCACCGCGGCGAGCCTTCGACCACCGGCACGGCGCCGTCGGGGACGGCCACCGACAGGTCCACGACGCTCCAGTACCGCACGACGCCGGGAGCCACCCGCGCCAGCTCCCGGTCGATCGCCAGCGGGTTGCAGCTGGCGTTGCGCCCATAGAAGCTCTCGAAGAACACGGCGTTCTCGAGCTCGTCGCGTCCGGTGACGTAGCGGCGCTCCAGTGCCGCCTGCCCGTCGCCGGAGTCGTATGCCGGATCCACCGGCGGCCCGATGCGCAGCACCGCGCCGTCCAGCTCGGCGCGGAGGGTGCCGAGCATGGTGAGCGGCACCGCGGCGGTGGCATCCACCGGCTCACCGTCGGCACCGATGACCGTCACCTCGTACCGGCCGGTCGGCAGCGGCAGCTCGGGCCCGCCCCACCGCGAGGCCTGCAGCCGGAACACCGCCCGCCAGGTGGCGCCACGGCCCGTCAGGCGCGCGGTGACCCGTGCGCGCGGGCCGATGAGCTCGGCGCGCTCGGGACGCGGCCCGGTTCCGCTCAGCTCGAGCGTGGCAGCGTCCTCGGCGATGAGGCGTGCTCGGATCATGCCGGTCCCTTCGATCGTGTGGCAAGGCCTGCGCGGATCGCACGGTACACCCGCGCGGTGTTGCCGCCGTCTCGGTACGCGTGCACCCGCTCGCTCAGCCGGCGCGATCGGTCCACGCGCGCCTCGCGGGCGGCGGGGTCGCCGAGCACGGCGTCGAGCTGACTGCAGACGGCATCCCAGTCCGTTGCGTGATCGCCGCCTGCCACGTCGGCATAGGTGCCGTAGAAGCCGCGTCGCGCGGCGTACGCGTCGAGATCGGGCGCGAGGAACAGCACCGGCAGCGGAACGAGTCCGGCGTCGTAGGCGAGCGATGAGTAGTCGGTGATGAGCACGTCGAGACCCGGCAGCGCCGGTGTGACGTCGGCGAGGACGTCGCTTCCCATGAGCCGCACGCGGTCGACGTCCGCCGGGGGCGCATATCGGCCCGCTCCGAGGTGGTGGGGGCGCACGAGCAGCACGGCATCGTGCTGCGCGAGCACCTGCTGGATGCGGCGCCACTGCGCGGCGTCGGGGATCGACGGATCCTCGTCGCCGTCGCGCCACGTCGGCGCGTAGAGCACCCAGCGGGTGTCGGACGATGCGGATGCCGGCACTCCCGTGGCCGCGGCGATGATCGCTCGCCCCGCCTCGCGCCGGGAGGCGGGGGTGCCGGTCGACAGCACGTCGACGCGGGGTTCGCCGGTGACGACGACCTGGCCGTCGTAGAGCCCGAACGCGGACTCGAGGCGTGCCCGCACGAGCGGCGAGGCTGCCGGCAGCACGGCGATGGCGGCCGCGGTGCGGCGGTACATGAGGCGCAGGAACGCCCGCACCGCGCGTGAACGGGGAAGAAAGCCGCTGCGGAGGGTCTCGGGCGAGTCCAGTCCGATGCGCTTGAGGGGGATGCCGTGCCACAGCTGCACCACGAACGCGCCGGAGACGGCGTAGCGGTTGGCGTCACCCAACCCGTGGGTCACGACGATGACACGGGCCCGGGCCGTGCGCCACAGACCTCGAATCGAGCTGCGGGGCACCGAGGGGATGCCGCGCTCCCGCGCTTCCCGCGCCTGCGCAGCGGTTGCGGTGAGCCATGTGGCATCCACGCCGTGCCGCTCGACGGCCTCGTGCCACAGCGCCCACCCGCCGTCGGCGAGGCCCGCGGCGGAGCCGAACACCCAGGTGTCGCGCGTGCGGGGGACGAACTGCGTGAAGAGGCGACCGGCCGCGTAGAGCGGGATGCGGGCCAGCTTGCCGGCGTTGCCCGCGCCGAACGAAAAGGACGCCACCCCGCGAGCCTATCGCGGGGTGGCGTCCTGACCGGTCAGCGCAGGCGCGTCAGTCGACGAGCTCGCCGAGCGTCACGTCGGTCGTGCGGGTCTCGCCGTCACGCAGGTACGTCAGGCTCACCGTGCTGCCGCCGGCGACCGCCCGAACCTGGGCGGTGAGGTCGGTCGCGCTGGTGATGGGCAGACCGTCGAACCCGGTGACGATGTCACCCTGCTGCAGGCCCGCTTCCGCTGCGGCACCGCCGGGGGTCACCTCGTCGATGTAGGCACCGGTCGTGGTCGCGCCCTCGATGCTCGCGGCCGGGGCGACCATCGCGCCCAGCAGGCCGTGGGTGGCCGCGCCGTCCTCGATGATCTCGTCGGTGATGCGCTCGACGATGTCGGAGGGGATCGCGAAGCCCACGCCGATCGACCCTGACTCGCTGGACGAGCCCGCGGTCGCGATGGCCACGTTGATGCCGATCAGCTTGCCTTCCGCGTCCACGAGTGCGCCGCCGGAGTTGCCGGGGTTGATCGCAGCGTCGGTCTGCAGCACCGAGATCGAGATCGTCGACGTCGCCTGCTGCGGCTCGCCCTGGCCGAAGTCGAAGTAGAACGGTCCCTGGTCCTGCTCCTCCGGTGCCGGCTCGGTGCCGTCGCCCGGCGTCTCGGGGGCGGCGGAGGAGGCGATCGAGATGGAGCGGTTCAGGGCGCTGACGATGCCGGTGGTCACGGTGTTCGCCAGGCCCAGCGGTGCGCCCACCGCGACGGCCTCGTCGCCCACGTTGAGGTCGGCGGAGTCCGCGAACTCGATGGGGGTCAGGCCTGACGCGTCCTGGAGCTTGATCACGGCAAGGTCGTACATCGGGTCGAGCCCCACGATCTCGGCGTCGTACACGCGCCCGTCGGCGGTGGTCACCGTGAGGGCGGCGTCGGAGGTCGCGCCGTCGAGGGTCACCACGTGGGTGTTGGTGACGACGTAGCCGTCCTCGCTGAGGATGACGCCCGACCCGGTGCCGCCGGCGGAGCCGCCGTCAGCGGCGATCGTCACGACGCTCGGCACCACCTTGGCGGCGATGGCGGTGGTCTGGTTCACGCTGTCGGTGTCGTTGACCGTCACCGAAGCCGGGCCGGTCGCCGTCACCGGCTGGGAGGCGCTCCAGATGTTGACGCCGGCGTACGCGCCGCCGATCCCGGCGGTGCCGCCGACGAGGGCGGCCGCGAGCATCAGCGCGGCGACCTTGCCCGCGCCGATGCCGGACTTCGATGCGGAGGTCGACTCGGCGGCGTCCGACGTCGAGGACGGCGCGGCGGTGGCGGCGGTCGGCTGCTGGGGCGCGGCGCCGTAGGGGTGCTGGGGCGCGCCGTAGCCGGACGCCGCAGCGCCGTAGCGGGGCGCTGCGCCGTAGGCGGGCGCGCCGGGGTGCGGCGGTGCGGGGCGCTGGCCGGGGGCCGGGTGCTGCTGGGCAGCCTGGGCGGCGGCCTGCGGGGGAACGGGGGGAACAGCGGCCGGCTCGGCGCCGGCGGGGGTCTCAGTGGGGCGGATGCCCTCGGTGTCGCTCATGGAAAACTCCTTCTGACGGGCTCTTCCAGAGTGCCGCCCGTTGCTGTGCTTTGCTTATGCCCTGAGTGGGATCACCCTATGCGTGTAGCGTGGGCGAGGTGCGAGAGATTCCCGGCGCCTGGCGCCGCGCCGCCCGCGGCGCGGGGCTTCTGGCAGCGGACGGCACGTCCGTTCCCACCATTTTCGCCGAGATGAGCGCCCTGGCAACCCACACCGGAGCGGTGAACCTCGGGCAGGGCTTCCCCGACGAGGACGGCCCGGCGGAGGTGCTCGAGGTCGCGCGGGCGGCGATCGCTCACGGCGTCAACCAGTATCCGCCCGGCCGTGGCATGCCCGATCTCCTCGAAGCCATCGCCGAGCACCAGCACCGCTTCTACGGACTGCAGCTGGACCCCCACCGGAACGTCCTGGTCACCGCCGGCGCGACGGAGGCGCTCGCAGCCACGCTCCTCGCGCTCGTGGACGGTCCCGATGACGAAGTGGTCGTGTTCGAGCCGTACTACGACAGCTACGCGGCCTGCATCGCGCTGGCCGGTGCACGGCTCGTGCCGGTGCCGTTGCGGTGGCCGGATTTCCAGCCGGACATCGAAGATCTGCGGCGGGCGGTCACCGACCGTACCCGGCTGATCCTCGTCAACGACCCCCACAACCCGACCGGTGCGGTCTTCGAGCGCGACGCCCTCGAAGAGATCGTGCGCCTCGCCGAGCAGCACGATGCCGTCATCGTCACCGACGAGGTCTACGAGCACCTCGTCTTCGACGCGCAGCACGTGCCCATCGCGACGCTCCCGGGCGCCTGGGAGCGCACCCTCACGATCTCGTCCGCCGGCAAGACCTTCGCCACGACCGGGTGGAAGATCGGCTGGGTCTCCGGCCCCGCCGACCTGATCCAGGCGGTGCTGGCGGTCAAGCAGTTCCTCACCTACGTCAACGGTGCGCCCTTCCAGCCCGCGATCGCCGCCGGCCTCCGCCTCCCGGACTCCTTCTTCACCGGACTGGCCGCCACGCTCCGGGACAAGCGCGACCTGCTCGGGCGGGGGCTGCGGGCAGCGGGATTCGATGTGTCCACACCGCGCGGCTCCTACTTCACCGTCGCCGACGCCGCTCCTCTCGGCGCGACGGATGCCGCGCAGTTCTGCCGCGAGCTGCCGGGACGGGCCGGCGTCGTCGCCATCCCCCTCACCGCGTTCGTCACCGGTGAGCACCGCGGTGACTACGCGACCCTCCTGCGGTTCGCCGCCTGCAAGCGCACGGACGTGCTCGAGGACGCCGTCACCCGCCTCGCGGCGCTGAAAAGCTAAGCCGGGCGCGCCGCCCGGCCGGTCAGCGGCGCGGCTGCACCGTGTAGCGGCGCAGTGCCAGCGCCGGATTCACCCGGCGCACCCTGGCGACGGCGTCGATATCGAGGTGCGCGACCGCGACGTCGGTCGCGGTGCCCACGGCGGCGATCTGCACGCCCTGCGGGTCGACGATGAGCGAATGACCAACGCCGAGCGGCGGCGGGTGGTCGGCCGCGGCGACGAAGAGCGTGTTCTCGATCGCCCGTGCCGTCAGCAGGGTGCGCCAGTGGTGCTCCTTGAGCGCGCCGCGCACCCATTCCGCGGCGACCAGGATCACATCGGCGCCGGCATCCGCCAGCACACGCCCGACCTCCGGGAACCGCAGGTCGTAGCAGGTCATGAGCGCGAACCTCAGGCCGCCGACGTCGAAGGTCTCCGGCTCGGCCGGCTCCCCCGGTTCGACCCAGTCCGACTCCCGTTGCCCGAACGCGTCGTACAGGTGCAGCTTGCGATACCGGGCCCGCAGACCGCTCGCGTCGACGGCGACGACGGTGTTGTGCACGCGCCGTCCATCGGTGCCGCGCTCCAGCAGCCCCGCCACGAGGTGCACGCCGTAACGGGCTGCGATGCCCGTGAGCTCCTGCACGAAGGCGCCGTCGACGTCCTGGGCGTTTCGGAAGAGCGACTCGTCGAACGGGTCGACGAAGTAGCTCGCGTACTCGGGGAAGAGCACGACCTGAGCGCCCCGCCCCTGCGCACGTCGGACGAGCACCTCGATCTGCGCGAGGTTCGCCCGGGTGTCGGCCGTCGGGCCGAACTGTGCGACGGCGACGCCGACGGTCTCTGCGCTCACCTGCTGTCTCCTTCCCGGCGCACCCGCACCACGAGCGGAACGGCGACCCACAGTGCGATGATCACGCCGCCCAGGACGGCGCCTGCGATCCATGATGCCGTGCCGCCGACCACCACGTCGAACACAAAGGCCACGACCCCCACGAGCAGCAGCGACACCGTCAGGAGGGAGGTGAGCAGGGCGAGGTGCCCGTATGCGACCACGGTGCGCTTGGCGCGGTGCTGAAAGAGGAAGCGGTGCAGGGCGACGGGGGCCAGTGCCACGATCGCACTCAGGGCCGAGACGGCGATGAGCACGAGATAGAACGCGCGCTGGCCGCGGCTGAGGTCCGCGAAGGCGGGCTGGAACGCCAGCGCGAGGAGGAAGCCGGTGAGGATCTGAGAGCCCGTCTGCAGCACCCGCAGCTCCTGCAGCACCTCGTTCCAGTTGCGGTCCGCCCGCTCGGCGGGTGATTCGTCGCGTCCATCCGCGGCGGCTCGCGGCGTGGCGGGAGGGTGCGGATCGGGCGGGCCGGACATGCGTTCATCCTGACGAGGCGGGCGGATCCGGGCAACCGGAGGGCGCGGCAGGCCAGCGATGGCGTGGACCACTCCGAGAGCGTGTTAGGCTATTAAACGTGCCGCGGGGTGGAGCAGTTCGGTAGCTCGCTGGGCTCATAACCCAGAGGTCGTAGGTTCAAATCCTGCCCCCGCAACCAAGATGAGAAGGCCCTCGCGAAAGCGGGGGCCTTCTTCGTCGGCCCGCCCGCGTGACGCGTGGCCACTCGGCCCCTCGCACCCCCGGCCGGAGGATCACTCCGGATCGAGCACCTCGGATATCTCGTCGAGGAAGCGCGTGACGGCGCCGAGCTGATCGTCGTCGAACCCGTCGGCCACCGCCCTCATGTCGCGCAGGCGCCGCCCGAAATGACGGTGGAAGTCGTCACGGGTCCGCTGGGTGAGCACCACGATGAGTGCACGCCGGTCGGACGGGTGCCGGCGGCGCTCGATGTGCCCGGACTCGCTGAGCCGGTCGAGCAGCTTCGTCGTGGAGGCCGTCGAGATGCGCAGGTGCCGAGAGACGTCATGCGGGCTCACGGCCTGTCCGCGCTGCTCGCGCATGACCAGCATGCGCAGCGCCGCCACGTCCGTGGCGTTCATGTCCATCTCGTCCTTCATACCGCCGTGCATGCGGTCGACGGCGTCGCTGAAGGTGCGCACGGCCTCCAGCGCCGAGCGCACCGCCCGGTCGTGTTCCGTGGGTTCCCGGCGCTCCGCCATCGTGTGGACACCCCCGCTCCCCATCGGTATCATCGTGCCAGATCGCTAGATAAACTAGCAACCAGGAGACCTAATGAGCGAAGAAGAGCTGGTCGTCCTCCTCGACGACGACGGACGCGAGATCGGCACCGCCCCGAAATCCAGCGTGCACGGCACCGACACTGCCCTCCACCTGGCATTCTCCTGCCACGTGCTCGACGACGCCGGCCAGGTGCTGGTGACCCGCCGAGCGCTCGACAAGAGGACATGGCCGGGCGTCTGGAGCAACTCGTTCTGCGGCCACCCCCGTCCCGCCGAGCCACTGCTGGCCGCCGTGCGGCGTCGCGCCGAGTACGAGATCGGCCTGACGCTCACCGACATCGAGCTGTCCCTCCCCCTGTTCCGCTACCGGGCGGTGGATGCCAGCGGCATCGTCGAGCACGAGATCTGCCCGGTCTACACCGCCCGCGCGTCGGGTGAGCCGGTACTCAACGCGCTCGAGGTCGCCGAGGCGCGGTGGGTCGCGCCCGAGGACCTCGCCCGCGCACTGGATGCCACGCCTTGGGCCTTCAGCCCCTGGCTGGTGCTGCAGGCCGAGCAGATGCGGGTGTTCGACGCCCTCTCCTCCACCGCACGCGGTGCGACGTGATCGCCATCTCCGGCCAGGATCGAGCCGCCATCGACGGCGCGATCGAGGCGGCCTTCGATCGGCTCGACGCGCGTCTGGCGACCCTGTCCGGTGACATGCGTCCCCTCGGCGGCGCGATGCGCCGGGCGGCCGCGGGAGGCAAACGGTTCCGACCCGCGCTGGTCGTGGCATCCCATCGCGCCTGCGGCGACGACGCCGTCCGCGAGGCGGTCTACGAGGTCGCCGCGGCGTTCGAGCTGCTTCACACCGCATTCGTGATCCACGACGACGTCATCGACCGCGACACCGAGCGGCGCGGCGAGCCGAACGTCGCGGGTGAGTTCGCCGGCCGCGCGCGGGCGGAGGGTGTGCCCGACGCCGAGGCCGCACGGCTGGGGGAAGCTGCGGCCATCCTCGCCGGCGACGTGCTGCTGCACGAGGCGACGCGCATGATCGCGCTGGCCGACGTCGCCCCGGCCACCCGCGCGGGTCTGCTGGACCTGCTCAACGACGCCGTCCTCATCTCCGCCGCGGGCGAGCTCTCCGACGTGGCCAATGCCGTCCGCCGCGATTGCCCCGACACGTCGGAACTGCTCGTGGCCACCCATGACAAGACGGCGGTCTACTCCTTCGCCGCTCCGCTGCGCGCCGGCGCTCTCCTGGCGGCGGCGCCCGCCGCCACCGAGGCGGCTCTGGGCCGCGCGGGGGGCCTGGCCGGACTCGCGTTCCAGCTGGTGGACGACCTCATCGGTGCGTTCGCGCCGGCCGCCCGCGCCGGCCGCACCGAAGGCGCGGACCTGCGCGAGGCCAAGCGCACGCCGCTGGTGGCGCTGGCCCGCGAGAGCCCGGTATGGTCGCAGGTCGACGACGCGATCGCCCTGGCGTGGAAGGGCCCCCTGGCCGTCCGCGAGGCGCAGCGGGCGCTCGATGCCAGCGGCGCGCGGGAGCGCCTGGTGGTGCTGGTGCAGAGCACGCTGGCCGACGCCCGCGCGGCAGCCGCCGACGACGCTCTGCCCGCGCGGGCCACGGTGCTGCTCGCGCAGGTGTGCGACGCGATCGGAGCACGCATTCCGTGAGCACGGGACTGGACCTTTACAACCGGGCCGCGCAAGAAGCGGCGGCGACGGTCATCTCGGCCTACTCGACGTCGTTCGCGCTGGCCTGCCGCCTGCTGGGACCGCGCGTGCGGCCGCACGTGCGCAACGTCTACGCCCTCGTGCGCATCGCCGACGAGATCGTCGACGGTCCGGCCGCCGAGGCGGGGCTCGCGCCCGAGACGCTGCGGCGCGTGCTCGACGAGCTCGAAGCCGAGACGCTGACCGCCGTCACGCGGGGGTTCTCGTCGAACCTCGTCGTCCACGCCTTCTGCCGCACCGCGCGCGAGACCGGCATCGGCGCCGATCTCGTGCGTCCGTTCTTCGCGTCGATGCGCACCGATCTCGAGGTGACGGCGCACGACGCCGGCAGCCACGACGCATACGTCTACGGCTCGGCCGAGGTCGTCGGGCTCATGTGCCTGCAGGTGTTCGTCAACGCCGGCGCGACCACGGCCGCCACTCCCGCCCCGGAACTCGTCGACGGCGCCCGCAGGCTCGGCGCCGCCTTCCAGGACGTCAACTTCCTGCGGGACCTCTCCCACGACGCCGATGCCCTCGGTCGGGACTACCTCGGGCTGCGGGAGGGCGGGGATTCCCGCATCGCGGTCCTGAACCGCATCGACGCCGACCTCGCCGCCGCGGCAGCGGTGGTGCCGCAGCTGCCGGCGGACTGCCGGCGCGCCGTCACGGCTGCCCACGACCTGTTCGGGAGCCTCGCCCGCCGGCTGCGCGCCGAGGATCCCCGCACGGGCGTGCGGGTGCGGGTGCCCGACCCGGTGAAGGCTACGCTCGCAGCACGGGCGATGCTGGGCTTCGCCCCGAAGGGGGCACGCACATGACACGCACGGTCGTCATCGGCGGCGGCATCGCGGGACTCGCGACGGCCGCCCTTCTCGGTGACGAGGGGCACGAGGTCACCCTGGTCGAGGGCCGCGATGAGCTCGGGGGACGCGCCGGGTCGTGGCAGAGCGACGGCTTCCGGTTCGACACCGGTCCCAGCTGGTATCTCATGCCCGAGGTGTTCGACCACTTCTTCGCCCTGCTCGGCACGAGCGCCGCCGCCGAACTGGACCTGGTTCCGCTGCGCCCCGCGTACCGCGTATACGGCGAGCCGGATCCCGGTACGACGGCCGAGCCCCTCGACATCGTCTCCGGCCGCGCCGAGGCCGTCGCGCTCTTCGAGGCGCGTGAGCCGGGAGCGGGAGCCCGCTTGACGGAGTACCTCGACTCGGCCGGCGATGCCTACGACCTCGCCGTCACGCGCTTCCTCTACGACACGTACGAGTCGACGGCGGGTCTGCGGGACCCCGCGCTGCTGCGACGGCTGCCGCAGCTGGCGCCGCTGCTCACCCGGCGACTGTCGACCCTCGTCGAGAGCAGGTTCGCCGACCCGCTGCTGCGCCAGGTGCTGGGCTACCCGGCCGTCTTCCTGGGCGGGTCGCCCTTCGGCGTGCCGAGCCTCTATCACCTCATGAGCCACCTCGACCTCGACGAGGGCGTGCTCTACCCGCGGGGCGGATTCACAACCGTGATCGCCGCGATCGAACGCCTCGCACGTGCCCGCGGCGTGCAGATCCGCACCGGAACGCCGGTCACCGGCATCCGCACCTCCGGACGCGACGCAACCGGCGTGGACCTCGCCGACGGCACGCGCATCGACGCCGACGTCGTCGTCTCGACCGCCGACCTGCACCACACCGAGACGGTGCTGCTGCCCGAGCATCAGCGCGAGCGGCCCGAGAAGTGGTGGCGGTCACGCACGCCCAGTCCCGGGGCGCTGCTGCTCATGCTCGGCGTCGAGGGTGCACTCCCCCAGCTCGCGCATCACACCCTGCTGTTCGCGCGCGACTGGCGCGAGAACTTCTCCGACATCTTCGGTCGCGACACCCGCATCCCGGAGCCCGCGTCGCTGTACGTCTGCCGCCCGAGCGCCACCGATGACTCCGTCGCGCCTGCCGGCAGCGAGAACCTCTTCGTGCTCGTCCCGATCCCCGCCGACCCCTCGCTCGGCCGGGGCGGCATCGGCGGCGACGGCGACGCCCTCATCGAGCGTGCGGCGGATGCCACGATCGCGCAGATCTCCCAGTGGTGCGGCATCCCCGACCTCGCCGAGCGGGTCACAGTGCGTCGCACCGTCGCCCCCGGCGACTTCGCCGCCGACCTCAACTCGTGGCGCGGAAACTCTCTGGGGCTCGCGCACACGCTCGGCCAGAGTGCCGTCTTCCGCCCACGGAACGCCTCGAAGAAGGTGCGCGGCCTCTACTACGCCGGCACATCCGCGCTGCCGGGCATCGGCCTTCCGATGTGCCTGATCTCGGCGGAACTGGTGCTCAAGCGGCTGCGCGGCGACCACTCCGCCGGCCCCCTTCCCGTCCCCGCCGCCGCGGAGGCGTGATGCCGGGGCTGTACCTGCTGGCGATCCTGCTGTCAGGCGCCGGGATCGCCGCCCTCGACGCGCGCTTCCGCCTGGCCTGGTGGCACGCCCGCGGGCGCACCGCTGTGGTCGTGCTGATCGGCACGGCCTTCTTTCTGGCGTGGGATGCCGCCGGAATCGCCACCGGGGTGTTCGTGAAGGGCGAGAGCCCCCTGCTGCTCGGGGTCGACCTGGCCCCGCACCTCCCCCTGGAAGAGCCGGTGTTCCTGGCGTTCCTGTGCTACCTCGCCCTCGTCGCCTTCCGCGGCGCCGAGCGGCTGCGCGCACGCCGGGAGGACACCGCGTGACCTACGCCTGGATCATCGTCCCGTTCGCCCTGATCACCCTCGTCACGACCCTCGCCAGCGCCGTCCGGCCGCGGTTCGCCCGCCGCATGGGTGCGTCCGCGGTGGCCGCCGTCGTCCTCGTCGTCCTCACCGCGATCTTCGACAACGTCATGATCGCGGCGGACCTCTTCACCTACCCGGAGCACAACATCAGCGGCATCCGCATCGGCCTCGCGCCCATCGAAGACTTCTCCTACCCGCTGTGCGCCGCCTTCCTGGTGCCGGCGGTGTGGACCCTGCTCACGCCGCGGAGCCGCACGTGAAGCCCGCGACACAGCTGCTGGTGTCCTCGCGGCCGGTGAGCTGGATCAACACGGCGTACCCGTTCGCGGCGGCGTATCTGCTCACCACGCGCGAGATCGACACCGTGCTGATCGTGGGCACCCTCTTCTTCCTCGTGCCGTACAACCTCGCGATGTACGGCATCAACGACGTGTTCGACTACGAATCGGACCTGCGCAACCCGCGCAAGGGCGGCGTGCACGGGGCCGTGCTCGACCGGAGCCTGCACGCCCCGACCCTGTGGGCTGCGGGCCTGTCGTGCCTCCCCTTCGTCGTCTACCTCGTCGTCGTGGGTTCGCCCGCGTCGTGGGCGGTGCTCGCGGCGAGCCTCTTCTTCGTCGTCTTCTACAGCGCGCCGCCGCTGCGGCTGAAGGAGCGCCCGTTCGCCGACTCCGTCACGAGCTCGATCCACTTCTTCTCCCCCGCCGTCTACGCCCTCGTGCTGGCCGGGGCCGTGTGGACGTGGCAGCTCGTGCTCATCATCGTGGCGTTCGCCCTGTGGGGGGTGGCCTCGCACGCGTTCGGCGCCGTGCAGGACGTCGTCGCCGACCGCGAGGCGGGCATCTCGTCCATCGCGACGGCGCGGGGCGCCCGGTGGACGGTGCGGTTCGCGCTGGCCTGCTACGTCGCGGCCGGAATCGTCATGCTCTTCACCGCCTGGCCCGGTCCGCTCGCGGCGGCACTGGTGATCCCGTACCTGGTCACCCTGTGGCCGCATCGGTCGATCACCGACGAGACCGCAGAGGATGCCACGCGGGGCTGGCGCCGCTTTCTCTGGCTCAACCAGTTCGCCGGATTCGGCGTGACGATGCTGCTCATCTGGTGGGTGCTGCGGCACCCCTAGACCGGGCGGTCACGGGGACGACGAAGGCCCCCGGGAGAACCGGTGCTGTGTGCAGCCGCTCCGCCCGGAGGCCCTCTCGTCAGATCACGCGTCCGTGACGCGCCGGCTCACTCGCCGTCGGTCGAACCGCCGTCGGTGCCCGCGCCCTGCTCGCTCAGCCGCAGCAGGGTCTCCACCGCTGCCGTCAGATCCTTGTCGGCCTCGGCGAAGGCCGTGAGGTCCCCCGCCTGAAGGGCTGCCTGGCGAGCGGTCATCGCGTCCCGCGCGGCGTCGAGCGCCGACTGGTACTCGTCGACCGGCACGACCGGGGTCACAGGGGCGTCCGGATCCACCGGGGCGTCCGGATCGATCGGGTCGGCGGGCGTCACGCCCTCGTCACCGGTGACGGCACCGGAGTCGCCGCCGAAGAGGACGTCGAGGGCGTCCTGCAGCGTGTCCTCGAACGCGACCTCGTCGCCGAAGCCGACCAGCACCTTCTGCAGGGTCGGGAGCTTCGTGGCACCCGAGGACTGCACGAACACCGGCTGCACGTAGAGCAGGCCGCCGCCGACAGGCAGCGTCAACAGGTTGCCGTTGAGCACCTGCGACTGACCCTGCTGCAGGATGTTCACGAACGACGACACACCGGGGTCGGCGTTGAACGTGTTCTGCACCTGTCCGGGGCCGGGCACGGGCGTCTCGGCATCCACGATCAGCATGCGGAGGCTGCCGTAGTCCTCGGCCTTCGTGCCGTCCTCCGCACCGGCGTCGGAGTCCACCGCGAGGTAGCCCATGAGCACGTTGCGCGTGTCCTCACCACCGGGGATGAACGTGGTGAACATCGAGTAGGCGGGGTTCTCCTGACCAGGCATCTGCATCGTCAGGTAGTACGGCGGCTGCAGCTGCGAGTCTTCCTGCGGGTCGTTCGGCGTCTTCCACGCGTTGTCGCGCTGGTACAGCGACTGCGCGTCTTCGACGTGGTAGTTGCCGAGCATGGCCCGCTGCACCTTGAACAGATCGGTCGGGTAGCGCACGTGGCTCATCAGCTCGCCGGACATCTCGGAGATGGGCTCGAGCGTCGAGGGGTAGACCTTCTGCCACGCCTGCAGCAGCGGGTCCTCGGTGTCCCACGCGTACAGCGTGACGGAGCCGTCATAGGCGTCGACGGTGGCCTTCACCGAGTTGCGGATGTAGTTGATGTTGTCCAGCGCCACGGTGGGGGTGGGGTTGGTCGAGTCGGAGATCGCGTCGCTCAGGCTCACCGTGCTGGAGTACGGGTAGTTGGAGCTCAGCGTGTAGCCGTCGACGATCCAGACGATGCGGCCGTCCACGACGCTCGGGTACGGGTCGTTGTCGAGCTCGAGGTACGGAGCGGCCTTCTGCACGCGGGTCAGCGGGTCGCGGTCGTAGAGGATCTGCGAGTCGTCGTTGATGGCGTCGGAGAAGAGCAGGTCCGTCGCCTGGAACTTCAGGGCGTAGATGAGGCGGTTGAACATGTTGCCCACGCTCGGGCCGCCGTCGCCCTCGAAGGTCGTCTTGGTCTCGTTGGCGCCGTCTTCGCCGCTGGGGTAGTCCAGCTCGATCGGGGCGCGGTCCGCGGGGGCACCCACGATGGAGTACGTCGGCGAGTACTCGCCGAAGTAGACCCGCGGCTCGAAGCCGTCGCCGATCTCGGAGAGCTCACCGGTGACGGGGATGCCGCGTTCGATGAACACCGGGTTGCCGTCGGCGGTGCGCTCGTTGCCCTTGGCGGCCACGAGTCCGTAGCCGTGCGTGTAGACGAGGGTCGTGTTGTACCACGACGCCGCGTTTCCGAGCTGGTCGAGGTTGAGCTCGCGCACCGACACCACGGCGTCCTGGGACTGTCCGTCGATCTCGTAGCGGTCGACGTCCAGCGGATCGGTGAACTGGTAGTAAGACCGGTACTGCTCGATCTGGCGAACGGTCGGGTTGATGATGGCCGGGTCCATGATGCGGATGGATGCCGTCGTGTCGGCGTCCTCGCGCAGCTGCCCGGGCTCGACGTCGGTCACGGCCTCGAAGTCGGTGCGTTCCAGGTCGTCGATGCCGTAGGCGGCCTTGGTCGCCTCGAGGTTGCGCTCGAAGTACGGCATCTCCAGCGTCTGCTGGTTCGGGCGCACCTGCACGTTGAAGACGAACCACGGGTAGGCGACGCCGACCACGAGCGACGACACGATCAGCAGCGCGGTCGCGATGAGCGGGTAGCGCCAGCGGCCGATGATCGCGGTGACGAAGAAGAGCACCGCGACGAGTGCGGCGATGACCGCGAGGATCGCCTGACCGGGGATGATCGCGTTGACGTCGATGTAGCTGGCGCCGGTGATGCGGTCGCTGTCCTCCACGAGGTTGCGGTAGCGGTCGAGCCACAGGCTCGCCGCCTGCACCAGGAGGTACAGGCCCGCGAGGACCGCGAGCTGGATGCGGGCGGACTTGGAGATGCGCAGCTCCCGCTGCCCCACGCGCACGGATCCGTAGAGGTACGACACGACGGCCGTGACGAGCAGGCAGATCAGCAGCACCGCCGAGACGAACCCGACCACAGCCGAGTAGAACGGCATGGCGAAGAGGTAGAACCCGGTGTCGAGACCGAACTCGGGATCCGCCACGTCGGTGGCTACGCCGTTGAGCCACAGCCACGTGGTCTCCCACTGCGACGAGGCGGCGAAGCCGGCGAAGAAGCCGAAGAAGACCGGAATGCCCCACATCGCCAGGCGACGCAGCGGCTCGACGACCTCCTGATAGCGGTCCAGCTGCGAGCTGAGCCGCGCGTAGACAGGTCGGAGGCGGTAGGCGAGCTGGATCGCGATCCACACCGGCACCGCCATCGCGAAGAAGCCGACGAGGAACATCGTCACCCGCGCGGTCCACTGCGTGACCAGCACGCTGTCGAAGCCGAGCTGCTCGTACCAGAGCCAATCGGCGTAGAGGTTGGAGAACGCGAAGAACGCCACGACGAGCGCGGCGATGATCGCGAGCGTGATCGTGATGGCGCGGCGCGAGGTGCTGGGCGTGGCCTGATTCGGCGGTGAGGTCGTGGTCACCCCCTAATCCTAGGCGTCCCCACTCCGAGGGGATGCCGAGGAGATGCCGAGCATGCGCTCAGGTCACGATTCGCAGGATGCCAGCGCCGTCAGGTCGCCGTCGTCGCGCACCGTCTCGAGCACCTCGAGCGCGTCGTCGAGGGTCTGCACGGCGAAGACCTGCAGCCCGTCGGGGACGTAACCGACCACCTCGCCGCAGTTGGCGGCTGGTGCGAGGAAGATCTCCGCCCCGGCATCCTCGGCGCCCCACATCTTCTGACGGATGCCGCCGATCGGGCCGATGTCGCCGGCGCCCGTGATCGTGCCGGTGCCGGCCACATCGGCACCGCCGTTGAGTTCGCCCGGGGTCAGCACGTCCATGATCCCGAGGGCGAACATCATGCCGGCGCTCGGGCCCCCGACGTTGTCGAGCTGGATGGTGACGTCCAGCGGGAAGTCGTAATCCTGCATGAGGGTGACCCCCAGGAGCCACACCGTCCCCCCGTCGGCCTCTTCCTCTCGCGGCGTCACCGTCACGTCGCGTGCGGTCCCGTCGCGCTCCACGGTCAGGGTCACCGGCTCGCCGGCGCGCTCGGCGACGATCGCCCGCACCTCGGCGGCGTCGGCGACGGGCCGGCCATCGACGGCGACGATGACATCGCCCGTCTCGACGGCGCCGCTCGCTGCGGAATCGTCGGTCAGCGAGTACACCGTCAGCTGCGCGCCGACGTCGTAGCCGAGTTCACTCAGGGCAGCCGCGGTGGCCTCCTGCTGGGAGTCGACCATCATGGCCGAGCTCTCCTCGTTGCGCTGCTCGGTCGTCTGACCCGCGGGGAACACCTCGTCGATGGGGACGACGGCGCGCGTGCGGTCGAACCACGCCAGCGCCAGCTCGAACCACGACGGAGTGCGGTCGCGGTTGCCGACCACCTGCACAGTCAGCAGGTCCAGGGTGCCGGCGGTGGGGTACGTCTCGGCACCTTCGATAGAGATGAGCGGCACCTCCTCGCCGTCGCCCGTGCGCGCCGTGCCGAGGGTGTCGTACACCGGCCCCGGCTGCTGGATGACGTAGGCGGTGGGGAGGAAGGTCAGCGCGAGCAGCACCACGAGCGCAACGACGAGGGACCAGATGCCCGCCACCGCACCCCGGGGCAGCCGGCGGCGCGGTGCCGGGACGAGGGTGACGTTCTCATCGAAGAGGGCCAACGGCGGGCCTTTCTGTGCCAGGTCGTTCGCGACCGGCGAAAACCAGCCGGGTGGTGCGAGGGAAGGGTGCCACTAGCGTAGAACGGGACACCCCCCACCTGCTGAAAGGCGCCTGACATGGCCGACGGCGAAGACCGCTCCCCCGAGGATGAGTTCCAGGAACTGCTGCGCCGGCTCTTGGGGGGTCAGCCCGGCGCGATCGACCCGGAGCAGCTCTCCCGCCTGTCGGGCATGGGCATCGACCCGGCGATGATGTCCGCGATGATGCAGCAGATGCAGAGCGCGTTCTCGCAGGCCCCGGCGGAGGGCATCTCGTGGGACATCGCCAAGCGTCAGGCGCTGCACATCGCCAACCAGGAGGGCCTCGGCATCAGCAGCGGGGAGCGCACCGACCTCGGTGAGGCGTTCGCGCTGGCGAACCTGTGGCTGAGCGAGGCCACGACCATCTCGGAGCTGACCCAGGCGCCGCGCACCCTCACCCGGGGCGGATGGGTCGAAGCCACCCTGCCCGTCTGGCAGGAGCTCGCCGAGCCGGTCGCCCTCAGCATCGCCGACGCACTCACCGCGGCCCTTAACGAACAGGTGCCCGAGGAGATGCGGGCCGTCGTGCAGGGCGCCGGCCGGCTCATGCGCACCGTCGGCGGGTCGCTGTTCGCCGCCCAGCTGGGCGCCGTCGTCGGACGGCTGTCGACCGAGGTCGTCAGCGGCGGCGACGTGGGCCTTCCGGTCATGCCCGCCGGCGAGGCGGCGATCCTGCCCCAGAACTTCGCCGACTTCGGCCGCGACCTCGGCATCGCCGACGACCAGCTCGCGCTGTACCTGGCCACGCGCGAACTCGCCCACGCGCGCTTGTTCCGCCACGCCCGGTGGCTGCGGCTGCACGTCATCTCCCAGGTGACCGAGTTCGCCCGCGGCATCCACGTCGACACCAGTGCGCTGGAGGATCTCGCCTCGCGGTTCGACCCGTCACAGCCCGAGGAGCTGCGCCAGGCGCTCGAGAGCGGCGCCCTGCTCCCCCAGCGCTCCGAGGCGCAGACGGCGGCGCTCGCGCGGCTCGAGAACCTGCTCGCCCTCATCGAGGGCTGGGTCGACGTCGTCACGGACGCCGCCACCGCCCGTCTTCCCGAAGCCGACCGCATCGCCGAGGTGGTGCGCCGCCGCCGCGCGGTGGGGGGCCCCGCAGAGCAGGCCCTCGGGTCGCTCGTCGGGCTCGAGCTGCGCCCCCGGCGTCTGCGCGAGGCCGCAGCGATGTGGCGCGCCGTCACCGACGCGGTGGGTGCAGCCGACCGCGACGGCCTCTGGGACTACCCCGACCTCATGCCCACCGCCGAGGACATCGACGACCCGGCCGCCCTCGTGGCCCGCCTGCAGGCGCGGGCACGCGGCGACGAGCCCCAGCGCGATGCGATGGACGACGCCCTCGAGGCCCTGCTGAACCAGGCGGCCTCGGAGGAGGCCGCCGCGGACCGGGACGAGACCCCTGGCGCCCCCGGCGACGAGGCGACGGATGCCGCGGCCGGCGACGAGCCTGCGACGGATGGCGGGGCCGGCGACGAGCCGGAAGGACCCCGCCCCGTCTGAGCGGAGCCCCTCGTCTCCTCCCCAGCCCGCACGGGCACGGCGGAGGGCGACGTCCTGTGGACAGCGCGGACGGTGGGCGCCGCCCCGGCGCACAATCGGGTCATGCTCCGTGTCGACCCCCGCCAGCCGCCGCTGTGGCGCAGCGCCACGAGTCTGCAGTTCGGGGCCGAGGCCCTCGCCGTGATCGACCACCTGTCGCCGTGGCAGGAGCGGATGGTCGCGGCGCTGGTCGACGGCATCCCCGCGAGCGCCTACGACGCCTGTGCGCGGGCGTTCGGGGCCGATGCTGCGGCGGCCGCGGACCTGCGGCAGCTCCTGGCGCCGGTGCTGCGCGAGGGCGAGGACGCGCCCGCGCTGCCGCTGCGCCTGGAGCTGCCGCACGATCTGCCGACGCGCATGGCCGAGGTGCTCACCGACGCCTTCACCGAGGCCGGCGCCGCGCCGGAGGTCGCACCGTGGTGGGACGTTCCCGCGCTTCCCGTGGGCGCCGGGGCGCCGGTGGTGGCGGTCGCGGCGCACGTGCTCGATCCGCGGCGCGCCGCGCGCTTCATGCGCGAGGACATCACCCACCTGCCGTTCGTGCTCGCGCACGACCGCGTCTGCGTCGGGCCCTCGGTGGTGCCGGGGAGGACCGCGTGCACCGCGTGCACGCATGCCCACCGCCGCGACGCCGACGCGGCCTGGCCGGTGATCGCCGCCCAGCTGCTGACCCTCCCGGCACCGGACACGCCCCGCGGCATCCTGTACGACGCCGCCGCCCTCAGCGTGCGGCTGCTCAGCGCCCGCCCGGACCGCGCGGGCCGGTCGGCGACGATCCTCGGCCGCCGCGGGCGGGTGACGTGGCACGCGAATCCGCCGCACGAAGACTGCCTGTGCCGATCTCCCGCACGAAGCGCGACACCGCTCGCTCCCGTTGTCCCGTTCCCCGTGCCCACGACAGCGACAGCGTCCGCGCGGCGCGCGTGATGCCCACGTACGCGAGTCTGCGCTCCTCGTCGATGGTCTCGAGGGTGTTCGCGTACGAGATGGGCAGCAGCCCCTCGGCCATGCCGATGAGGTGCACGTGGTCCCACTCCAGGCCCTTGGCGGCGTGGAGGGTCGCCAGCGTGACGGTGCGCAGCGCGGGTTCGTGCTGGTCCTTCGCGCGGGCGATGAGGTCGTCGGTGAAGGCGCGCAGGGTCGTTCCCTCCGGCGATTCTTCGGCGAGACGCAGGATCGCCGCCCGCGCCTCCCAGGCATCCCGCACCGCGCCGCCCGCCGGCGGCGCCTCGTCGGTCAGCCCGGCGCGTCGAAGGATGTCGCGCACCGTCGGCAGGAACGCCGTGTCCAGAGGCGCCACCGTCGCCGCGCGCAGCTCGAGGATCGCCTGGCGCACCTCGGGCAGGTCGAAGAATCGCTTGCCGCCGAGCACCGTGGCCGGGATCTGCCGATCCGCGAGGGCGGCGAGAATCGGCGCGGACTGCGAGTTGGCGCGGTAGAGCACCGCGATGCTCTCCGGGTCGACGCCCGCCGCGAGCTGAGCGGCGATCGCCCGGGCGACGCCCGCCGCCTCGGCGGCGTCGTCGGAGTACGTGGCGACCGTAGGGGTGGGACCGGGCTCATCGCCGGCGGCCGACACCAGCGCGAGGGCGCCCGGTCGGTCGCGCATGAGCTCGTTGGCCACCGCCAGGATGGCGGCATCCGACCGGTAGTTGCGTTCCAGCCGCACCACGCGGGCGTCGGGATGCCGCTCGGCGAACCCCACCAGGAACTGCGGGTCGGCACCGGCGAACGAGTACACCGTCTGGCTGGCGTCACCCACGACGCAGAGGTCCCGCCGCTCCCCCAGCCACAGTTCGAGCAGCCGGTACTGCACCGGCGACACGTCCTGGAACTCATCGACCGTGAAGTGGCGGTACTGCTCCCTGACCGCGGCGGCCACGTGCGGCTCGGTTTCGATCATGCCGGCGCACGCCAGCAGAACATCCTCGAAATCCAGCTGGTGTCGCTCGTCCTTGAGCTTCTCGTAGGCACGCTGCAGGTCGACCACCTGCGACAGGTCGAGGCCGGCGACCCCGCGCGGGCGCGCGACGGCGTACTCCTCGATGCTGCGCATCGTGACCTTGCGCCATTCGATCTCGGCGGCGACGTCGCGCAGCGCCATGGGGCCGGGATCGAACCCGAGGGTGTCGGCGGCGTGGGCCAGCATGCGCACCTTGCCGTTGACGATCGACGGCGCGCTGCCGCCGGCCAGCTGCGGCCAGAAGAAGTTCAGCTGGGCGAGCGCCGCCGCGTGGAAGGTGCGGGCGGCGACCCCCGGCACGCCCAGCGCGCGCAGCCTGCCGCGCAGCTCGCCGGCGGCCTTCGTCGTGAAGGTCACCGCCATGACGCGCGAGGGCGAGTACGCGCCCGTGTCGACGCCGTGTGCGATGCGGTGCGTGATGACCCGGGTCTTGCCGGTGCCGGCACCGGCGAGCACGCACACCGGTCCCCGCAGCGCGGTGGCCGCCTGCAGCTGCGCGTCGTCGAGCCCAGCGAGGGGAACGGTGCTCACGCGCGTCCCTCGAGCCAGTCGGTGATGAGGCGGTGGGCGATCGAGGCGGTGCCCGGCAGCAGCACGTCGCCACCGCCGGCGAGGGCCTCGGCGATCTCGTGCCGGGTGAACCAGCGCACGGCGACGATCTCTTCGCCGTCGGCGCGCGCCGCCTGCTCATCGTCGGCCACGGCGTGAAAGCCGAGCATGAGCGAGCGCGGATAGGGCCATGCCTGCGAGCCGCCGTATCGCAATGCGCTCAGCCGCACTCCCGCCTCTTCGTGCACCTCACGCTCGACGGCGGTCTCGAGCGACTCCCCCGCTTCGACGAACCCGGCGAAGGTGGAGTACCGATTGTGCTGGGCCCACATCGCATTGGACCCGAGAAGCAGACGCTGCCGATCGGGACTGGTGACGGCCACGATGACGGCGGGATCGGTGCGGGGGAAATGCTCTCTGCCGCAGCCCTGGCACGTGCGGGCCCAGCCGGCCGCGTGCACGCGGGTCGCCGAGCCGCACGCGGGGCAGAAGGGGGCCTCCAGCAGCCACCGTCCGAGGCTCAGCGCGGCGACGAACGCGTCGGCGTCGGCGGGGGCGAGCTCGCCGCCGACCGCGCGGAGCGCTCCCCAGGTCTCGGCGACCGCGGGAACCTCGGCGTCGGCCGTGGCGGCCGCAAGCAGCAGCGGCACGCCGTCGGCATCGCGTCCGAGAAAGGCCCACGTCACGTCGCCCGCGACCTCGCGCGGGCGCAGCCAGCGCAGGGCGCCGTCGGCCGTCAGCGGCGCGCGATCGCCGTGCACCACGAGCACGCGGGCGTCGGGACGTGCGCGTGCCTCGTCGAGCAGGCCCTCCGCGGCGCGCTCGTGGGCAGCCCGGTCCAGCCCGATCTGCACGGGCGACGCGGGCTGCGGGCTCTCGGGCACCGTCATCCGGGACCTCTCTTGCGGGCGTGGCGCGGGGGTGAACGGAGCGCGCGCGACCTACCCTTGTGGGCATGGCACGCTCTCCCTTCACTCTAGCCGCGTCGGTCACGTCGGCCCTTCCCCGGGTCGCCGTCGTCGGGGTCGGAGAGCTGACCGAAAGCGCCGCCGGCCGCTTCGATGCGGCGGTGGCCGACCTCGACGACGGCCGCCGCGTGGTCGTGCGGGTGGCGAACTCCCCCGAGGCCGACGACGAGCTGGTGGCGCAGGTGCGCGTGCTGCGGGCCCTGTCGGCCGGCGTGCGGGGCGTGCTGCCCTTCCGTGCTCCCGAGGTGCTGGGCGAAGCAGGGCTCGGCGGCTCACGGGTGGTCGTGTCCGACCTGCTGCCGGGCTACCGTGTCGAGGCGGCGCACGTGCCGCCCGGGCGCGGTGTCGCGACCTCGCTGGGCGCCGCGATCGCCGACGTCCATGGCCTCCCCGTCTCGGTCGTGCGCGACGCGGGTCTGCCCGCCCGCACGCCCGCGCAGGTGCGTGACGAGGCGGAGCGGATGCTGGATCGGGCCGAAGCCACCGGGCTCCTCCCCTTCGCCCTGCTGCGGCGTTGGAGCACGGCTCTCGCCGCGGACGAGCTCTGGCGTTTCGATGCCGCTGTGACGCTCGGCGGGGTCGAGCCCACCGCCTTCCTGCTCGAAGATGTGAACGACGTTCCCACCGTCACCGGGCTGCTGGACTGGCATGGCCTGAGCGTCGGCGACCCCGCGGCGGACCTGCGATGGCTGGCATCCGCGCCCGGGGCCGCCGAAGACGTGTACGCCGGGTACCTGGGCCGGGCCCACCGTGCACCCGACGCTCGGCTGCGCGACCGCGCGCGCCTCTACGCCGAACTGGAGTTCGCGAAGTGGCTCGTGCACGGGCAGGCCGCCGGCAGCGAGAGCGTCGTGAGCGACGCCGTCGCCCTGCTGGAATCGCTCGCCGAAGGAGTCGGCGAGACGCCGCTGGTCTCGGCCGACGCGGTCGACGTCGACGACGCCCTGGCCCGCGTGGGCCGCATGTCGGATGCCACCGGCGAGATCGTCGACACGTCGATGCAGACCGACACATACGACCCCTCGATGCTCTCGATGTTCGCCCAGGACACCGCCGACAGCGACACCGACCCCACCGCCCAGCCGACCCAGCCCCTCGAGCTCTCGCTGTTCTCCTCGGACGACGGGGCGTCCGGCACTGCCCCCGCCCGCACCTCGGCCGAGGCCGCAGACGAAGCCGACCGCGGCGACAGCGCCGCCGGTCCCGCCCACGAGCAGGAGCGCGACGACGCAGCCCGCAACGCCCTGCGTCGCTGGCGCACCGCGGAGTAGCAACGGCGCCGGCACGCCGGGGAACGCGGCGGTGCCACGTCGCTGGGCTCAGCCCCGCAGCACGACTCCCGCGCCGACGTAGACGAGGGCGACGTCGATGAGCTCCACCGGCACGCCGTGCTTGGCGTGGTACGCCGTGCGGTACAGCTCCAGCTGCACCATGCGCTGCTCGCGCTCGGCCGCCGTCGCCGGCGGGCGACCGGTCTTCCAGTCGACGATCTCGTAGCGCTCTCCCCGGCGGTAGACGGCGTCGAGCTTGCAGATGATGACGTGCTCCCGGCCGTCGGGCCCGGTCATCGTGAAGTCGATCTCGGTCTCGACCTCGATCGGGCGCAGCGGCGCCCACTCGGTGGCGGCGAACGCCTCCTTCAGCTGGGCCATCGCCTCGACGTCATCGGCCGACAGCGGAGCCGCGCCGTCACCGGTGTCGTCGTCGAGCTCCCACAGCGCGTCGTCGGTCGATGACCCGGCGCCGACCAGGCCCGAGCGGTGCTCCACCCACGCGTGGAAGAGCGTCCCCAGACGCGTCTGACGGTACGGCCGCTCCGGCAGCGGCCGCGCGACGGCGGCGACGGTGCCGGCGAAGTCGCTGACGTAGTCCTTGTAGCGCGAGGCCGGAATGCGGGTGGGTGCCGAGCGCACCCTGTCGGCGGCGCGGGCCGCGCGCTCCGCCAGCAGCAGCTCGAGCTCGGGATGCGGCTGCGGCCGCGGCGTCGCCTGCGCCGCGCGCACCGCCTCGGCCGCGGCGTGCACGGCGTGCGCGCGCCCGCCCAGCGGGTCGATCGGCCAGGTGAGCAGGCGACGCTCCCCCAGGTACGGGTTCTCATCGGGCTGCGGATCGGGCGGCTCGATGCCGAGCGCCTGCGCCATCTCGACCAGGAAGACGCCCGGATCCCGGGCGCTGCGCGTGCCCGACCAGCTCGAGCCGCTCATGAGCAGGTGATCGCGCGCGCGGGTGACCGCCACATAGGCCAGCCTGCGGTCCTCCTCGAGCTGACGCGCGCGCTGGGCGGCGACGAAGTCCTCGAGGGCCGTCTTCAAGGCCTGCTGCGTCGGCGCGTCGTCGCGGTGCCAGCGGAACCGCGGCAGCCACGGGGCGTCGCCGCGGAACTCGTACGGCAGCACGCCGAACGACAACCAGCCCTTGGTGTCCTTCGCCGCGGTGGGCAGCTCGTCCTTCACCAGGCGCACCACCGCCACGGCGTCCCACTCGAGCCCCTTGGAGCCGTGGATCGTCAGCAGCTGCACGACGTCGTCCTCGGGCGGCTCGGTGCGGGGGGCGAATTCGTCGAGCTTCTCGGCGTGGTCGAGCCAGGCCAGCAGACTCGAGAGCGACCCTGTCTCGTCCGCGGCGAGAAAGCCGTGCAGCTCGTCGACGAAGGCGCGCAGCTGCTCCGAGGCGATGCGGGCGGGACCGCGCGCCTCGTTCGCGGCGAGTTCGACGTCGAGCCGCAGCTCGAGCTCGATGAGCCGCACCAGCTCGGGGATGGGAAGCCGCGCCGCACGCCGCAGGCCCGCGAAGACCGCCCCGGCCTCGCGCAGTCGCTCGCGCGCCGCCGGCGTGAACCCGGCGAGCCACCCGTGGTCCGCGGGATGCCGCAGCACGAAGTCGAGCGCATCGATGAGCGACCCCTGATCCTGCCCGGCCGAACCGCGCAGCCGCTCGGCCACCTCGGGCGCGAGGGGCCGGAGGGCGTGGTCGTGGCGCACGATGCGGCGAGCGAGCTCCGCCAGCGCACGCAGGTCCGCCAGCCCGATCGCCCAGCGGGGCCCGGACAGCAGCCGGATGAGGGCGGAGCCCGCCGTCGGGTCGGCGATCACCCGCAGCGCGGAGACCACGTCGACGACCTCGGGGGTGGACAGCAGGCCGCCGAGCCCCAGGATGCGGTGCGGGATGCCGCGACGCGCGAGCGCATCGCCGAAACGCACCATGTGCTTCTTGCTGCGGAAGAGGATCGCGCCCGTGGTGGCCTGCCCGGCGGCGGCGCGGCGGTCACGCACGTCGGCGAACCACTGGGCGACGCGCTCCGTCTCGGCATCCAGGTCGTCGTCGAACGCGATCTGCACGTCGCCCGCGGGGGCGCCGGGGCGCGCCAGCAGCTCGTCCACCGGCACCGGCGCGGTCGCCGCGAGGGGGGCCAGCACGGCGTTCGCGGCCGTCAGCACCCGCCGGCTGTTGCGCCAGCTCGTGCGCAGGGCGAAACGGCCACTCTCGCCGTCACCGGCGAACGCCCGCGCGAAGTCGCCGAGGTTGCCGGCGCTCGCCCCCCGCCACCCGTAGATCGACTGGTGCGGGTCACCGACCGCCATGACCCCGGTGCCCCGGAAGAGGGTGGCCAGCAGGTCCGTCTGCACGACCGACGTGTCCTGGTATTCGTCCAGCAGCACGACGCGGTAGCGATCGCGCAGCTCTGCGGCCACCGACTCGTGGCTGCGCACGACTTCGAGGGCGCCCGCGACCTGGTCCGAGAAGTCGATGACCCCGAGCCGTGCCTTCTGCCGGTCGTACTCGGCGGCCAGCTCCGCCAGCAGGGAGAGGGCGCCGACCTTCTCGGCGGCGCGCGCGATCTCGGCGTACACGACGGTGCGCTTGTTCTCGGAGGGACGCTCGACGACATCCGCGAACCGCTCCGGGAAGGCGGCGAGCTCCGCCAGGGGAACGAGGTTGTCGACGCTGTCGCGGGCGATGCGCAGCGCCGCGTCGATGATGCTGCGCACCGACTCGCCGCGCTCCTCCAGCCGCGGATCCTCCGAGGCGAGCACGACGCGGCGCATGAGGAGCCAGGCCGCGGAGTCGCTGAGCACCGCCGCCTGGCCGTCGCGGCCGATGCGCACGGCGTGTTCGCGCACGATCGCATCGGCGAAGCTGTTGTACGTCGACACCGTGGGCCGGTGCAGCAGCGACTCGTCGTCGGCGTCGTCTGGCACGGCGCCGGTGGCGGAGACGAGGTCCGCGAGGAGCGCCCGCCGCGCGGCGTCGTTCTGCGCGTCGGCGAAGGCGTCGAGACGCCCCTGGGCGTGCAGCGCGGGGAGGTGCGCCAGCAGCCCGCGCCGCTCGAACTCCGCCAGGCGCTGCAGCCGCTTGTGGATGCGCTCGGCCAGCTCGCCGGCAGCCTTGCGGGTGAAGGTCAGCCCCAGCACCTGATCGCGTCGCACCAGGCCGTTGGCGACGAGCCACACCACCCGGCCCGCCATCGTCTCGGTCTTGCCGCTGCCGGCGCCGGCGACGACGAGGCCCGGCTGCAGGGGCGACTCGATGACGGCGGCCTGCTCGGGCGTGGGCGGGAACTGCCCGAGCGCCGCGGCGATGGCCTGGGCCGAGATGACGCCGTTCATGAGCTCACCGCACCGATCGTATGGATCCGGCAGAGGCCGTACGAATGCTCATCGCGGCAGTGCTCCTCGTAGGGCGCGACGAAGGAGGTGCCCCGCATGACATCGACGGCGGCGACGACGCGCGCCACGAAGGCGGCACGACTGTCGTCGTCGAAGGGCAGCTGGCGCGGGGTGACATAGTCCTTGGATGCCGCGGTCGGCCGCAGCACCAGCAGCTTCGCCCCGCCCGGGCGCGCGCCGTCGGGTGCGGCCACGGCGCCGGACTCGAAGGCGAGCTGATAGGCCGCCAGCTGCGGATTGTCGGCGACGGCCTTGTCGGTCTGGGGTTCGGTCTTGCCCGTCTTGAGGTCGACGATCACGACCGAGCCGTCGGGTCCGATCTCCACGCGATCGATGTAGCCGCTGAGCACCGCCGTGTGCTCTCCGGCGTCGGGAAGCGGGATCGGCACCTCGAAGTGCGGCTCGGCGCTCACGAGGGTCACACCCTCGCGCTCCGCGTCGCGCAGGTACCGGTGCAGGCGCCGCACGAGGTCCCGCGCTCGGGTGCGCTCGGCCCGGTCGCGCCACGCCGCGTCGAAGTCCAGTTCCTTCCAGCGCTGCTGCACGATGTCCCAGAGCCCTTCCTCATCGAGCCCCGCGCCGTGCTCGAGGGCCGCGTGGATCAGGGTGCCGAGGCCCGCCACCGCGCCGCCCGCGTCGCCGCCGAGCTCGGCGATGACCCAATCCAGCTGGCACTGCTCCAGCGCCTGCAGGCGCGAGGGCGACACCCGCACGTCCTCGCGGTCCAGATCCCGCAGCGGCGCGGTGGTGGTCGGGCCGGCGACCCCGTACCACTGGGCGGGGTCGGCCCCTGCGACACCGGCGTCGGCGAGCAGGGCCAGCTGGCCGGCGGCGGCGGCGCGCGCCGCTGCGGGGGCACGGGGGTCGGTCAACGCGCGGCGGTGCAGGGCGACGAGTCCGCGGAGGGTCAGGGGGTGCTCTGCCTCCCGCGGCGCGGGTTGCGGATCGGGCAGCAGCTCGAACAGCACGCTGGGTCCGGTGTCGTCGTCGTCGACGGCGGTGACGATGAGCTGCGACGTCGCGCGCGAGACGGCGCGGGCGAACAGGCGCAGCTCATCGTGCATCGCCTGGCGTCGCCGGTCCAGCACGTCGACGGCATCGTCGCCCTCGACTGCTCCCGCCAGGCGCCACGTCTCCAGCAGGCTGCCGCGCAGGCGCGTGTTCGGCCACACCCCGTCCTGCACGCCGGCCACCACGACCGTGTCGAATTCGAGCCCGAGCGAGCCGGCCGGCGTCAGCACCCGCACGCTGGCCTCGGGCGGAGGCGCCGTGAGGCGGTCTTCGGCCACATCGCTGTCGAGGATGCCGCGCACGAACGCCAGCGGCGGGGCGCCGTCCTCGCGCTCCACCGCCCGCTTCGCGGCCTGGAAGAGCGCGACCACCGCGTCGAGGTCCCGGTTCGCCTGCTCGGCCAGCGGCCCGTGGCCATGCGCGGCCTCGGCCCACGGCGTCTGCAGCCCCGCACGTTCCCAGGCGGTCCAGAGCATCTCGTGCACGGTCGCACCGCCGGCGTGCTGCGCGGCCAGCTGCGCGAGGGTGCCCGCGACCCGCGCTGCCCGGCGGGCCTCACGGGTGTCGATGAGCTCCAGCTCCAGCGGGCGCGCCATGCCGGACACGAGCAGGTCGTGCCCGCTGCGCTCGCCCCCGGCCGCGAGCTCGGTCTCTCGCAGGGTCGTGCGCAGCCGCCGCAGTTCCACCGGGTCCATGCCGGCGGTCACGCCCAGCAGCACATCGGTGACGTCGTCGACGGTCCACTCCTGGGTCGGGCGGGCCGACAGCTCCACCACCCGCAGCAGGTCGCGCACCGGGCGCAGCACGCCCAGCGCCTGGCCGGGGCCGCTCGCGCGGGCGGGCACCTCGCGCGCCGCCAGCTCCGCCTCGAGGGCCGAGACCTGGCGGGTGTCGTGGGCGATGACGGCGCACCGGTCCCATGGCACCCCATCGCGCAGGTGCCGCTCCCGCAGCAGGCGGGCGATGGCGTCGAACTCCTCCGAGGGCGAGCGCAGGGTGAAGGCGCGCACGGACGCGTGCTGCGCCACCCGGTCGTCAGGCTCGGCCGGACGCACGCGGTGGCTGACGATGCCCACGGCGCCGATGCGCTCGGTGACCGACGCCAGCAGAGACCGCTGCGCCGGCGTTCCCCGGTGCACCCCGGTGAGGACGATGGGCGGGGCCGCCGCCGCCAGCCGGGCGAAGTTCCGCGGCGACGCGCCGCGGAACGTCCCCGAGCCGACGTCGGGGTCACCGAACGCCATGACGGCGATGCCGTGTGCGCGGCAGGCCTCGAGCAGCTCGACACCGCCGAGGGTGAGCTCCTGCGCGTCGTCGACCAGCAGCACGCGCACCGCGGCGAAGGGCCCGAGCACCGCCGCTCCCGGGGTGCTGGTGCGCAGGATGCCGACGGCTTCGCGCACGAGCCCCGCGGCATCGCGGTGCGCGCCGCGCATGTCGGCGCGCACGCGCTCGTACTCGGTCGCGAACGATGCCAGCGACTCCCAGGCCGGCAGCTCCAGTCGCCGAGCCAGGGCGCCGAGGCGGGCCGGCGTCACCCCGAGGGTGGTGCACTCCGCGAGGAACGTGCGCACCTCGGCGCGGAACCCCGCCGTGCCGCGGATGGGCGCCGGCAGCCACTCCGGCCAGCGGGATGCTCCCCCGGCTTCGTCCTCGGCGTCGCCGGCCAGAAGATCCTGCAGCAGCTGGTCCTCGTCGGCGCCGGTCAGCAGCTGCGGGGGCTCCCCGCCGCCGTGCACCGCCGCGGCGCGGACGAGCTGGAAGGCCAGCGAGGCGACCGAGCGCGCCAGCGGGCCCGCCGTCGCGCGGCCCACGGCCAGCGCCAGCCGGTCACGCAGCGCCGTCGCCGCCGTGCGGCTCGAGGTGAGCACCACGATCGTGTCGGGGTCGACCCCGGCGTCGACGAGCGCCCGCACGCGCGCCACGAGGGTGGCGGTCTTTCCGGTCCCGGGCGCGCCGACCACCACCGCCGACGTCTCCGGCGCGAGGGCGAGCACCTGCCGCTGAGCGGCGTCGGGAGCGAAGGCGGCATCGGATCCGGGCTCGGGTGCCCTGGGCTCACTCTGTCGCATCGAAGCCACGGTAGCCGCCCCCGCCGACGTTCGCCGACAGCGAGCGCACCCCGTACGGCCGCCGACTGCGCCCGCCCGTGTCGTAGAGTCGGACTGCGCCCGCGGCGATGGCCGGGGCCGGAAAGGCAGTCACCCGTGGAGATCCGCATCGGCATCGTCAACACCGGCCGCGAGCTCGGCTTCGAGACGAACGAGTCCGCCGAGGTCGTCAAGACCTCCGTCGCGCAGGCGCTCGATTCCGGCGCCACCCACCTTTCGTTCGTCGACTCGAGGGGCAGCTCCTACATCGTCCCGACGGCCGCACTGGCGTACATCGAGGTCGGCACCGAAGAGTCCCGTCGCATCGGCTTCGTCGGCTGACACCGTGCAGATCCTCCTGGCCCTGATCGCGGGGGTCGCGCTGGGACTGACCGCGCACTTCACCGTCGGCGGCCGCGACACGCGCGGAGCCGCGGTCGGGCCCCTGCTGGGTGCCGTCGTGGGCGGACTCGTCTGGATGGCGCTGACGTGGGCGGGAGTCGGCATCGAGAGCCCCTGGATCTGGGTGGCATCCTTCGCCGCCCCCCTCGTCGTCTTCCCCGCTCTGGTCGCGCTCACCCGGGTGCGGCTGCGCCACGACGCCCGCGAGCGGGCACGGCTGAAGCTCGCCTGACGCGGCTCGCCTCAGGCGTCCAGGCCCATCGCGCCCATGCGGCGGGAGTGAGCCGCGAGCAGGTCGCTGAACACCGGCTCGACCTTCTGCTCATCCGCGGCATCCAGCGTCGTCGGGCGCAGCGCGGCGCGTGCGATGAGCAGGGTGTCGCCGACGAGGCGCCTGCCCCACATCGCCAGCAGCGCGCGCCACTCGTCATCGGAGTCGATCGCCGCGACGATCATGTCCACGAGCGCCTGCCGATCGTGGTCGGCGCCGAGGATGGCGGCGGCTTCACGTCCCGTCTCGCCGTAGCTCGAGGACAGCGCGACGTAGAAGTCGTCGAGCATGCCCGCGGTGATGTGCACCGACAGCATGGTCTCGAGCGGCCGTGCGCCGTGCGTCGCGCGGCGGAAGGCGTCCAGCGGCTCCCGGAAGGGCAGCATGATGTCCAGCGCGTCGTCGCCGCGTCCGCGGATGAGCCCGACCAGGCCCCGATGCTTGAGCAGCGCAGCGCCGGCGGCAAGCGACAGCGACTCCTTCTGCGACAGCTCCGGGGTGGGGGCGATGAGCTCGCTCAGCGTCTCGAAGTAGCCCAGCTGCAGGTACGCGGCCTGCCCCAGGAACGTGTCGATGTCGGGCGCGAGAGCCTCGAACGCCACGCGCTGGGCGTTGCCGGCGTCGCCGCGCGAACGAAGAGAAAGCGTGCGCGCGGCCGGCCGCGCGCGCTTGAAGAACCACCGGGCCACGAGACACCACGATACGCACCTGACGGGGCATTCCCGCATCTCCGGTAGGCTGGAAGCGCCCCGGCGACGGATCGGGGCCCCGCGCCTGCGGCTGAGTGAAGGGCGTGGAAGCTCTCACCCCGGCGGACTCTCACCGCCAGACAGGCTCAATATCGTGACGACTTTCGCCGAGCTCGGCGTCGATCAGGACATCGTCGACACCCTCGCCGCCCGCGGCATCGTGGACGCCTTCCCGATCCAGGAGCAGACGATCCCCCTCGGCCTTCCCGGCCAGGACATCATCGGCCAGGCCAAGACCGGCACCGGCAAGACCTTCGGCTTCGGCATCCCGGTCGTGCAGCGCCTGGGCCTCAACCCGGAGCCCGGCGTCAAGGCGCTCATCGTCGTTCCCACCCGCGAGCTGTGCGTGCAGGTCTACGAGGACATGGACATGCTCACCTCGGGCCGCTCCACGAGCGTCGTGGCGATCTACGGCGGCAAGGCGTACGAGGGGCAGATCGACCAGCTCAAGGCCGGCGCACAGATCGTCGTGGGCACCCCCGGGCGCCTCATCGACCTGGCGGGCCAGCGTCTGCTCGACCTCTCGCACGCCACCGAGGTGGTGCTGGACGAGGCCGACAAGATGCTCGACCTCGGCTTCCTCCCCGACATCGAGAAGATCTTCTCCAAGGTGCCGCCGGTGCGTCACACGCAGCTGTTCTCGGCCACCATGCCCGGCCCGATCGTCGCGATGGCGCGCCGGTTCATGTCGAACCCCATCCACATCCGCGCCACCGACCCGGACGAGGGTCTGACGCAGGCCAACATCAAGCACCTCGTCTACCGGGCCCACTCGCTGGACAAGGACGAGATCATCGCCCGCATCCTGCAGTCCGAGGGCCGGGGCAAGACGGTGGTCTTCACCCGCACCAAGCGTGCCGCGCAGAAGCTCGCCGATGAGCTGAGCGACCGCGGCTTCAACACGGCCTCGGTGCACGGCGACATGAGCCAGGAGGCGCGCGAGCGCTCGATGGCCGCCTTCAAAGCGGGCAAGAAGGACGTCCTCATCGCCACCGACGTCGCCGCCCGCGGCATCGACGTCGACGACGTCACGCACGTGATCAACCACACGATCCCCGACGATGAGAAGACCTACCTGCATCGCGCCGGCCGCACCGGCCGCGCAGGCAAGACCGGCATCGCCGTGACCTTCGTGGACTGGGACGACCTGCACAAGTGGGCCCTCATCAACCGGGCACTCGAGTTCGGCCAGCCGGAGCCGGTCGAGACGTACTCGTCCAGCCCGCACCTGTTCAGCGACCTGGACATCCCCGCCGGCACCAAGGGCCGCATCGTCACCGCACCGCGCACCCAGGCTGTGAAGACGCAGGCCGCCGCCGCCCCCGAGGGCGACTCCGAGCGTCGGCGCCGCCGTCGCCGCAGCGACGAGGGCGCCGCCCCTCAGGCCTCCGACGGCGAGGGCGCTCCGACCCGGACGGCCGAGGGTGCCGGCACGCACGACGGCGGCGGCAAGGAGCACCACGACGGCAAGACGGCCCCGCGTCGGCGCCGGCGTCGTCGCGGTTCGGGCACGGGCGCTCCCGCCGCGAGCTGAGTCCCACCGCGCAGAGGCGCACCGCCGCCAGGAGAACGAGGCGCTGAAGGCCAAGGGCCTCTCACTGTCGTGAGCCGACCGGGCCGCCGCTCAGCGGGCCGGCAGCTCGTGCTGCCACGGCGGGTCGGCTCCCGGACGCGACACGGTGACGGCCGCGGCTTCCGCGCCGCGACGGAGCACGGCCGCGAGCTCGGTGGCATCCCACCCCGCGATCCGCGCCCGCACGGCCTCGGCCGTCGGTGCGTGGATCTCGGCGATGAGGGCCGCCATGACGGTGTCGCCGGCGCCGACGGTGTCGACCACGTCCACGGCTGCCGCCGGCGCCTCGGCGATGCCGGCTGCATGGACGGCGAACGAGCCCGCCGCGCCCTCGGTGACGACCACGACGGAAGGCCCCCGGCCGAGCCACTCCCCCGCGACGACGCGGTGGTCCCGGCCCGGGTGCAGCCAGTCGAGGTCTTCGCCGCTGACCTTCACCACGTCCGACAGGGCCACCAGCCGCGCCACACGCGCCCGCACGTCGTCGGGGTCGGTGATGAGGGAGGGGCGGATGTTCGGGTCGAACGTGATCGCCGAGCCCGGACGGGCGACGCGCAGCGCGTGCTCGACGGTGTCGGCGCCCGGCTTCAGCACCGCGGCGATCGACCCGGTGTGCACGACGGGCGATGCCGCGGGATGCCACGGCGCCGGCGCCCAGGTGATGTCGAAGTCGTAGGTGGCCGCGCCCTCGCCGTCGAGGTGCGCGACGGCAGTGGACGTGCGCGCCGGCGACCCCGGCACCTGCACGCTCACCCCCGATGCGTCGAGCCACGCTGTCACCGCGCGGCCGTGCTCGTCGTCGGCGAGCTGTGTGACCAGGCGCGCGGGAAGGCCGCGCCGCGCCAGGGCGAGGGCGACGTTGGCAGGGCTGCCGCCGGGGCTGGACCTCGTGCCCGTTGGCGTGTGGACGATGTCGACGAGCGCCTCGCCCACCACCACGACGGCGGGCCCGGATCCGGTGTGCATGCGTGCTCCTCTTGCCGCGTCAGGGGTACACCGGCGCGCTGCCGGTGCCGCGCGCGATGATGCGGGCCACCATCTCGTCGCTCGTGGTGTGCTCCCCCGGCATGTTGGGCTTTCCCCTGCCGTGGTAGTCGCTGGACCCGGTCACGATGAGGTCGTGCTCGGCGGCCACCGCCCGCAGGGTGGCGATGCCCTCCGGAGTGTTCTCGCGGTGGCCGAGCTCGAACCCGCCGAGGCCCAGTGCGATGAGCTCCCTCAGGAGCGGCATCGGCATCATGCGGTCGCGACCGGCAGGGGTCGGATGGGCGATGACGGGCACCCCGCCGGCGGCGACGATCAGCCGCACCGCGTCGCGCACGTCGGGCGCGTAGTGGGGCACGTAGTATCCGCTCGTCGGCGCGAGGATGCCGGAGAACGCCTCGCCCCGGTCGCGTGCGAGGCCCCGTGTGACGAGGGCGTCGGCGATGTGAGGGCGGCCCACCGTCGCCCCGTCGCCGGTCTCTGCCACGACGTCGTCCCAGGAGAGGTCGTAGTCGCGACCGATCGCCGCCACGATGCGCTCTGCACGGCCGAGTCGGGCGCTGCGGATGCGTTCGGTCTCGGCGCGGAGGGCACGGTCGTCGGGGTCGAACAGGTAGGCCAGCACGTGCACGCTCCGCCAGCGGTCGGTGGCGCTGAGCTCCATACCCGGAAGGAAGGTCATGCCGAGCGACGTCGCCGCCTCGGCGCCCTCGGCCCAGCCGGCCGTCGTGTCGTGGTCGGTGAGGGCGGCGGTGCGCACCCCCGCGCGGTGCACCGCCAGCATCGCCTCGGCGGGCGACTCCGTGCCGTCGGAGAAGACCGAGTGCAGGTGGAGGTCGCTGGGCCCCTCGAACCTCTGCCGTGCTGAACTCACCCCACGAGCGTAGCGGCGCGGGCCGGGACAGACCGGGTGCGGCATCCGCCGATCTCCCAGACACCTGTCATAGAGTCGCGACGTGCTGCGACTGACCGGGATCCTCGCGACGGTTCTGTTCGCCATCGCTGCCGCGATCCTCACCTGGCCGGCGTTCTTCCGGCTCGAGCGCACGTACCCCATCGCCCAGATCGTCTCGTTCCGTCCGCTGGTCGCGCTCGCCTTCGCCGCCGGCGTCATCGTGGCCCTGCTGCTGGCCGTCGCCCGGCCGCTGCGGGCGATGGCGCTGTCGGTCGCCGCGGTGTGCGCGATCGCCGCCGTCGCGACCGGTGTGACCGTCGTGCAGCGCGGGGCCGGCTCCGAGGCCCTCCCCACCAAGGGCGAGGCGAGCGTGCGGGTCATGACCTGGAACACCGCGGGAGGCGACGCCACCTCCCCCGACACCATCGCCAAGACGGCCGTCGCGATGGCCGCCGACGTGGTGGCCCTCCCCGAGACGACGATCGAGACGGGCGAAGCCGTCGCGCTGGCCATGCGCGACATGGGCCACCCGATGTGGGCGCACCACACCCGGCAAGGGCTGTGGGATGCCGACTCCACGACGCTGCTCATCTCGCCGGCGCTCGGCGACTATGCCGTCATCGAGTCCTCCCGAGACGGCACGAGCAACACGTCGGTGGTGCCCAGCGCCGTCGCCATGCCGGTCGATGGAACCGGGCCCATCATCGTGGCCGCGCACGCCGTCGCCCCGCGCCAATCCGCGATGCAGGAATGGCGCGACGACCTGCAGTGGCTCGCCGACCAGTGCGCCGCCGAAGACGTCATCATGGCGGGCGACTTCAACGCCACCCTCGACCACATGCGGCGCCTGGGGGTCGACGGCGGGCACCTGGGTCGCTGCCACGACGCCGCGGCGGCCAGCGGCAGCGGAGCGGCCGGCACGTGGCCGGCGCAGGTGCCGACCCTCGTGGGCTCCCCCATCGACCACGTCATGGCCACGGACAACTGGGACGTCTCCGGATCGGTGGTGCTGACGTCGATGGACGGCGCCGGCAGCGACCACCGCCCCCTGGTGGTCCAGCTCGAACCCGCGGGCTGACTGGGACCGCTCAGCTGAGCGGTGCCACACTGGTGGTATGAACACGTCAGGCGACAACGAGGCGACCGCGACCGAGCCGCAGCAGAGCGACACCACCACCAACCGCCGTCAGAACTACGGCCAGGGGTTCCTCGACACGATCTCCACGGGGTGGGCGGAGCGTCCCGCCACTCTTCCGGAGCCGCGCGAGCAGGCCGCCTACGCCGCCGCGCGCCGCCAGGCCGTATCGGCGGCCTTCCCGGGCAAGCGCCTCGTCATCCCCGCAGGGTCGCTCAAGCAGCGCTCCAACGACACCGACTACCCCTTCCGCGCGCATTCGGCGTTCTCGCACCTCACCGGCTGGGGCTCCGACAGCGAGCCCGACTCGGTGCTCGTCTTCGAGCCGACCGCTGAAGGCCACACCGCCACCCTGTACTTCCGCGAACGCGCGGACCGCACGACGGCGGAGTTCTACTCCGACGCCTCGATCGGCGAGTTCTGGATCGGCCCCCGCCCCGCCCTCGAGGGCGTCGCGGCCGACCTCGCCCTCGCGACCGACCACCTCGATGCGTTCGCGGCATCCGACGAGGACCTCGTGGTCGGCGAGGACCCGGACCTCACCCGGTTCGTCTCCGAGCTGCGGCTCGTCAAGGACGACTACGAGATCGCGCAGATGCGCCTGGCCGTCGACGTGACCGCCGCAGGCTTCGACGACATCGTCGCGAACCTCCCCCGCATCATCGAGCACCCGCGCGGTGAGCGCGTGGTCGAAGGCGTCTTCCACCAGCGGGCGCGCAGCGATGGCAACGCCGTGGGTTACGACACGATCGCGGCATCCGGCCCGCACGCCTGCTACCTGCACTGGACCCGCAACGACGGGGCGGTGCTCCCCGGCGACCTGATCCTCGTGGATGCCGGAGCGGAGGTGGACAGCCTGTACACCGCGGACATCACCCGCACGCTGCCGGTCTCCGGGCGCTTCACCGACATCCAGCGCCGCATCTACGAGACCGTCCGCGAAGCCGCCGACGCCGCCTTCGCCGCGGCACGGCCCGGGGTCACCTTCCGCACCCTGCACGAGACCGCACTTGCCGTGCTGGCCCGGCGCACGTCGGAGTGGGGGCTGCTCCCGGTCACCGCCGAAGAGGCGCTGGATGCCGACCGCGGCGGCCACCACCGCCGCTACATGGTGCACGGCACCAGCCACCACCTCGGCATCGACGTGCACGACTGCGCGCAGGCGCGCCGGGAGATGTACTACGACGGCATCCTGCAGCCGGGCATGGTCTTCACGATCGAGCCGGGTCTCTACTTCCAGATCGACGACGTCACCGTACCCGAGGAGTACCGCGGCATCGGCGTGCGCATCGAGGACGACATCCTCATGACCGAGGACGGCCCGGTGAACCTCTCCGCCGGCATCCCGCGTACCGCCGACGAGGTCGAGGCCTGGATCGCGCGCGCCGCGGACCGCGCGTGACATTCACCCCGCCGTCCGGCTTCACGACGCGCCCCACGCTCGAGGGGACGTTCGGCATGGCCGCCTCGACGCACGCCACGGCGACCGCTGTGGCCCAGGCGGTGCTCGAGCGCGGCGGGAATGCGTTCGACGCCGCGGTGGCGGGCGGGTTCGTGCTGCACATCGTCGAGCCCCACCTCAATGGCCCGGGCGGCGACCTCGTCGGCATCTTCCAGTCGGCGGATGCCACCGAGCCGACCGTCCTCATGGGGCAGGGACCGGCCCCGGCCGGAGCGACCATCGCCCACTTCACCGCTGAAGGGCTCGATCTCGTGCCCGGTGCGGGCGGGCTCGCCGCCGCGGTTCCCGGGGCCGTGGACGCCTGGCTCGTGCTGCTGCGCGACCACGGCACGTGGGAGCTCGGTGACGTGCTGTCCTTCGCGATCGGCTACGCCCGCGACGGGCATCCGCTCCTGCCCGCCGCGGCGACGACCATCGGGCGGGTGGCGGATCTCTTCCGCGAGTCCTGGCCGACGTCGGCGGCGCAGTGGATGCCGGGTGGCGAGATTCCGGCCGCCGGGTCGCTCGTGCGCAACCCGGCGTACGCGGCCGTGCTCGAGCGGCTCACCGCCGCCGGCGACGGCGCTGTCGACCGGCGGGAGCGCATCGACGCCGCGCGGCGGGAGTGGAAGACGGGGCTCGTCGCGCAGGCGGCATCCGCCTTTCTCGCGCAGCCCCACCGACACTCCTCGGGCACGGACCACGCCGGCGTCATCACCCCGGCGGACTTCGCGGCCTTCGACGCCGGATACGAGCCCGCCGTCACCGCCGATTTCCGAGGCTACGTGGTGGCCAAGGCGGGGGCGTGGACGCAGGGACCCGCGCTGCTGGAGGCGCTGCGGATCCTCGACGGCTTCGAGGACGAGGCGCTGGACCCCGCGACCGCTCGGGGCGCCCACACGATCATCGAGGCGCTGAAGCTGGCGCTGGCCGACCGCGACGCGTACTTCGGCGACGCAGCGGACCCGGCCCTCGTCACCAGCCTGCTGTCGGAGGAGTACGTGGCGTCGCGTCGTGCGGAGATCGGCGAGCGGGCGTCGCGGGAATGGCGACCGGGCGCGCTGCCGGGCATCGCGCCGTTCCATCCGCCGATGCGTCAGGAGCCGTCCGGTGGCGGCGCACCGGCCGGTGTCGGCGAGCCGACCGTCGCGAAATCCGGCGCGACCCGAGGCGACACCTGCCACATCGACGTCGTCGACCGCTGGGGCAACATCGTCGCGGTCACGCCCTCGGGCGGATGGCTGCAGTCGTCGCCGACGGTCCCCGAACTCGGATTCTGCCTCGGCACCCGCTTGCAGATGACCTGGCTCGACGAGGCATCCCCCGCCGCGCTGCGGCCGGGCATGCGGCCGCGCACCACGCTCAGCCCCACGCTCGTGTCACGCGACGGCGCACCGGTGATGGCGCTCGGCACGCCGGGCGGAGACCAGCAGGAGCAGTGGCAGCTGCCGATGCTGCTGCGGATCATGGTGGGCGGATACACGCCGCAACAGGCGATCGATGCGGCGACCCTGCACACGACCGCGGTGGTGGATTCGTTCTGGCCGCGCACATGGACGCCGGCCGGTGTGGTCGCCGAGGACCGCCTCGGAGCCGACGTCATCGACGAGCTGACCGCGCGCGGACACGATGTCACCGTGAGTGGCCCCTGGACCCTCGGCCGCCTGAGCGCCGTCGGCATCGACCGCAGTCGCGGCGTGCTCTGGGCAGCGGCGAATCCGCGTGGGATGCAGGGGTACGCGGCGGGGCGGTGAGTCGCGGAGGGCGGCGCCAGCCGTCGTTCCCTCCCCAGGACGCGCGTCGTGCGGGTTATCCACAATCAGCGGATGACCTGGGATTTGCGCTCCGTCAATGTCGGTGGCCCTCGGCAGAATAAGGGGCATGGACAGCTCCCCGACCACCACTCGCGACGACGTGTCGTCGTTGACGGATGACGTGATGTCGTTGACGGATGTGGTGGCGGAGATGGTGGATGCCGACCGTCAGCTCGCCGCGATCCAAGCCTGGCAGTTGGGACTGCTGGCGCGGGCGGGGGCGATCGCGGCGGCGCAGACCGCGCAGATCCCGATCGCCGCGCAACGGGAGCGGGAGATGCCGTTGCGGTCGATCGCGGCAGAACTGGGCGCGGCGCTGCGCCGGTCCGACCGGGGCATGCAGAACCGCATCCACCACGCCACCCTGCTGCGCGAACGGTTCCCCGCCACCGTGACGGCGTTGGCGGAGGGGCGGATCGACATCGCCCACGTCCGGGTCATCGACGACGCCGGGGCGCGGATCGCCGACCCTGATGTGCGGGCGGTGTTCGAGCAGGCCGCGCTGGCCGTGGCGGAGCGGGAGACGGCGGGGCGGGCGAAGCCGATCATCACCACCTTCGCCCACCGCATCGATCCCATCCCGCTCACGGAACGACACGCCACCGCGGCGGAGACTCGGCGGGTGTGGGTGCGGGACCTGGATGACGGGATGGCCGAACTGGTCGCCCTGCTGCCGGCACCCCTCGCGTACGGCGTCCGCGACCGTCTCACCCAATACGCCCGCATCCTCCGCGACCCCGCTCCGGGCGAATCGGGCGCCGTGGACGACACGTCAGAACCACCCACTGCCGCGGACTGCCGGACGATGGATCAGCGGCGCGCGGACGTGTTCTCCGACCTGCTGCTCACCGGACACGCCACCGCCGACGCCTCCGACGCGACCCTCTGCGAGAGCGACGCGCTCATCGCCCGCATCGAGGTCACCATCCCCGCCGCCACCCTCACCGGCCAGAACATCCCCGCCGCGTTCCGCGGACACGGGCCGGTCGACCCCGACACCGCCCGCCACCTCGCTTCCCTCGCCCTCACCTGGGACCGGCTGCACCTGAACCCCGCCACCGGGGCCGTGGAACACACCGACAACTACCGGCCCACCCAGGCCCAACGCCGCCTCCTCCGCGCCCGCGACGAGCACTGCCGGTTCCCCGGCTGCCGCACCAGCGTCTGGCACTGCGACATCGACCACACCATCGACCACGCCCACGGCGGCCCCACCCGCGTCTGCAACCTGGCACACCTCTGCAAGCGGCACCACACCCTCAAGCACAACACCGCGTGGACCGTGGTGCAGCACGACGGTGGAGTGCTCATGTGGACCAGTCCCACCGGCCGGGTCTACCCCGACGTGCCGCCCCGGACCCTCGAGTTCACCGCGTCGGCCGCCAGCGGGGCTCCGCCACCGTTTTAGGCCGTGTTGATCAAGCTGGTGCGTAGCCCACCTGATCCGCGAACCGCTCCGTCGCCGCCGGCACCGTCAGGAGTGCGCGCGCATCCACGCAACGACGATCGGCGCCAGGCTCTCGCCCACGTCGTCCGCGGGGCGCTTGCGCCCCTTCACCTCGAACGAGTGGTTGCCACCGTCGATCCAGTGCACCGCGGCATCCCGGCACGACGCGACGGCATCGGCGAGCTGCTCGTGCGGGTCGACGAACGGGTCGTTCGTCCCCTCGACGAAGAGCTGCGGCGGCCCGACATCGGGCAGGTGCGCGACACGCGGCTTGTCGGGGCGGCCCGGCGGATGCAGGGGGTAGCCGAGGTACACCAGTCCCGCGGGCGAGATGAGGCCCTCCGCCGCAGCCATGGATGCCATGCGGCCGCCGTACGACTTGCCCGCCGCCCACACCGGCGCGCCGGGGACGCGACGCCGCAGCGCCGCCTCGGCGGCCTGCCAGGTGGCGAGAGCCTGCGACGCGGGCCCGGGCATGCGCCGTCCGGCCTCGACGTAGGGGAAGTTGAAACGCAGAGTCGCCACGCCCGCGGCATTGAGCCCGCGGGTGAAGCCGACGAGGAATGGGTGCCCGCACCCGGCGCCCGCGCCGTGGGCGACCGCGATCGCGGCCCACGGCTCTGCGGGACCCTCGAGCACCGCGGTGACCGCCACCTCCCCGGAGGGAAGGTCGACCATCAGCTGCTCGGTCACGCGCGCGCGGACCCGCCCTCGCCGGGCGCCGCGTCGTCGCCGGTCGTCGGCTGGGCCTCCGAGTCGCCTTCGGGGCGCGGCGGAAGGATGCGCTCACCGTAGCGGGGCGGCTCGGTGGGGTCGGTTGGGGCTGCGGCCGGACGCGGCTGCGGCTGCGCCTGCGACTGCGGGCCCGGCGCGACGTGCGGCGCCGGCGCCGGGGCGTCGCTGCGCCCGAGCGCCTGACGTGCTTTGTGCACGCTCGCGGGCAGCACCGTGACGTCGTAGCGCTCGGCGACGACCTGGGTGATCGACGCGTAGTCGCGGCGTCGGCGGATCAGCGAGTACGTGATGATGCTCATCAGCATGCCCACGGCGATGCCGACGAACAGCACCCCGACGAACAGCTGGATCGGCACCTCGGGGGTACCCAGGACGAAGATCGCCGCGAAGAGCAGTCCCAGCAGCAGGCCGTTGATCGCGCCCTGCCGCGCGGCGGTGGCGTAGCCGAGCCGCCCCGTCACCTTCTCGATGGACCGCAGCTCCTGCCCGACGATCGCGATGTCGCGCGCCGGCACCTCGGCCGAGATCATCGCCGAGACCGCCTTCTGAGCCGCCTCGTAGGTGGTGAAGCTCGCGACCGTGTCGCCGACCGCATTGCGCCCCGAACCGAACGGCCCCATCATGCTCATTCCCCCATCTTCGCACGCGGTACCGCCGCGGGTCCGGGGCGGCCGGACCGCCCCGCCGACTACGCTGGTCGGGTGAGCACGCAGAGGGTCTTCGTCGCGCGGCTGGTCGGCTGCACGGTCTTCGATCCTGCCGGCGACCGTCTCGGCAAGGTCCGCGACGTCGTCGTCATCTTCCGCAAGGACGATCCGCCGCGGGTGATCGGCCTGGTGGTCGAGATCCCCGGCCGCCGCCACGTCTTCCTCTCCATCGGCCGCGTCACGTCGATAGCGACCGGCCAGGTCATCTCGACCGGCCTCATCAACGTGCGGCGGTTCCAGCAGCGCGGCGGCGAGGTGCGCGTCATGGCCGAGCTGCTGGGACGCCGGGTCTACCTGCGGGACGGCAGCGGGACCGCCGTCATCGAGGACGTCGCCATCGACCGCAACCGCATCGGCGACTGGGACGTGTCGCAGCTCTTCCTGCGACGCCCCAAGACCAGCGCCTCGCCCTTCGCGAAGGGGCCGACGACCTTCGCCGCGTGGAATGAGGTGCGCGAGGACCAGGCCCCCGGAGAGGCCCAGTCGGCCGAGCAGCTGGTGGCGACATACTCCGAGCTGCACGCGGCGGACCTTGCGAACACCCTGCTGGACCTCCCGGCCGAGCGACTGCTCGAAGTGGCCGAGGAACTCCCCGACGACCGGCTCGCCGACGCCCTCGAGGAGATGCCCGAAGAGGATCAGATGCACATCCTCGAGCGCCTCGGCGACGAGCGCGCCGCCGACATCCTCGATCACATGGAGCCAGACGACGCCGCAGACCTGCTGGGTCAGTTCCCCGAGGGCCGCATCGCCCAGCTGCTCGAGCTGATGGAGCCCGACGAGGCCGAAGACGTCCGCGCGCTCTTGGAGTACGGGCCGGACACCGCCGGCGGTCTCATGACCAACGAGCCGATCGTGCTGTCGGCCGAGAACACGGTCGCTGAGGCGCTCGCGCTCATCCGCCGCCACGAGCTGCACCCCGCCCTCGCCGCCTCGGTGTTCATCACCCTCCCGCCGTTCGAGACGCCCACCGGGCGCCTGCTGGGGGTCGTGCACTTCCAGCGCATGCTGCGCTATCCGCCGCACGAGCGCCTGGGCGCCATCATCGACGACTCGATCGAAGCGGTCCCGGCGACGGCTCCCGCCTCCGAGGTCGCACGGCTGCTCGCCACCTACAACCTCGTGTCGCTTCCCGTGGTCGATCAGGCGCACCGCCTCGTCGGAGCGGTCAGCGTCGACGACGTGCTGGACTACCTGCTGCCCGAGGATTGGCGCTCGCCCGTCTCCGCCGCGCACCCCGCGGCTGCGCTGCGCCCCGAGACGCCGACGGGGAAGCGCTGATGGTCCGCGCGAAGAAGGCCTCGCTCGAGGCGCCCCGCGGCCGGCCCGGCGTGCTCCCCCGCCAGCCGCAGCCGTCGAGCGACCGGTTCGGCCGCTTCACCGAGTGGATCGCCCGCGCGATGGGCACGCCGCTGTTCCTGCTGATGCTGAGCCTGGCCTGCATCGCGTGGATCAGCTGGAACACGTTGGCGCCGATGAGCCTGCGGTTCGACTCCGCCGCCAACGGCTTCACCGCGCTGACGCTCATGCTCTCGCTGCAGGCGTCGTACGCCGCGCCCCTCATCCTGCTGGCCCAGAACCGCCAGGACGACCGCGAACGCGTGCAGATCGAGCAGGACCGCCAGCGCGCCGAACGCAACCTCGCCGACACCGAGTACCTCGCCCGCGAGATCGTGGCGCTGCGCATGGCGCTCACCGACGTGACGAGCGAGGTGGTCACGAAGGACGTGCTCCGCCAGGAGCTGGCCCGTGTCCTCGAGCAGCTCGACGACCGGGATGCCGCGCGCGAGCGCAGCGCGCACGACACCGCCGCCGCGCGCACCGACCGCGAAGACGACCACCGGCCGCGCGAGGAGCATCAGGACGGAACGGACCGGCCGTGACCCCGTTCGACGACGCGGTGCGCGCCGCGGTCGGGGCGGTGGTCGACCCCGAGCTGCGGCGCCCCCTGGCAGAGCTCGACATGGTGCGCGACGTCGCCGTGCACGACGGCGTCGCCCGGGTTGCAATCGACCTCACCATCGTCGGCTGCCCCGCCGCCGACCGCATCGAATCCGATGTCCGCACCGCGGCGGCATCCGTCCCCGGCATCACCGCCGTCGATGTGCTCGTGGGCGTGATGACGCCGGCCCAGCGCGCCGCGCTGACGGAGCGCCTGCGCGGCGGCCGCCCGGCGCGCCAGATGCCCTTCGGGCCCGACTCCCTCACGCGCGTCATCGCCGTCACCAGCGGCAAGGGCGGCGTCGGCAAGTCGACGCTCACCGCGAACCTCGCGGTCGCCCTCGCCGCGCGGGGAGCCGCCGTCGGACTCATCGACGCCGACGTGCACGGGTTCTCGATCCCGGCGCTGCTGGGACTCGTGGGCCCCGACGGACTGCCGCCGCAGCCCACGCGCATCGACGAGCTCATGCTGCCACCGGTGGCCTACGGGGTGAAGACGATCTCGATCGGCATGTTCCTCCCGCGCGATGCCGCGGCGCCCGGTGCCGTCGCCTGGCGCGGACCGATGCTCCACCGCACCGTGCAGCAGTTCCTCACCGACGTGTACTTCGGCGACCTCGACGTGCTGCTGCTGGACATGCCCCCCGGCACGGGAGACGTCGCCATCTCGGTGGGACAGTTCCTCCCCCACGCTGAGGTGCTCGTGGTCACCACGCCGCAGACGGCGGCATCCGACGTGGCCGTGCGCAGCGGTCTCGTGGCGCGCCAGACCGGTCAGCGCGTGATCGGCGTCGTGGAGAACATGGCCGCCATGACCCTCCCCGACGGCACCGTGCTCGATCTCTTCGGCTCCGGCGGCGGCCGCGCGGTCGCGCAGGCGCTGTCGGCCGACGGACACACCGTCCCGCTGCTGGGCACCGTTCCCCTCAGCCCCGCGCTCCGCGTCGGCGGCGATGCGGGCGTCCCCGTGGTGCTCGGTGCGCCCGGCGATCCGGCAGCGGCGGCGATCACCGCACTCGCCGACGGCATCCTCTCGCAGGGTCGCGGTCTTGCCGGCCGCTCCCTGCCCTTCTCCCCCGCCTAGACGGCGGCCGCTGAGGTCGCCTCAGGTCGCCTCGGTGTCGAAGGGCGGCGGGCCCTCCGGCCGCTTCATCACGGGCGGGGGCGGTGATGCCGCGGCGGCGGTCACTGCGGCGCCCGCGGCGGCCGCACGCACCGTGGGTGTCGGCGCGTCGTCGAGCAGCGCCTCACGGATGATGCGGCGGGGGTCGTACTGGCGAGGGTCGAGCTTGCGCCAGTCGACGTCGTCGAGGTCCTCGCCCATCTCCTCCTTGACGCGGGTCTTCGCGCCCGAAACCCACTCGCGCACGCGCACGGTGAACCGAGCCAGCGCCTCGGCGTAGCCGGGCAGCCGCTCGGGCCCGATGAGCATGCCGGCGATCACGGCGATCAGCAGCAGCTTCTCCCACGTGAGACCGAAAACCATGCCTCCAGGTTACCCGTGCGCCTCACGGGTCGCGGCGCTCCTGCCGCGTACGCTGACAGCTGGAGGTCCCATGGGCGAGCACGACGCGAACCGCAGATTCGCAGCCGAAGTCACGATCGAACCCGACGCGATCGGTCGGGCGCGCGCGCACGCGCTCGAGCTCGGCGCCGACCCCATCAGCGCGCCGATCGGCGCCCAGTGCGCGGTCATCGCCGCGGCTTCCAAGGCGCTGAACATCGTAGAGGTGGGCACCGGGGCCGGCGTCTCGGGCCTCTGGCTGCTGCACGGTTCGCCGCGCGCCACGCTGACGACCATCGACATCGAGCCCGAGCACCTGGGCGCCGCGCGTCAGTCGTTCGCGGCGGCCGGCGTCGCGCCCGCCCGCGCACGTTTCATCACCGGACGCGGATCCAGCGTGCTGCCGCGCATGAACGAGGCGTCCTACGACATCGTCCTCATCGACGCCGATCCGGAGGGCGTCATCGAGTACGTCGAGCACGGTCTGCGACTGGTCCGCGCCGGCGGCACTGTGCTCGTGCCGCGCGTGCTGCACGGCGGTGCGGTCGCCGACCCGGTGCGCCGCGATGCGGTGACGAGCGCCTACCGGTCCCTGATCCAGGAGACGCAGTCCTCGCCCGCCGTCATCGGCGCCCTGTCGATCGTCGGCGAGGGACTGCTGCAGCTGACCACCACCGCCCCCTGACGGGAACGACGAAGCGGCCGGTCAGAACTGACCGGCCGCTTCGCACAGGGAGCGTGTCACGCAGGGTTCACAACGCCGCCGAGGACGCTGTACAGCTCTTTCGCCTCGTCGTCGTTGACGGAAACGACCAGGCGACCCCCACCTTCGAGGGGGACGCGCACGATGATCAGGCGTCCCTCCTTCACGGCCTCCATCGGTCCATCCCCGGTTCGCGGCTTCATGGCTGCCATTTACGGGCTCCTTTTCCTCGTAGGTATGGTGCCTGAGTTTATCGTGTGAAATCGGCGTGCGATGACCCAGGCGCGCTGACGGCTCGATCAGGGCACCCGCCAGAAGGTGTCGCCGAGCGCGTACATCTCGTGGATCCACCACCACTGCGCGGCGAGGCACACCCCCAGCGCCGCCGTGCGCCAGACCCTCGATCGGGGCAGCGCGACCGCTCCCCACAGCGGCGACAGCGGCACGAGCAGGCGGAACGTGCTCGACTGCGGGAAGAACACCGCCAGCAGGTGGAGCAGATAGCTCGCCGACCACAGGCGCAGGTCGACCCCGAGGCGGCGTGCCGTGCGGCCGCGCCACAGCCACAGCGCCACTCCCGCCACGGCGGCCACCAGCGTCACCACTCCCGCGGCCGGCGGCAGACCCAGCTGCCCCGCCCAGAAGACGCTGGCCTGCACGAAGCCCTCGAAGGGCGCGAATCCGGCTTCGGCATCCGGAACCCACACGCGCCGCCACGCCAGCTCGGTGGCCAGATAGGCATCGGGCCGCCCCGTCACGAGCGCAGCGATCCCCAGCCACGAGAACCCGACCGCGGCGGCCAGCAGGCCCGTCGCGACGATGTGCACGACGTCACGGCTCGCGAGCGGGTCCTGTCGGCGGATCAGCCAGCGGTGGATGCCGTGAAGTGCGAGGAACAGCGAGAACGCCAGCACCCCGGGCCGGGTGAACCCCATGAGCGGGACGAGGAGATACAGCCATGCGTATCGCCGGCGCTGTACCTGCCAGAGCGCGAGGAAGAGCAGCAGGAGGAACAACGACTCGGCATACGCGACGTGGAAGAGGGCCGCCAGCGGCGATGAGGCGAACAACAGAGCGGCCCAGAGCCCCGCGCGGGCGCCGATCCGTTCGCTGAGGAGGCGATACAGCACATAGGTGGCGCCGTATCCGGCGACCAGCGACACGATGGCCGCCCCTGCCACCCACGTTCCGAACGGTGCGCCGACGACGGCCGCGACGATCGGGTACACCGGGAGGAAGGCCCACGCGTTCTCCCCGACCAGCCCGCCGTCGGTGACGGGCGGGTCGCTGGGGTAGCCCGAGACCGCCACCAGCCAGTACCACTGGCCGTCCCACCCGGCCAGGAGATCCGCCAGGGTGGCGTCCGGGCCGAACCGAGATCCCGGCGCCGAAGCGCGGGCAGCCAGCAGCAGGAAGCAGGTCGTGACGAGACGGGCGCCGACGTAGAGCACCGCGATGCGCAGCGCCGCCGGCAGCGACGCCCAGCGTCGCGCGATGCGGTCTGTCAGGCGCCGCGCAGCCATGCGCGAAGACCGCGCTCCACGGCCTCGATCTGCGAGACCGCCACCCGCTCCTCGTCGTGGTGGGCCAGGTGCGGGTTTCCGGGACCGTAGTTCACCGCCGGCACGCCGAGCGCCGAGAACCGGGCGACGTCGGTCCAGCCGTACTTGGGGCGGGGCACCGCGCCGACCGCGGCGACGAACTCCTGGGCGAGCGCAGCGTCCAAGCCGGGGCGGGCACCCTCGGCGACGTCCGTGATCTCCACCTCGTACCCCGCGAAGATCTCACGCACGTGGGCTTCTGCTTCGGCGGCGTCGCGACTGGGCGCGAACCGGTAGTTCACCTCGATCTCGCAGAGGTCGGGGATGACGTTGCCTGCGACCCCGCCGGTGATGCGCACCGCGTTGAGACCCTCGCGATACACCAGGCCCTCGACCTCGATCTGCTGCGGCTCGTAGTCCGTCAGTCGCGCGAGCACGGGGGCCGCGGCGTGGATGGCGTTCTCGCCCATCCACGCCCGGGCGCTGTGGGCGCGCGAGCCGTGCGTGCGGATCACCGCACGCAGCGTGCCGTTGCATCCCCCCTCGACCTCGCCGTCCGAGGGCTCGCCCAGGATCGCGAAGTCCGCCGCGAAGAGGTCGGGTCGGGTGCGGGCGAGCCGCGTCAGGCCGCTGCGCGAGGCCTCGACCTCTTCGTGGTCGTACCAGAGCCAGGTGATGTCCACGCGGGGGGCGACGAGTTCGGCGGCGAGCTTCAGCTGCACCGCGACGCCTGCCTTCATGTCCACGGTGCCGCGTCCCCACAGGTAGGGCTCGCCGTCGATCTCGATGTCGCGCGTGGGCAGGTTCGCGTTCACCGGGACGGTGTCGATGTGCCCGGCGATGGCGACGCGCTGCGCGCGGCCGAGGTCGGTGCGCGCCACGATCGTGTCGCCGTCGCGATGCACCTGCAGGTGCGGCAACGCGGCGACGGCTTCGTGGATGGCGTCGGCGAGGGTCGTCTCTTCATCCGAGACGCTGGGGATGTCGCAGATCGCCCGCGTGAGGTCGAGAGAGGACGCGCTGAGGTCGAGCCGTGGCATCCCCCGAGTCTAGCCAGCGCGCGACGCCCGATATTCTGGAGGGATGAGCGACGCACGATGGATCTGGGCCACCGGACTGACGACCACCGCCGCTGACGGCACGGTGCTCGACGCCTGGTTCCCCCACCCGCAGGCGGGGCGCCGCCCGGTCGACATCGACGCCGCCGCGGAGGTGGAGGGCCTCGACGGACGCGACGAGCGACGCAAGGTGACGGTGGCGCCGGTGTCGCTCCAGATCGACCTGGATGCCGCGCCGGCCTCGACGCCCGACGCCTACCTGCGGCTGCACGCCCTGTCCCACCGTCTCGTCGAGCCCAACGACCTCAACCTCGACGGCATCTTCGGGCACCTGCCGATCGTCGCGTGGACGAACGCCGGCCCGATGCTGCCTGAGGATGCCGCCTCCATGCGCCCGTCGCTGCAGCGCCACGGGATCCAAGTGCACAGTCTCGACAAGTTCCCGCGCCTGACCGACTACGTCACGCCCGCGGGTGTGCGCATCGCCGACACCGCCCGGGTGCGTCTAGGCGCCTACCTCTCCCCCGGCACCACCGTCATGCACGAGGGGTTCGTCAACTTCAACGCCGGGACCCTGGGCGCCTCGATGGTGGAGGGCCGCATCTCCCAGGGGGTCGTGGTCGGCGACGGCAGCGACATCGGCGGCGGCGCCTCGATCATGGGCACGCTCTCGGGTGGCGGCAGCCACCGCGTATCGATCGGGGCGCGCACGCTCCTCGGCGCGAACGCCGGCATCGGCATCTCGCTCGGAGACGATTGCGTCGTCGAGGCCGGCCTGTATGTGACCGCAGGCACGAAGGTCACCCTGCCCGCGGCGGCTCCCCGCCACGACGGCACGCCCCAGGTCGTGAAGGCCGCCGAACTCTCCGGGCGATCGGGGCTGCTCTTCCGCCGCAACTCCCTCACCGGCGCGGTCGAGGCGGTCGAGCGCGCCGGCGTCGGCGTCACCCTGAACGAGGCACTGCACGCCTGAACGTCAGAACGCGATGTACAGCGTGAAGCACCAGAGGCAGATGAACGCCAGCATCCCGAGGCTGTAGAGGATCGACGCCCGCAGGATCTCGCTTTCGCGCCCCGAGAGCCCCACGGCCCCCGCTGCGATCGCGATCGACTGCGGCGAGATCACCTTGCCGGTGTTGCCGCCGGCGGTGTTGCCCGCCACCAGCAGGGCCGGATCGGCACCGATGCCCTGCGCGGTGGCGACCTGCAGCGGCGCGAAGAGGGTGTTGTTGTTGACCACCGACCCGGTGAGGAACACGCCGATCCAGCCGATGATGGGGGCGAGGAGGGGAACCAGCGGGCCGATCGCGGCGAGGGCGTTGCCCATCGACGTCGAGGCGCCCGCATAGTTGGCGATGTTCGCCAGTGCGAGGATCAGCGCGATGAGCACCAGCGCCTGCCAGAGCGACCGCACGGTGCCGACGAACTCTCCGCCCAGCGACGGGCGGCGCGATTTCGGGGTGGTCAGGTACGACACGATCACCGCAAGGAGGATGGCCGTGCCGGTTGCGTTCAGCGGCGTGAAGCCCCAGGTCGCGGTGACGACGGAGCCGGCTGCCGTGGTCACTTCGCCCGTCAGCCCCGGGATGGGAACGGCGAAGACGGTGCCGGCCAGCGCGCCACCCTCCGCGAAGAGGTTCTTGAACAGCGGCAGGCTCCACAGCAGGATGAAGCCGGTCAGGATGTAGAACGGGCTCCAGGCGGACGCGATCTGGCCGAGGCTGTGGCGCTCGGCCTCCGGGGCCTGCGATCCGTCTTCACGGAACTGCCGCCGCGGCTGCCAGACCCTCCCGAGCACGAAGAGGGCCACCATGGCGCCGAGTCCCGCGCCGAGGTCGGCGAGCTCGGGACCGAGGAACCACAGCACACCGCCCTGGATGCCGCTGAACACCACGGTGACGAGCAGGGTCGCCGGCAGTGTCTCGCGCAGGCCGCGCCACCCGTCGAGGATCATCACCAGCAGGAAAGGGATCAGCAGCGTCAGCGGCTGCAGGATGACGACCATCGACCGCGACAGCACCATCACGTCGATACCGGTGACCTGTGCGCCGACGATCACCGGAATGCCGATGGCGCCGTAGGCTCCGGCGCCGGCGTTCGCGACGAGGGAGATCATGGCGGCGCGCACCGGGCGGAACCCGAGTTGCACGAGCAGTGCCGCGCAGATGGCGATGGGAACACCGAATCCGGCGGCGCCCTCGAGGAAGGCCCCGAAGGCGAAGCTGATCAGCAGCACCTGGATGCGCTGGTCGCCCGAGATCCCCCCGATCGAGGCGCGGATGACGTCGAACCTGCCGCTGGCCACCGCGAGCCGGTACAGCCACACGGCCATCACGATGATGTACGCGATCGGCCAGATCGCGGTGAGCACCCCGTTCAGCGCGGAGCCTGCCACCGCGTCCAGCGGCATTCCGAACGGCCACATGGCGACGACGATCTGCACGGCCAGTGCGATGACGGCCGAGAGGATGCCGCTCAGTTTGATCGCGACCAGGCACACCAGGAACACCACGATGGGAATGGCCGCCACGAGGGCGGAGAGCCCGATGCTCCCGAAAGGGTCCGTCGTCTGTTCCCACATGGCGCCTCCGCTCGTACGGCAGGTCGTGCGGGGGTCACGCTACCCGCCGGGCGCCCTCGTGGTCACCCCCCTGCCGCTACGACGGCGTCGGCCGGCTCACACGCCGGGGTAGTCGCGGCGCGGAGCGCCGGTGTACAGCTGCTGCGGGCGGCCGATCTTCGTCTGCGGGTCGTTCTGCATCTCGCGCCAGTGGGCGAGCCACCCCGGAAGGCGGCCGATCGCGAACAGCACCGTGAACATGCGGGTCGGAAAGCCCATGGCCTTGTAGATGACGCCGGTGTAGAAGTCGACGTTCGGGTAGAGCCGGCGCTGCTGGAAGTACTCGTCGTTGAGCGCGATCTCCTCGAGCTCCTTGGCGAGGTCGAGCAGCGGGTCGTGCACCCCGAGCTCCGTGAGCACCTCGTCGGCGGACTCCTTCACGAGCTTCGCCCGCGGGTCGTAGTTCTTGTACACCCGGTGCCCGAAGCCCATGAGCTTCACGCCGTCTTCCTTGTTCTTGACCCGCTCGACGAAACGCTGCACGCTCTCGCCGGAGTCGCGGATGCGGGCCAGCATGTCGAGGACGGCCTCGTTCGCGCCGCCGTGCAGCGGCCCGTAGAGGGCGTTGATGCCGGCGGAGATCGATGAGAACTGGTTCGCGCCGGTGGAGCCGACCAGCCGCACCGTCGAGGTCGAGGCGTTCTGCTCGTGGTCCTCGTGCAGGATCAGCAGCCGCTCGAGCGCGCGCGACATGACCGGGTTGATCTCGTACTGCTCGCTCATGACGCCGAAGTTCAGGCGCAGGAAGTTATCCACGAAGCTGAGCGAGTTGTCGGGGTAGAGGAACGCCTGACCCACGCTCTTCTTGTGCGCGTACGCCGCGATGACGGGCAGCTTCGCGAGCAGGCGGATGGTGTTCAGCTCCACGTGCTCTGGGTTGTTCGGGTCGGACTGGTTCTCGTAGTAGGTCGACAGCGCGGCCGTCGCCGACGAGAGCACCGACATCGGGTGCGCGGTGTGCGGCAGCGACGAGAAGAAGCGCTTCAGGTCCTCGTGCAGCAGGGTGTGGCGGCGGATGCGCTCATCGAAGGCGCCGAGCTCGTCGGCGGTGGGCAGCTCGCCGTACAGCAGCAGCCAGGCGACCTCGAGGTAGGTGCTGTTCTGCGCCAGCTGCTCGATCGGGTATCCGCGATAGCGGAGGATCCCCTCGTCACCGTCGATGTAGGTGATCGCCGACTTGGTGGCGGCGGTGTTCACGAACCCGTAGTCGAGGGTCGTGTGCCCGGTCTGCTTGGTGAAGGTCGACAGGTCGACGCTCGAGGTCCCGTCCGTGCCGCGCAGGATGGGCAGTTCGGCGGTGCGCTCCCCGATCGTGACCGTGGCTACGGGCTGGGGGGCTTCTGGCTGCTGGGTGCTCGCGTCGCTCACGAAGCCTCCTTGCGGTCGGGGTCGTCGGTGAATACAGCCTAACGGGCCGTGGGGCCTACTCCGCTCCCCGCCAAAGGATGGCGGGAACGGGTGGAGGAATGCTACGGGGGCGTCAGCCGCCGCGCGGCCTCGGCGATGCGCTCGTCGGTCGCGGTGAGGGAGAAGCGCACATGCTGCGGGAAGTGCGGGCCGTAGAAGTGGCCCGGGCCTGCCAGGATGCCACGCTCGGCGAGCCGGCCGAGACTCTCCCATGCATCGCGACCCTCCGTGGCCCAGAGGTACAGTCCCCCCTCGCTGCGGTCGATGCGGAACCCGGCGGCCTCGACCGCGGGCTTGAGCATCTCTCGCCGGCGGCGGTAGCGCGCCTTCTGTGCAGCGACGTGCGCGTCATCGGCGAGGGCCGCCGCGGCGGCGGCCTGCACGGGGGCGGGGAGCATGAGGCCGAGGTGCTTGCGGGCGGTCAGCAGGCGCGCCACAAGGGCGGGGTCGCCGGCGAGGAAGGCCGCCCGGTACCCCGCGAGGTTCGACTGCTTGCTGAGGGAGTACACCGACAGCACGCCCGTCGGATCTCCCCCGGTGACGCGCGGATCGAGGAGGCTGGGGACCGGCTCTTCGGCCCACCGCCCTTCCCAGCCGAGCTCGGCGTAGCACTCGTCACCGGCGATGACGGCGCTGAGCTCGCGTGCCCGCGCGACGGCGCGGCCGAGCTCTTCGTGGTCGAGCACGCGACCGTCGGGGTTGCCGGGAGAGTTCAGCCACACCAGGCGCGTGCCCACCGGCCATTCGGCGGGGTCGTCGGCCGCGAGCGGGGTCGCGCCCACCAGCCGGGCTCCCACCTCGTAGGTCGGGTAGGCCGCGCGCGGATGCACGACGACGTCGCCGGGTCCGATGTCGAGCAGCAGCGGCAGCAGCGCCACCAGCTCCTTCGAGCCGACGGTGGGCAGCACGTGATCGGGCGTCAGCCCGGGCACGCCGCGCCGGCGCCGGAACCAGTCCGCGATGGCTTCGCGGAGGAACGGCGCGCCGGCTGTCTGCGGGTAAGCATGGGCGTCGGTGGCGGCGGTCAGGGCCGCCGCGACGACCTCGGGCGTGGGGTCCACCGGAGAGCCGATCGAGAGATCGACGATGCCGCCCGGATGGGATCGAGCCGTCGCGGCATAGGGCGCAACGGCATCCCAGGGGTAATCGGCGAGGTCGCTGACCCCCACGTCAGGCCTGCGGCGGAAGGGCGGCGATGACGGGGTGGTCGTGCTTGATGACCCCCGTCTTCGCGGCTCCGCCGGGCGAGCCGATGTCCTGGAAGAACTCGACGTTCGCGGTGTAGTAGTCCGCCCACTCGGCGGGGAGGTCGTCTTCGTAGTAGATCGCCTCGACGGGGCAGACCGGCTCGCAGGCGCCGCAGTCCACGCACTCATCGGGGTGGATGTACAGCGACCTCTCACCCTCGTAGATGCAGTCGACAGGGCACTCGTCGATGCAGGCGCGATCCTTGACATCGACGCACGGGAGAGCGATCACATACGTCACTCCCCCAGTCTAGGCGACCTCTCCCGATCCGGCAGGCGTGACAGGTCGGGCCAGGCGACGACGACAGCGACGACGAGGGGCACCGCGATCGTCCAGACGACACCGGCCGAGAGCATTCCGTCCGTGGGTGCGGGCACTATGACCGAGCCGCCGGGGCCCGCGCCCGAGAACAGCAGGGTCGCCACCATCGCGCCGATCCCGGCGGCCAGGGCCACCCACCGGTCCGCGGTCAGCAGCCGCACGGCCAGCAGCAGCGCCGACACACCGACGATCGACAGCACGAGGCCGAGCGGGAACCACCCGAGGGCATAGGAATGGGCCACGGTTCCGGCGACCCCGTAGACGAAGCCCACGACGACGGCGATGATCCACGTCAGCACGCGCGCCCTGATCGATCCCACCTCAGCAGTCTAGGCGGCCGGTCACGCCGCCCAGCCCCACAGTCGCAGCAGCGCAGCCGTGCCGGCGGCAGCCACCACGACCACGAGGAACGGGGCGCGCACGAGCAGCAGCCCCGCCGCCACGACGAGGGCGGGCACCCGCGCGTCGACGACGACACCCTGGCCGATGCCGAGTGTCTGCACCGCCACCAGGGCCGCCAGCAGCGCCACGGTGAGCAGGTCCGCCACGCGCGCAGGGCGGGGCGCCTCGAGCACCTTCGGCGGGATGAGGTATCCGACCGCCTTCAGCGCGACGCAGACGATGGCCGCCACCAGCACGGCGTTCCAGAGGGTCACGGCAGCCCTTCCCGCTCGGGCACGTCGTCGGGCTCGGCGAAGCCGGGCGCGGCGCCCGGTGCGGCGAACCAGTTGAACAGACCCACGACGACCGCCACCACGGCGGCGATGAGCACGGGCAGACCCGGCATGAGCACGGGCGTGAGCGCCGTCGCGACCACGGCGGCCGCGACACCCACCACGATCGCCTGGCGCTGCCGCACGCGCGGCCAGAGCAGAGCGAGGAAGGCCGCCGCCGCCGCGGCATCCAGCCCGTACGCGCGGGGGTCCCCCAGCAGATCGCCGAGGAGCGCGCCGAGCAGCGTCGAGAGGTTCCACCCGACGTAGATGCCGACGCCGGTGACCCAGAAGCCCACCCGCCGTGCCCGGGGCTCCGTCTGGGCGAGGGCGACGGCCGTCGACTCGTCGATCGTGAACTGCGCCGCCGCCGCGCGCCGCCAGAAGGGTCCGCCGATGACGGGCGCCATGCGCATGGCGTAGGCGACGTTGCGCACCCCCAGCAGCGACGCCGAGGCGATCGCCGCCGGCACCGCGGCGAGGCCGCCGGCGCCGATGACGCCGACGAACGCGAACTGCGAGCCGCCGGTGAACATCACGAGACTCAGCGCGCACGCCTGCCAGACGTCGAGGCCGGATGCGACCGCGAGCGCGCCGAACGACACGCCGTAGGCGCTGGTGGCCAGAGCCACCCCCAGCCCCTCACGCGTCGCCCGGCGCACCTGACGGGCGGCGTCCGCTCCGTCAGGAGGCGTTTCCTCGGTCACCCGAAGATGCTAACGGCGAGGTCAGGCGTTGGCGTCCTGGCGCTTCAGACGTGCCGTCGCGCGGGCGCGCTCGTTGGCGTCGAGGTTCACCTTGCGGATGCGCACGATCTCGGGAGTGACCTCGACGCATTCGTCGTCGCGGGCGAACTCGAGGCTCTCCTCGAGCGTCAGCAGCCGCGGCGGCGTCATCGACTCGAAGGTGTCGGAGCTCGCCGCCCGCATGTTGGTGAGCTTCTTCTCCTTGGTGATGTTCACGTCCATGTCGTCGGCGCGGGAGTTCTCGCCGATGACCATGCCCTCGTAGACCTCCTGCGTGGGCTGCACGAAGAACGACATGCGCTCCTGCAGCGCGATCATCGCGAAGGGGGTGACCACACCGGAGCGGTCAGCCACGACCGAGCCGTTCTGACGCGTCTGGATGTGCCCTGCCCACGGCTCGTAGCCGTGCGAGATCGCGTTGGCGATGCCGGTGCCTCGGGTCGTGGTCAGGAACTCGGTGCGGAACCCGATGAGTCCGCGCGAGGGGACGATGAACTCCATCCGCACCCAGCCGGTGCCGTGGTTGGTCATGTTGTCCATGCGGCCCTTGCGGGCGGCCAGCAGCTGCGTGATCGCGCCGAGGTACTCCTCGGGTGCGTCGATCGTGAGGTGCTCGAACGGCTCGTAGGTCTTGCCGTCGATCTTCTTGGTGACCACCTGGGGCTTGCCGACGGTCAGCTCGAAGCCCTCGCGGCGCATGTTCTCGACGAGGATGGCCAGCGCCAGCTCACCGCGGCCCTGCACCTCCCACGCGTCGGGGCGCCCGATGTCGACGACCTTGAGCGAGACGTTTCCGATGAGCTCGCGGTCGAGGCGGTCCTTGACCATGCGAGCGGTGAGCTTGTGGCCCTTCACCTTGCCGACGAGCGGCGACGTGTTGGTGCCGATCGTCATCGAGATGGCGGGCTCGTCGACGTGGATCTGCGGCAGCGGGCGCACGTCCTCGGGATCGGCGATCGTCTCGCCGATGGTGATGTCGGGGAAGCCCGCGATGGCGACGATGTCGCCGGGGCCGGCGGACTCGGCCGGGTAGCGGTCGAGGGCACGGGTCTTGAGCAGCTCGGTGATGCGGGCGTTGCTGGTGGTTCCGTCGGCGCGCACCCAGGCGACCGTCTGGCCCTTCTTCAGCGTGCCGTTGAAGACGCGCAGGAGCGCGAGGCGCCCGAGGAAGGGCGAGGAGTCGAGGTTCGTCACCCACGCCTGCAGCGGTGCCTCGTCGTCGTACGACGGCGCCGGCACGTGCTGCAGGATCGCCTCGAAGAGCGGCTCGAGGTCGTCGTTGTCCGGAAGGCTGCCGTTCTCGGGACGGTTGGTCGAGGCGGCTCCCGCGCGGCCGGAGGCGTAGACGACGGGGACGTCCAGCAGCGCGTCGACGTCGAGGTCGGGAACGTCGTCCTGCAGGTCGGACGCGAGACCCAGCAGCAGGTCGTGGGCTTCTTCCTCGACCTCGGCGATGCGCGCGTCGGGGCGGTCGGTCTTGTTCACCAGCAGGATGACCGGCAGCTTCGCCTCCAGCGCCTTGCGCAGCACGAAGCGGGTCTGCGGCAGCGGGCCCTCACTGGCATCCACCAGCAGCACCACGCCGTCGACCATCGACAGCCCGCGCTCGACCTCGCCGCCGAAGTCGGCGTGACCGGGGGTGTCGATGACGTTGATCGTCACCGGCACGTCGGTGTGGATGCCGTTGTACGTGATCGCCGTGTTCTTGGCGAGGATCGTGATGCCCTTCTCGCGCTCGAGGTCGTTCGAGTCCATCGCGCGCTCCTCCATGTGCTCGTGAGAGCCGAAGGACCCGGTCTGGCGGAGCATCGCGTCGACGAGCGTGGTCTTGCCATGGTCGACGTGCGCGACGATCGCGACGTTACGGAGGTCCGGACGGAGGGCGTGCGCCATCGAGTTTCCTTGCGGGGAGAGGGGAATGAATCAGCGCCGTCCCCAGGCGAAAACCGAAGGGCCGACACTCCAGGATACCGGAAGCGGGGGGGGGTCGCGGCGACCCCGCCCCGCTTCGGGTGCGTTCACCGGCTGTGGCCGGGACTAAACCTGCGCGTCCGGGGTGTCTCCGAGCGAGTCCAGCAGGGCCCGGCGCGCCAGCCGGCGCTGGCGCTGCTCGACCGGGTCCGGCACCGGCGATGCGGCGAGAAGACGCTTGGTGTAGTCGTCCTGCGGGTCGTGCAGCACCGTGCTCGTCTCGCCCTGCTCGACCGCGTGGCCGTCCTTCATCACCAGCACGTGGTCGGCGAGCATGTCCACGACCGCCAGGTCGTGGCTGACGAGCATGCAGGCGAAGTCGAACTCGCGCTGCAGCTCGCGCAGCATCTCGAGCACCGCGGCCTGAACCGAGACGTCGAGGGCCGACGTCGGCTCGTCCGCGATCAGCAGCTCGGGCTTGAGCGCCAGCGCCCGCGCGATCGACACGCGCTGCCGCTGGCCGCCGGAGAGTTCATGCGGGTAGCGGTTGACGACGTCGGTCGGCAGGTGCACGGCATCCAGCAGCTCACGGGCGCGCGCCAGGCGTGAGCGCTTGTCCCCCACCTTGTGCACGACCATCGGCTCGATGATCGTGTCACCGATCGGGAAACGCGGGTTCAGCGAAGCCGCCGGGTCCTGGAAGACCGCGCCGATGTAGCGGCGCGCGTCCTTCGCCTTGCGCCCGCGCAGCTTCGCGAAGTCCGCGCCGCGCACCTTGAGCGAACCGGATGCCACCGGCAGCAGACCCAGCACGGCCTTCGCGATCGTCGATTTGCCCGAACCGGACTCACCGACGACTCCCAGCACCTCGCGTTTGGCGAGGTCGAAGTAAACCCCCTCGACCGCGCGGAACGCCTTGCCGCGCGACACGTAGTCGAGAGCCAGATCCTCAGCGACGAGCACCAGATCCCGCTCGGTCGGAGTCGGAGCGGTGCGCTCACGGGTCTGCGCGAGCGCGCCCCCCACGCTCAGCGCCGAACCCGACAGGCGGGGCACGGCATTGAGGAGCTTGCGGGTGTAGGGATGCTGGGGGTTCTTGAGCACGTCCTCGACGAGACCCTGCTCGACGAGCTCACCCTTGTACATGACGACGACGCGGTCGGCGAGATCCGCGACGACGCCCATGTTGTGCGTGATCAGCAGGATGCCGGCGTCGAGGTCGTCCTTCAGCGACCGGAGCAGATCGAGGATCTCGGCCTGCACGGTGACGTCGAGGGCGGTAGTGGGCTCGTCGGCGATGATCACGCGCGGGTTCAGCGCGATCGCCATCGCGATGACGATGCGCTGGCGCTGACCACCGGAGAACTGATGCGGGTACTGCCCGATGCGCACCTCCGGATCGGGGATGCCGACCCGCTTCAGGAGCTCGATCGAACGTGCGCGCGCGTCCGCACCGTAGGCGACGTCGTGCAGCTCGAAGACCTCCGTCATCTGCCGCTCCACCGTCAGCACGGGGTTGAGCGCCGACATCGGCTCCTGGAAGATCATCGCCACCTGGGTGGCACGCAGCCGGCGGATCTTCTCCGGCGCGAGTCCGACGACATCGGTACCGCCGACCTCCGCGGAGCCTGAGACGAGGGCGTTCTCGGGAAGCAGTCCCATTGCCGCTGCCGAGCTCACCGACTTGCCTGATCCCGACTCACCCACGATGGCGACGACCTCGCCAGGGCGCAGCTCAAGGCTCACGCCCTTGACGGCGCGGACCAGTCCCGACTCGACGACGAAGTCGACCCGCAGGTCGGTGAGCCGCAGGGCGGCATCCGCACCCGCGGGGTGCGTGTCCGTGTACGTCACGACAGTCCTTTCTCAGCGCGCAGGCGTTCCAGTCTGCGTGGACTCCACTTGCGGGTCTGCCGCGGGTCGAAGGCGTCGCGCAGGCCGTCGCCGAGGAAGTTCACTGCGAGCACGATGACCAGGATGATCATGCCCGGCCACCAGAACAGCCACGGTCGGTTGGTGAAGGCACCCTGGTACGTGCTGATCAGCAGGCCGAGCGACGTGTCGGGCGGCTGCACACCCCACCCGAGGAAGCTCAGCGAGCTCTCGAGCAGGATCGCCCCGCCGATCGCGAACGTGGCGTTCACGACGATGATGCCGATCGTGTTGGGCAGCAGGTGCTTGAAGATGATGCGGAAGGAGCTGGCTCCCGTCGAGCGGGCGGCGGCGACGTAATCGCGCTCCCTGAGGGAAAGGACTTCTCCTCGCACCAGTCGGGCCAGGCCGGTCCACGACACCAGGCCGATCATGAGGGCGAGCGCGAAGATCCCTCCGCCCGCGCTGCCGGCGATCTTGCCGAGCACCGCGGCGAGGACGAGGAGCGGAATGACGATGAAGATGTCGGTGATGCGCATCAGCACGTTGTCGACCCAGCCGCGGTAGTAGCCCGCGACGGCGCCCATGACAGCGCCGATCGTCGTGGCGACGAGGCCGACGACGAACGCGATGATCAGTGACCGCTGGGTGCCGACCATCACCAGGGAGAAGTAGTCCTTGCCGGTGTTGTCCTGGCCGAAGGGGTGCTCCCCCCAGCGGATGCCGTCGCCCCCGAGCCAGGTCGGAATGAGACTCAGCGTGGGACGGCCGCCGTCGATCACATTGCCGGCGGCGAGGTAGCTCTTGTCCCACCAGCCGGGGATTCCTGCGAACCCGATCGAGGTGAAGGCGACGACGACGATCGTGAAGAGCACGACCACCGAGACGAGCGCGCCGCGGTGGCGGAGGAACCGCCGCAGCACGAGCCGCCCCTGCGAGATGGGCTTCGTGTGCTTGGAGGCGAGGGCTGCGTCCTCGGCTTCGGCGAGATCGTAGATCGCGTCGGTGGGGGGTGTGGTGTCGTTGCTCATACTCGGATCCTGGGGTCGAGGTAGGCGTAGGAAATATCGGCGAGCAGGTTGAACAGAACCGCGACGCCGCCGGTGATCAGGAAGAACGCCATGACCGGTGCCGGGTCGACCTGGTCGAGGCCGCTGGCGAAGAGATCACCCATGCCCTTCCACCCGAAGACGCGCTCCGTGATGACCGCGCCACCGATGAGGGCGGCGAAGTCGAAGGCGGCGATCGTCGCGATGGGGATGAGGGCGTTGCGCAGCGCGTGGCGGAAGATGACCGTGCGCTCGGGTGCGCCCTTCGCGCGAGCGGTGCGGATGTAGTCCTGACGGTTGACCTCGAGCATCGAGGTGCGGGTGTATCTGCTGTAGCTGGCGAGCGAGATGAGCGTCAGCAGCAGCGTCGGCAGCAGCATCTGCGTGCCGTAGTCGAGGAACGTCTCCCAGAAGCCACCGCGGAAGTTCGGCGTCTGTGAGCCGATGGTGGAGATCGGCCGGGGCTTGAGGCCGAGGAAGTTCGGCCAGACCCGGAAGAGATGGTCGAGCATGGTGAGGCCCGCGCCGATGACGCCCGTCACCGTGGCGGCGATGATGGCCTGGCTGCGGTAGCGGTGGCTCATGAACCGTGCGAGCACCCACGGCAGGGCGACCGCGAGGACGACGCCGAGGATGAGCACGCCCCAGTTCATGTAGTAGACGAAGACGTTGTAGAGCACCAGCTGCATGATGCTGACGCCCGCCGCCGTGATGAGCGCCGGAACCAGCACCTCGCGGTTGCGCAGCCCCACGGTCATGGCCGTGACGCTCAGCGCAACGGCGAACGTGAGCACTGCGACGCCGATCATGCCGAGCTGCGGGTTGCGGAACAGGTCGAGCGCGGTGAACGTGGGGAGGACGACGGCGAAGAACACTGCCGTCACAGCGAAGGTCGCGACCCGTCGCTTGACGGATCCGGCGAGGAGCACCTGCATCACGAATCCGATGACCACCGCGATGAGGATGATCTGCAATGGGGTGAAACCGGGATCCTGGAGCCAGTTGTTGAAGCCGATGGCCAGGTACTCCTTCAGGAGCACCGCGGCCCAGAACACGGGGAGCGAGAAGAAGAGGAAGGTGCCGAAGGTCACCGCGTAGTCGAGGCCCGAGTACTGACGGACGGCTGTCAGGATGCCGACCGCGACGCCGATGATGAGGGCGAGCACGGTGGCGAGGAGGACCAGACGCAATGTCGAGGCCGCGGCCTGGCCGAGCAACGTGCCGACGTCGACACCCTGGCGGTTGGTGCCGAAGTCGCACTGGCCGATGACGCAGCGACTCACGCCCCCCAGCCAGTCCAGGTAGCGCTGCCACCACGGCAGGTCGAGCTCCATGAACTCGATGCGCTGCTGGATCAGGTAGTCACGGTTGCGCGCGTTGCTCTCGCGCAGATCTGCGAGCGGATCCCCGGAGTTGATGACCAGCACGTACACCAGCACCGAGGCGCCCAGCATGACGCCGAACGCCTGGACGAGGCGTCGCAGGATGAACTTCAGCACGAGCGTGCTTCCCTTCGGGTTTATCGGGAACGGTCGCGATCACAGATGTGCGGGCCGGCCGCAGGCCGACCCGCACATCTGCTCATCGCCGATTACTCAGCGCTGCTCCACGCGTACGCGTTCCAGGAGATACCACTCTGGGTGGTGGTCCGCTCGACACCGTCGATGCTCGAGCTCGCCGCGTCCACACCCGGGTGGGCGAAGATCGGGAGGCCGAACAGGTCGGCCCACAGCAGCTCCTCGATCACCTTGGTCTGCGCCAGGTGCACCTCGGGGTCGAGGCTGTCCTTCAGCGTCGCCCAAGCGGCGTCGACCTCGGGGTTGGAGTAGCCACCGTAGTTCTGCGGCTTGCCGGTGGCGTAGATGTTCTCGCCCGAGGCGATCTGGCCGGAGCCGGCCCAAGCGAACAGTGCCACCTCGTAGTCACCGCGCTCCTGCGTGCCGCCCGGGGCGAAGAAGTCCTCGCTGCCCGCGTCGACGATGTTGAAGCCGGCCTGGTCGCACGACGACTTGATGAGGGCGACCTGGTCCGCGCGGCGCGGGTTGGGGGCGGAGTATCCGATGCGGACCTCAGCACCCTCGGCACCCTGCTCCGCGACGATGCGCGCTGCCTCTTCGATGTTCGGCTCGTCGTACTCGCCGTTGTAGGACGCGTCGACGACCTCTTCGTAGCTGTCCTGGAAGGGGAACACCTCGCGGGCGTTCAGCACGACGGCGTCGGCGTCGATCGGCTTGATCAGGTTGTCGACGATCTGCTGGCGCGGCACGCACATGGCGAAGGCCTGGCGAAGCTCCAGGTTGTCGGCGAACAGCGAGCCCTCGATGAAGTTGAAGTCGAGGTGCTCCCACGTCAGGGACGGGCCGGCGAGGATGTTGACCGCGTCGCCCAGCTCCTCGAGCTGCGCAAGCGTGTCGACGGTCGGCTGCGGTGCGATGACGTCGAGGTCACCGTTGTCGAGGGCCTGGACCATCGCGTCCTGGCCGACGAAGCGGAAGATGAGCTCGGCGTTCTGCGGCGCGAGCTTGTCACCGTAGTACTCCTCGTTCGCCACGAGGGTGACGGACTGACCGGCATCCCACGAGCCGAGCTTGTACGGACCCGAGGAAGGCACGAGCGCCTCGTCGGGCAGCTCGCCGGGGTTGGTGAACCAGCCGGTGTTCCAGAACTCTGCTGCGGGCTCGAGCGCGGCGGCGTCGCCGTCGAGGATCGCCTGGGCGAGCTCTTCCGTCTCCATGCCGGCCTGCTCCGCGACGATGTGCGCGGGGTCGAGCATCCAGGTCTGGATCTTCCAGTCCGGGTTCTTCACGGCGAATTCGACCGTGAACTCCTTGCCGTCGAGCTCGCCCTGCGGACCCGCGGGGACCTCGTCGCCCAGGTCCTGCGAGACCGAGTTGAACAGCGGGGTCTCGGCAGCGGTGAGGTTCGCGTTCTGCACGCCCCACGCCAGCACGGCGTCGGCGACGGTGATCGGGGTGCCGTCAGACCAGGTGGCGTCCTCCGAGATGGTGTACTCGACCGTCAGCGGGTCCTCCGACACCAGCTCGTAGGAGCCCAGGTCGGTGTTGTCCTGGATCGAGCCGTCCGGAGCGAAGTACGTGAAGCCCGTCTTCAGCTGGTCGGCGATGGCCGAGTTGTACGTGCTGTACGTCTCGGGGGTGAAGCCGTTGTAGCTGATGAAGTCGTTCGGCCCCACGGAGACGGCGATCGACGCGGAGCCCGTGGCCTCGTTGGTGTCACCGCTCCCATCTTCGGCAGGCGGTGCACAGGCGGTGAGCGCCAGGGCGGTGACGCCGATGGCGGCCCCGGCGATAAGGGTTCGACGTGAACGCATTTGGTCTCCTACATTGGTGCGGGCATTGGCACTCGCGGCCTGCTTCGACTGACCTACATCGCTCGGGCTGCGAATACCGAAACTATAGGTGAACGCGAGCGGGCCAATCGGAGCATCCCGCAAATAGTTACAAACCGTTAACCCAGCGGCGACTCAGGCGCTGATCCCGCCGACCATGAGGGCGAGCAGCCCCCAGAGGATCAGGCCCGCCAGCGACAGGACGACGGGCAGGTTCCACCCTCGCTGCACCGGCCCGGCGGCCGACCCCCGGCCGGCAGCGTCCTCCCACTCGCGGCGGATGAGTTCGATGTCCGAGTACGCGGGCACGTCTGACTCGGCATCCAGAGCCCCTCCGCGCCGCGGCCGGGGCGGGCGGACGTTCGGCCCGCCGAAGGCCGCGACCGTCGACCCGTCGTCGAGATGCAAGGTCAGCTGCCAGCGGGTCGTGATGTCGCGCACCCTCCCCCAGGGCACCTCGGCGCGGCGGATCGGGTTGACCACCGTGATGCCCTGGGCATCGGTCTTGACCACCGGTGAGAAGAGCGCGGCGAAGATGATCCAGTCGACCAGCAGAACCGAGGGCGCCAGCACCAGCATCTGCGCGAACCCGGCGCGCACGACGGCATCCCCCAGCAGGAACACCGTCATCGCCGCGGCGACGATCAGGGCGACCGTCCCCGAGCCCGACCGGTAGACCCGGCGATCCACGCCTCCCGGCTGGGTCATGCCCCCGTGTCACCACCGGAGCCGAGCGTCATCGAGGCGCCGGGGATGGCGTCGAGGAGGCGCCGGGTGTACTCCTCTGCGGGGTTCGCGAAGATCTCGTCGACGGTTCCCTGCTCGACGATCTTGCCGCGCTCCATGACGCAGACGAAGTCCGCCACGACCCGCACGACGGCGAGGTCGTGCGTGATGAACAGGTAGGTCAGCCCGAGCTCCGCCTGCAGGTCGGCCAGCAGCTGCAGGATCTGGTCCTGCACCAGCACGTCCAGCGCCGAGACGGCCTCGTCGAGCACGACGATGTCGGGCTTGAGCGCAAGGGCGCGGGCGATGGCCACGCGCTGACGCTGACCGCCGGAGAGCTCGTTGGGGTAGCGGGAAGCCAGCTCCTGCGGCAGCGCGACCTGGTCCAGCAGCTCGGCCACCCGCGCTCGGCGCGACTTCGCGTCGCCGACGCGGTGAACGTCGAGCGGCTCGGCGATCGTGCCGCCGATGCTGCGCAGCGGATCGAGCGACCCGTAGGGGTCCTGGAAGACCGGCTGCATGCGCCGCCGCAGTGCGAACGACTGGCGCCCGGACAGACGCTCGATGCTCTCGCCGTCGATGAGGATGGAGCCCGACGTCGGCTTCTCGAGGTCCAGCACCATCTTCGCGATCGTCGACTTGCCTGAGCCCGACTCCCCCACGAGAGCGAGGGTGCGCCCGCGCGGGATCTCGAACGAGACCCCGTCGACGGCGCGGAACCGCTCGCTGCGGAACGAGCCCCGCCGGATCTTGTACTCCTTCACGAGGTCCTGCACGACGACGGCGGGCGCCGCGGTCGCGAGGTCCGCCTCATGCTGGATGCCGCGATCCTCGGCGCGCGCCTGAATGCGCTGCGAGGCGAGGCTAGGGGCGGCGGCCACCAGGCGCTGGGTGTACGGGTGCTGCGGGTTCTCGAGGATCACCCGGCTCGGACCGGACTCGACGATCTCCCCCTGGTTCATCACGACGATCGTGTCGGCGCGCTCTGCGGCGAGCCCGAGGTCGTGGGTGATGAGCAGCACCGAGGTGCCCTTCTCCGCCGCGAGCAACGCCATGTGGTCGAGGATGACCCGCTGCACGGTGACGTCCAGCGCCGAGGTCGGCTCATCCGCGATGAGCAGCTTGGGGTCGGCCGCGAGGCCGATGCCGATCAGGGCGCGCTGGCGCATGCCCCCCGAGAACTGGTGGGGGAACTGGTGAAGTCGGCGTTCGGCATCCGCCAGTCCCGCCTGGCGCAGCACCTCGATGGCGCGTCGCTCGACCTCCTTGCGGCCGGTGGCGATGCCGTTGGCGCGGATCGCCTCCTTCACCTGGAAGCCGATGCTCCACACCGGGTTGAGGTTCGACATCGGGTCCTGCGGCACGTATCCGATCTCCCGCCCGCGGATGCGCTCCATCTGCGAAGAGGTGAGATTCGTGAGGTCCGTGCCTTCCAGCAGGATGGAGCCGCCGGTGACCTGGCCGGTGCCGGGAAGCAGGTTCACGATGGCGGATGCCGTGGTGGATTTGCCCGAGCCCGACTCCCCCACGATCGCCACGGTCTCGCCGGGGTGGATGTCGAGGTCGATGCCGTGCAGTACCTGACGTGAGGTCTTTCCGGCGCTGAAGGCGACCGTGAGACCACGGATCGACAGCAGCGGCGTGCGGTTCTCGGGGGTCATCGACGTGCCCTCGCTTTCGGGTCCAGAGCGTCTCGCAGGAGTTCGCCGAGGATGATGAACGCGAGGACCGTGATGGTCAGCGCGATCGACGGGTAGATGAGCGCCATCGGCGCGACGCGCAGCGATGACTGCGCCTGGCTGATGTCCAGACCCCACGACATCGTGTCGCTGCCGAGGCCCACGCCCAGGAAGGACAGCGTCGCCTCGGCCGAGATGGCAGCTCCCAGGGTGATGGTCGCCACGACGATGACGGGGGCGAAGGCGTTGGGCAGCACGTGCACCAGCAGCGTGCGGAACCGGGAGAGGCCGATCGCACGGGACGCGGTGACGAAGTCGGCCTGTCGCACCCGCAGCACCTCGGAGCGGATCACGCGGGCCGTGGACGCCCACGCGAACCCGCCGATGGCGAAGGCCAGCACGAGCGGTGTGCGGTTCTGCGAGAAGACGCTCATGACGACGATGGCCGCCAGGATGTACGGGATCGCGAAGAAGATGTCGCCCACGCGCGAGAGCACCGAGTCGAGCCAGCCGCCGTAGAAGCCGGCCAGCGCGCCCATGATGACACCGAGCAGGGTGCTGATGAGCGTGGCGAGCAGGCCAACGAGGAGCGAGGTCCGCGCGCCCCACACGATGCGCGCCCAGATGTCGCAGCCCTGGAACGTGAAGCCGAGCGGGTGACCCGAGGTCGGCCCGGCGTTGCTGTTCGCCAGGAAGCACTGCGCGTTCGGCGGCACCGGGGTGAACACCGTCGGCCAGACGGCCATCACGGCGACGACGACCACCAGCAGCGCCGTCACCCAGAAGGTGGGACGGTGGCGGATGTCACGCCAGGCGTCGCGCCAGAGATTGCTCGGCTTCGCGTCGACGCGCACGGCGTCGACGCTGATCGTGGTGGTCTTGACGGGGGCGACGTAGTGCGCCGTGGGAAACCGGTCACTTGGCATAGCGGATCCTCGGGTCGAGCAGGCCGTACAACAGGTCGATGACCAGGTTGACCAGCACGTAGACGATGACGAACACGGTCACGAACGACACCACGGTCGGACCCTCCTGACGGCGGACCGCCTCGAAGAGCACGTTGCCGACGCCCGGCACGTTGAAGATGCCCTCGGTGACGGTCGCGCCGACGAGCAGCACGCCGAAGTTGGTGGCGGTGTTGGTGATGACGGGGATGAGCGAGTTGCGCAGCACATGCACGGGGATGACGCGACGACGCGGCAGCCCCTTGCTGTAGGCCGTCCGCACCCAGTCCTGGTTGAGCGTGTCGATGACCGAGGCGCGGGTCAGGCGCATGCTGGTGGCGTAGAGGCTGAGCCCCAGCACGAGGGCGGGCAGCCAGAGATCCATCCAGTCGTTCTGCACCCCGACGGTCGGTCGGAACCAGCCGAGCTGGATGGCCAGGAAGTACTGCGCGAGGAACGCGAGGACGAACACCGGCACGGCCACGAAGACGAGTGCGACGACGAGCGAGGCGTTGTCGAAGAACTTGCCCTTGCGCAGGCCCGAGATGGTGCCGATCACGATGGCGAGGACGAGCTCGATTCCGATGGCCATCAGCGCGAGGCGGATCGTCACCGGGAAGGTGCGCGCAAGCACTTCGCTCACCGGCTGGCCCGAGAAGCTGACGCCGAAGTCGCCCTGGAAGACGCCGACGATGTAGTAGAAGTACTGCACGATGAACGGGTCGTCGAGGTGGTAATCCTCGCGGATCTGCGCCAGCAGCGCCGGGTTCGGCGTGCGGTCGCCGAACAGGGCCAGGATCGGGTCGCCCGGCATGGCGAACACCATGAAATAGATGAGCAGGGTGGCCCCGAAGAAGACGGGGATCACCTGCAGCACACGTCTGAGGATGTAACCGAGCACGTACGCTCTCCCTCTTGGGTCGGGGAACCTCGGCGCCGAACGACTCGGCGGGGGCTCCCACGCGGCGAGGCCGCCGTCATCTCGGGTAGCGCGGCGACGGCCGGGGAAACAGCCCACGAGGCGGTGACGAGTTCGTCACCGCCTCGCGGGTGAGATCACTTAAGGCTACTCGGCCTTGGTGATCAGGTGGTGCAGCGGAACCGAGTTCCAGCCGAACTCGACGTTCTCCACCGTGGGGGCGAAGCCGCCGGTCACGTTGGCGTACCACAGCGGGACGGCCGGAAGGTCCTGCAGCAGGACGCTCTGAGCCTCGGAGAAGAGCGCGTTGGCCTCCTCCGTGTCCGTCGCCGAGATGCCCTCGGCCAGCAGCGAGTCGAACTCGGCGCTGGAGTAGTCACCGTCGTTCGAGCCGGCGTTCGTGGCGTACAGCGGTCCCAGGAAGTTGTACAGACCCGGGTAGTCGGCCTGCCAGCCGGTGCGGAAGGCGGTGGTGATCGTGTCGTTGTTCACCAGCTCGCGCAGCTCCGCGAACGTGGGGTACGGAGCGCCCGACGCGTCGATGCCGAGCGTGTTCTTGATCGAGTTCGACACCGCGTCGACCCACTGGTCGTGTCCGCCGTCGGCGTTGTACGCGATCTGGAAGGTGCCCTCCCACGGCGAGATGGCGTCGGCCTCGGCCCACAGCTCGGCTGCGCGCTCGGGGTTGTACTCCAGCACCTCAGCGCCCTCGAGCGAGTCCGACCAGCCGTCGATGACGGGCGAGGTGTAGTCGCTGGCGGGGGTGCGGGTGCCCTGGAAGATCGTCTCGGTGATCTCCTCGCGGTTGATGGCCATCGACAGCGCCTGGCGACGCAGCTGGCCCTCCTCGCCGCTGAAGTGCGCGAGACGCTCGGGGATCGTGAAGGACTGGAAGACGGCGGCGGGCTGGTTGACCGCGCCCTCGCCGAGGTCCGACTCGAAGCTGGCCAGCGACGTCGGCGGGATCGCGTCGATCACGTCGACCTCGCCACCGAGCAGGTCGGCGTACGCGGCATCCTGCGAGGAGTAGAACGTGATCGAGAGGCCGCCGTTCTGGGCCTGACGCACGCCCTCGTACTCCTCGTTCTTGACGAGGTCGATCTTGACGTCGTGCTGCCACGCGTCCTCGCCGTCGAGCATGTACGGGCCGTTGCCGATCGGGTTCTCACCGAACGCTTCCATGTCGTCGAAGGCGACCTCGGGAAGCGGGTAGTAGGCGGAGTAGCCCAGGCGAAGCGCGAAGTCGGATGCCGGCTTGTTGAGCGCGATGGTGAACGTGTAGTCGTCCACCATCTCGAGACCGGTCAGCTCGGAGTCCTCGTCGTAGCTGAAGCCCTCGATGTCCTCGAAGAAGTAGCTGTTGTAGTGGCCGTTGGAGGCCAGGGCGCCGTAGTTCCACGCGTCGATGAAGTTGTCGGCCGTGACTTCTTCGCCGTCGGTGAAGAACTGGCCTTCCTTGATCTTGACCGTCAGGTTCTGCGGGTCGTCGACCGTGATCTCTTCGGCCATGTCGTTGACGGCGGTGCCGTCGGCCTCGTACGACACGAGACCGGCGAAGATGGCGTCGAGGATCTTGCCGCCGCCCACCTCGTTGGTCATCGTGGGGATGAGCGGGTTCTCGGGCTCGGTGCCGTTCGTGGTGATGATCGCGGCCGTGGCGGTGCCGTCGCCGGTCTCCTCGGGCGCGTCCCCGCCGCCACTGGCGCAACCGGCGAGGGCAAGGGAGCCCACCGTCAGCAGTGCCAGGCCGGCGAAGGCAGTCTTGTTGCGCTTCACGTTTCCTCCTGTGCGGGATTTTTGTCTGCCACCGGCACGCGGTGCGTGGGCTGGCACACGGATGAGGTAACGATAGGCACCCCTGCATCCCTGATCAAAACGTCGACGGAAAGCGTTACATGCTCTTTACTCAACCGCCGGTCGGTGTGGCAATCTGACAAGGTGACCGCTCCCAGCCCGTCGGCACCCGGCGCGTCCCCCACATCGCACGCGCGACTGTGGTGGGAGGTCGCGATCGTGCTGTCGATCACGCTCGGGCAATCGGCCCTCTACTCCGTGCTGACCCTGGTGCGGCGCCTGCTCTCGCCCACACCCCTGGGGCAGCAGCAGACGCAGCTGAATCCGTCGCGCGATGCGGCGGCGGCGTGGGATGCGCTCTACCAGCTGCTCGACATCTTCTTCGACCTGGCCCTCGTGGCACTGGTGGTCTACCTGCTCTGGGAACCGGGGACGAACGCCCTCCGCCGCATCGGACTCGACGTCACCCGGTTCGGCGGCGACCTGGCACGCGGGGTGCTGGTCACGGCGGTGATCGGCATCCCGGGGCTCGCGCTCTACGCCGTCGGCCGCGTGCTCGGGTTCTCGGTGGCCGTCGTGGCATCGCCCCTGGATGCCGCGTGGTGGACGGTGCCGATCCTGCTGTTCGCGGCTGTGCGCGCGGCGCTGCTCGAGGAAGTCATCATGCTGGGGTGGCTGTACGACCGGCTGCGCCGCCTCGGCTGGGGTTGGTGGCCGATCATCGTGTCGTCGGCCGTTCTGCGCGGGGCCTACCACGCCTACCAGGGCGTCGGCGGGATGGTCGGCAACTTCGTGATGGGCATCGTCTTCGGCTGGTGCTACCGCCGGTGGGGCCGGGTGATGCCGCTGGTCGTGGCCCACACGATCCTCGATGTGGTGTCGTTCGTCGGATACCCCCTGGCCGCCGCGCTCTGGCCCGCGGTCTTCGCCCCGCCGGCATCCTGAGGTCGCCGCCGCCGTTCCCCGCCCCGCCCCGCCCCGCTGCGCTGCGCCCCGCTGAGACGAATACCGACGGACGAGACGGCGGGTGCCACCCAGGGTCTCGGCCATCCACATTCGTCTCACCGCTCGGGAGGGTCGTGCGACGGAGCCGGGAGCGGGTTCCGGCGACGACTGCACAGGCGGCGAACCGCGGCGACCGTGCACCGATCGAGGGGTTCGGGACCCGCCGGGGAGCGGGATGCGGGCAGGGTGGGCGGATGCCGCTCGCTCTCGCCGGCCTTCCGCCGACTCCGGTGCCACTATCGCGGACCGCCGACGTCCCCCATCCCGAACGTGCGCTCGCCCGCGGCGAGCTCGTGCGCGTCCGACAGGGTGTGTATGCGCCGACCGAACTGTGGCGGTCGCTTGCTCCGTGGGACAGGTACCTCGCCCGCGTCCACGCCGTCGCGCTCATGTATCCGAACGCGGTTTTCAGTCACGACTCCGCCGCAGCGCTGCTGGGGCTGCCCGTGTTCGGCGACCCGGTGGTCGTCCACGTTCTGGAGGACCCGCTCGGTCGCTCGCGACTGGTCGGCGGCATCCGGGTCCACACCCACAGCGGCGACCGCGAGATCCTCGAGATCGGCGGGCTGCTCGCCACCGGCATCCGGGACACGGCTGTGGATATGGCGCGGTCGCGGCATCGGGCGGTCGGTCTCTCGATAGCGGATGCCGCATTGCGCGCCGACCCGTCGCTCGACGCTGCCGCGCTGCAGGCGTGCAATGAGCGGCGCCTCAGCAAGCGCGGTCGCGCCATTGCGCGCTGGCCACTGGCGCGCGCGAACCGGCTGGCGGAGTCGGCACTCGAAAGCGTCAGCCGCGCCGTTACGGAATGGCTCGGGTTTCCCGAGCCCGTGCTGCAGGTGCGCTTCCCCACGACCGACGGCGGTCACGATCGCAGCGATCTGGTCTGGGAGCAGGCCTCGGTTGCCGGCGAATGCGACGGCGGGCTGAAATATGACGGACGCTTCGGCCAGGCCGAGGTCGTCCAGGCCCGGCAGCGCGAGCGGGATGCGCGGCTGCGTCGCCATGTGCGGGCGGTCGTCCACTGGGGCTGGCGGGACGCGGTGCTCGCAACGTCGCTGCGCGGCATCCTCACCGGCGCTGGCCTTCACCCCGTCGCGCGCGAGGACGCCTCCGCGCTGTTCTCACTACGCCGGGCCCTCGCCCCGGTGCCCCCGCCGACCGGTGAGACGACTACCGACGCCCCCACCCACCGGTGAGACGAATGCCGGCGGCCGAGACCGCGGGTGATACCCACTGTCTCGGCCGTCAGTATTCGTCTCAGCGACGGGCGCGTCAGCGACGCACGACCGCGACGGCGACCGCGACCGGGGCAGGGGCACCACCCAGCCCCGGCCGGCGACACCCTACGCGAAGGCCTCGGGGGGTGGGCAGGCGCACACGAGGTTGCGGTCGCCGTACGCGTTGTCGATGCGCCGCACCGGCGGCCAGTACTTCGTGCGCACCTGCGACGGCACGGGATACACCGCGGTCTCACGCGAGTACGGGTGCACCCAGTCCCCCGCGACGACCGACTGCGCGGTGTGCGGCGCGTTCACGAGCGGATTGTCGGATGCCGGCCACTCCCCCGCCGCGACCGCGTGCGCCTCCGCGTGGATCGCGACCATCGCCTCGATGAACCGCTCGATCTCGGCGAGGTCCTCGGACTCGGTCGGCTCCACCATCAGCGTCCCCGCGACCGGGAACGACATCGTCGGAGCGTGGAAGCCGTAGTCGATCAGCCGCTTGGCGACATCGTCGACGGTGATGCCGGTGGCCTCCCGCAGCGGACGCAGGTCGAGGATGCACTCGTGGGCGACGAGCCCGCCCTCGCCCGCGTAGAGCACCGGGTAGTGCTCGCGCAGCCGCGCCGCGATGTAGTTCGCCGCCAGCACCGCGGCGCCGGTGGCCTCCCGCAGACCTTCGGCGCCCATCATCCGCACATACGCCCACGAGATCGGCAGGATCGAGGCCGACCCGTACGGCGCCGCAGAGACCGGCCCGCCGTCGAAGACGAAGCCGCCGGCGTGGTCGGCGCGCTGCGACAGCGGGTGCGACGGCAGGTACGGCGCGAGGTGCGCCTTGGCGGCCACGGGGCCCACCCCCGGCCCGCCGCCGCCGTGCGGGATGGCGAAGGTCTTGTGCAGGTTCAGGTGCGACACGTCGCCGCCGAGGTCGCCGAAGCGGGCGAAGCCGAGCAGCGCGTTGAGGTTCGCACCGTCGACGTACACCTGGCCGCCCGCGTCATGCACGGCCTGGGTGATCTCCCGCACGTCGTGCTCGTAGACCCCGTGCGTCGAAGGGTAGGTGATCATGAGCGCCGCGAGCCGGTCGGCGTGCGCGGCGATCTTCGCGCGCAGGTCGTCGAGGTCGACGTTGCCGGCCTCGTCGCACGCGACCACGACGACGGACATGCCCGCGAGCACCGCCGACGCCGCGTTGGTGCCGTGCGCCGACGACGGGATGAGGCACACGGTGCGATCGGTCTCGCCGTTCGCACGGTGGTACCCGCGGATCGCGAGAAGGCCCGCGAGCTCTCCCTGCGAGCCGGCGTTGGGCTGCAGGGACACCGCGTCGTACCCGGTGACCTCTGCCAGCCACGACTCCAGCTGCTCGATCATGGCGAGGTATCCGGCGACATCGTCGGCGGGCGCGAACGGGTGCACCTTCGCGAACTCCGGCCACGACACCGCCGCCATCTCGGTCGCGGCATTGAGCTTCATCGTGCAGGAGCCGAGCGGAATCATGCCGCGGTCGAGCGCGTAATCCCGGTCGGCGAGCTGCTTGAGGTAGCGCATCATCGCCGTCTCCGAGTGGTGACTCGTGAAGACGGGGTGGGTGAGGTACTCGTCCTCACGCCGCAGCACGTCCGCGACGGCCGCCAGCGGCTGGGCGTCGGCGAACGACAGCTCCGCCCCGGGCTCCCCGACGGCGCCGAACGCCCACGCGACCGCGGCGAGGTCGGCCGCCGTGGTCGTCTCGTCCACCGATACCCCGACCGATGCGTCATCGGCCCAGAAGAGCTGGTAGCCGCGGCTGCGCGCACGCTCGATCACCCGTGCGGCATCTCCCGGCACGAACACCCGCAGCGTGTCGAACACCGCGTCGGATGCCAGCGTCAGCCCGTAGCCGCGCAGCTCCTGCGCGAGCGCCTCGGCCTTCTGCGCCACGGTGGTCGCGATGCGGCGAAGGCCCTCGGGGCCGTGATACACGGCGTACATGGATGCCATGACCGCCAGCAGCACCTGCGCGGTGCAGATGTTCGAGGTCGCCTTCTCGCGGCGGATGTGCTGTTCGCGCGTCTGCAGGGCGAGCCGATAGGCCGGGTGCCCCGCGGCATCCTGCGAGACGCCGACCAGACGCCCCGGCAGCTGACGCTCGAGACCCGAGCGCACCGCCATGTAGCCGGCGTGCGGCCCACCGAAGCCCATCGGCACGCCGAAGCGCTGCGTCGTGCCCACGGCGATGTCGGCCCCGAGCGAGCCCGGCGAGCGCAGCAGCGTCAGTGCCAGCAGGTCGGCTGCCATGACGACGAGCCCGCCCTCGGCCTGCACGGCGGCGATCGCCTCGCTGGGATCCCACACCCGCCCCGTCGCGCCGGGGTACTGGATGAACGCGCCGAAAGCCGCACCCGGCACGCCCCCGGCGTAGTCGGTCTCGACGACCTCGATGCCCAGGGCCTCGGCCCGGTGGCGCAGCAGCGCCTTGGTCTGCGGGAACGCGTCGGCGTCGACGAGGAACACGTTCGACGCACCCTTCGACGCCCGCCGCGCCACCAGCATGCCCTCGACGACCGCGGTGGCCTCGTCGAGCATCGACGCGTTGGCCGTCGCGAGCCCGGTGAGGTCGGTCACCATCGTCTGGAAGTTGATGAGCGCTTCCAGCCGGCCCTGCGAGATCTCCGGCTGGTACGGCGTGTACGCGGTGTACCACGAGGGGTTCTCGAAGACGTTCCGCTGGATGACCGCGGGGGTGTGCGTGTCGTAGTAGCCCAGGCCGATCATGGCCTTCGCCGGGCGGTTGGATGCCGCGAGCTCGCGCAGCTCCGAGAGCGCGTCGTGCTCGGTGGCCGCCGGCGGGATGTCGCTCGTCGCACGCGGCTGCACCTGGATCGACGCCGGTACGGCGCGCTCGAGCAGGGCGTCGACGCTGTCGTAGCCGAGCACGTCGAGCATCCGGCGCGCGGCGGCGGCATCGGTCCCGATGTGGCGGGCGGCGAAGGCGCCGGTCATACGTCGCCGCCGGTGAGAGCGACATAGCCGGCGCGGTCGAGCGTGTCGCCCAGCGACGCCCCGTCGATGCGCAGCTTGATCAGCCACCCGGCGCCGAACGCGTCCGCGTTGACGACCGAGGGGTCGGCCACGACGTCGTCGTTGACCTCCAGCACCTCGCCCGAAGCCGGGGCGTACAGCTCGCCGACGGATTTCGTGGATTCGATCTCGCCGCACACCTGCCCGGCGGTGACCGTGGAGCCGGGGCTCGGCAGCTCGACGAAGACGACGTCGCCCAGCTGCTGCGCGGCGTAGTCGGTGATGCCGATCGTCGCGACGTCGCCGTCGACGGCGATCCACTCGTGCTCGGCGGTGTAGTGGAGGGTGGTGAGGTCGGCCATGATGTGCTCCCGGGTTTCGGTGGTCAGTGTGCGCGCCGGTAGAACGGCAGCGCGGTGACGGTCACGGGCAGGCGGGTGCCGCGCACGTCGATGGTCAGGGTGGTGCCCGGCTCGGCTGCGGGCGGGGCGACGTAGGCCATCGCTATCGGATGGCCGAGGGTCGGGCTGAGCGCGCCGCTGGTGATCTCGCCGACGCGCCGGTCACCGTCGAAGACCTCGTATCCGGCGCGTCCCGCGCGTCGACCCTCGCCGATGAGGCCCACCAGCACCGGGGCGTCGCCCGCGACGACCGCGCCGAGCCCGGATCGGCCGACGAAGTCCTGCTTGTCGGCGGCGACGACGCGGCCGAGGCCGGCCTGGGCGGGCACGACGTCGAGGGAGAGCTCGTGGCCGTACAGCGGCATGCCCGCCTCGAGCCGCAGCGTGTCGCGCGCGGCGAGGCCCGCCGGCACCAGACCGTGCGGCGACCCCGCCGCGAGCAGGCCGTCCCACAGGTCGCCGGCGGCCTCTGCCGGCACGAGCAGCTCGAAGCCGTCCTCGCCGGTGTACCCGGTGCGCGCGACCAGCAGCGGCCACTGCCCGAACCGCCCCTGCGCCGCGGCGTAGTAAGGCAGATCCGTCAGCGGCCGGTCGAGGTCGGCGATGTCGTCGAGTGCTTCGAGGATGCCGCGGGCCGCCGGGCCCTGCACGGCGATGAGGGCGAAGGCATCCGAGACGTCCGCGACGCTCACATCGCGGACGGCATCCGCGCCGCGGAAATCCGCCACGCGCTCGGTGAGCGCCCCGGCCACCGCCTCGCGATTGCCCGCGTTGGCGATGACGAGGTAGCGGTGCTCGCCCAGTCGGTAGACGATCACGTCGTCGACGATGCCGCCGGATTCGGCGAGCACGAGCGAGTACTTCGCCTTGCCCACCGCCATGGCGGAGACACGGCCGGCGAGGGCGTAATCGAGAAAGACGTCGGCATCGGCGCCTTCGACGGCGAACTCCGCCATGTGCGAGATGTCGAACAGGCCCGCGGCCCGGCGCACCGCATGGTGCTCCGCGAGGTCCGACGAGTACCGCACCGGCATCATCCACCCGCCGAAGTCGGTGAAGGCGGCGCCGAGTGCCTCGTGGCGGTCGCGAAGCGGGGTATAGCGGGGTCCGGTCATGAGTTCTCCCGATCTCGTACGGGCAGACGCCGGGGACCGACGGCTGTGAACTCCCCCTCTGTCATGGGCCTGAGAGCTTCACGCCGGCCCGCGGGCGGGAGGGGCGCTTTCACCGTCGGCGGATACGCGCGCGGCGCGCATCGCTTTTCAGAGTGGCCGAACCCGCGCGGTACGCGTACCTGAGAGATTGGCGGGGAGGCTTGCTCCTTCGGTGCCCGGTGACCGGGGCTCTCCCGCGAGGGTGATGGCCGATGTTCGATTGTCGGCCGCAGCCGGCGACGGCCCGCAGGCGCGACGCGCGGCCAGCATAGCGCGCGGCCGACGTCGAGAAGAACATCCCCCACTCCGCTCAGGCGGGCGGCGGTGCCGTCGTCTCGCGGATCGTCAACGATGTGGCCAGCTCGACGTGCCGCGAGACGGGGCGCCGGCCGTCGGCGATCGCGACGACCGTGTGGACGGCCATCCGCCCCATCTCGTCCAGATGCTGATGCACCGTCGTGAGCGGGGGCGTCGTCCAGGGTGCCTGCGGGGTGTCGTCGAAGCCGATGACGCTCAGATCGCGGGGGACGCTCACGCCGAGTTCTCGCGCCGCCGCCAGCACACCGACCGCGATCTCGTCGTCTGCCGCCATGATCGCCGTGGGCGGGAGGTCCATCCCGAGCATCGCGCGGGCATGCCGCGCTCCTGCTGCCGCATCGAACTGGTCCGCGACGACGTGCGCCGGGTCGATCTCCAGCCCCGCCGCGTCCAGCGCGGCCCGATAGCCGTACAGGCGGTCGCGCGCTGCGTCCGACGCCTCCGGGCCGCCGATCCACGCGATCCGGCGGTGACCGAGGCCGATGAGGTAGTCCGCCGCGGTGCGGGCGCCGGCCCAGTTGCTCGAGGCGACACTCACGAGCCGCTTGTGGGTGGCATCGACGGGGTCGACCATGACGAACGGGAGGCTCGCCTCGCTTGCGGCATCCAGCAGCGCGTCCGGGTGGGACAGCGTCAGCCCGACCACGCCGATCGCGCCGCTGGCGCGCTGCTCGGCGATCCAGTCGCGACCGACGGCGCGCTGACCGCGCGCGGCACGATCGGGAGGCAGGCGGGTGAGCAGGTCGAGGCGGTTCTCGGTCGCCGCGACCAGCACGCCCTGCAGCACGTTGAGGATGTACGGGGAGGCGGGGATGTCGAAGGTCACCGCGATCGTCCGCCGCGACGAGGCCGCGGGGGCGGTCGTCGGCCGATAGCCCAGTTCGGCCACGGCCGCCAGCACGATCTCCCGCGTCTCCGCGGCGACGTCGTCGCGCCCGTTGAGAGCCTTGGAGACCGTGGCCTGGGACACCCCGGCCGCCGCCGCGACGTCCGAAAGGGTCGCCCTGCGCGGCCGTGCGGAATCCGTCATCACCCATCTCCCCGGTCGAAACATTTTCAATCTACACGGCCCGCGTTCGCCGTTACCAAACCGTGATAAACACGCCGTCGACACGTCATTGCCCGGGCGGTACCGTGATCTCGCGCACCGAAAGGTGACGAAAGACTTTCGATACCCAGAAGACCAAAGGAGTTCTGCATGGTTCTCGACGCGCCGGTGTCCACCGTACTGGCCGATGGCCGGGCGGCGACCGACCTGACGCTGCGTCACGTCTGGAACGAATGCGTCGGCGCCGGCCGGGCGAGCGAAGCGCTGCGAGCCGACTGGCAGGCGCACTTCCGTGAAGCCGTCGACCTCCTCGGGGTTCGGCACGTGCGCTTCCATGGACTGTTCCACGACGACATGTTCGTGTATCGCACCGAGGACGGCGGGGGCTTCGGCCCGCCCCAGCCGCTGCCGGAACCCGTCTACACGTTCTCCTACGTCGACAAGGTCTTCGACGCGATCCTCGCCACCGGTGCACGCCCCTTCGTCGAGCTGGGGTTCATGCCGCGGGCGCTCGCCACGCAGACCGAGACGCTGTTCTGGTGGAAGGCGCACTGCAGCCCGCCGAACGACATGGGGCGCTGGGTGGAGCTGGTCACGACGACCGTGCGCCATTGGATCGACCGTTACGGCATCCACGAGGTGCGCCGCTGGCCGTTCGAGGTGTGGAACGAGCCCAACCTCGTCCCCCACTTCTGGACCGGCACCCGCACGGAGTACTTCGAGCTGTACGAGGCCACGGCGAAGGCCATCAAGGAGATCGACCCCCAGCTGCGGGTGGGCGGCCCCTCGACGAGCGTCTTCGTGCCCGATGCCCGCTACGCCGGCGAGTACCACGACCCCTCGCTCGAGGTCGCAACAGCCGAGGCGGACAGCCCCGACTCCCTCGATTGGCAGCCGGTGTGGATCCACGAGTTCCTGGCGTACTGCGCCGAGCGCGACGTCCCCCTCGACTTCCTCTCCACTCACCTGTATCCCACCGACTATGCCGCGGATTCCACCGGTCGCGGCAAGGCGATCACGCGCCAGAGGGACGCCACCCACGTGGACCTGCAGCTGATGCGCCGGCTCATGGCAGACAGTCCTTACCCCGATGCCGAGCTGCACATCACGGAGTGGTCGACGTCCCCCTCCAGTCGCGACGCGATGCACGACACGCTCTTCGCGGCCGCCTACATCGTGCGGGCATTCCTCAAGGGCGCCTCGATGGCGGAGTCGATCTCGTACTGGACGTTCACGGACGTCTTCGAGGAGGGCGGCGGCGGCATCGGCCCCTTCCACGGCGGGTTCGGACTGATCAACGAGCAGGGGCTGCACAAGCCGACGTTCCACGCGATGGCGATGCTCAACCGCCTGGGCGACCGCGTGGTCGCCGAGACGCCCCACGGCATCATCACCCGGTCCTCGCTGACCGGCGCGGTGTCGGCGGTCTTCTACAACTACCCCGACGACATGGGGACGACCGGCCTGGAGGCGCGTCGCACGTACGCCGACACGCGCGAGCTCGCCCGCATGGGCCCGGCCCGCCGCATCCGGCACACGCTCGAGGGCCTGCCTGCGGGGGCGCGGTTCACGCTCGAGATCGTCGACTGGGAGTCGGGCAACGTCGCCGAGGCCTGGTACGCCATGGGGGCGCCGCTGAACCTCAGCCCCGCCCAGACCGAGGAGCTCCGCGACGTCGCCGACCGGCTGCGGCGCAGCATCCTCACCGCCTCCGAAGACGGCACTCTCCGGATCGACCTCGAGCTGCCCCCGTGGGCCGTGGCCTCCCTCGCCCCTGCCCCCGACCTGCCCTGACCATCCACACGAAAGGACTCGATGATGAGATTCACCCGCAAGACCGGAGCGTTCGTCGCGCTCATCGCCACCACTGCGCTCGTGACCTCCGGATGCAGCGCGGGCGGTGGCGAGGACGGCGGCGACTCGCCCGACGCCCTGACGATCGCGACCTGGGTCGACATCCCGGAGACCCTTCTCGAGCAGTTCACCGAGGAGACCGGCATCGCCGTCGAGATCAACTCCTTCGCCGACGGCGCCTCCGCCCAGACCGTGCTGCGCAATGGACTCGGATCCAGCGGTGCGGGACTGTCCGACGTGCACCTGGTGGAGCTCGACTGGTGGACCGAGATGATGGCCGTTCCCGAGGACTGGGTGACGCTGCCGGCCGTCGAGGACCGGTGGGTCGACTGGAAGGTCTCCCAGGGCTCGGTGGGCGACGAGATCAAGGGCTACGGCATGGACATCGGTCCGCTGGCGATCGCCTACGACTCCACCCTGATGCAGGCTGCGGGCCTGCCCGCAGACCCTGCCGGGTTCACGGAGTTCATCGGCGGCGAGGATGCCACGTGGGAATCGTTCCTCGACGCCGGCCGGCAGTTCACCGAGGCCTCTGACGCGGCCTGGATCGACTCGACCAGCACCGCCTTCCAGGCCGCGGTCAACCAGCTGCCGAGCGCCTTCGAGGACCCCGACAGCGGCGACGCGATGCCGCTGGCCGACAACACCGACATCGAGGACCTGTTCACCCTGTTCGGCCAGGCCGCCGAAGACGGCGTCTCGGCCGGGGTCGGCATCGGGCATGCCGACTGGGACGCCGGGTTCCAGGCACGCCGGTGGGCCACGGTCATCACCCCTGCGTGGGCGACGGGCATCATCGCGGAGAACGCAGCGGGCCTGGAGGGCTGGCAGATCGCGGAGATCTTCCCCGACGGCGGCGGCAACTGGGGCGGCTCGTTCTTCGCGGTGCCGGCCGCCGGTGACAACACCGAGGCGGCCACGGAGCTCGCCGACTTCCTGACCTCGCCCGAGGCGGCCGTGGAGATGTTCCTGCTGAACGGCCAGTTCCCCTCGCAGCTGGACGCCATGGCGGACCCGACCGTCTCCGAGACGCCGAACGAGTTCTTCGGAGGCCAGGCCACCGGCGGCATCTACGCTGCCCTGGCCGAGTCGGCAGGAGACAAGGCGGCCGGCGGATACCGCGGCGTGAACTTCGCCGGCATCCAGACGCTGGTGATGGACGGCATCCGTCGCATCGAGACCGGCAACGAGGACACCTCGGCGGCGTGGAAGTCGACGGTGTCGGAGTTCGACGCCCTCGGCCTGACCGACTGACCACCCCTCACCGCTGCCCTGGCCCGGCATCCTCACACCGGGCCAGGGCGGCACTTCGGAATTCGACGATGAATGAAAGAGGCCGAGACATGACACCCCTCACCCCGGCGCCGCGCCGCGTCGGATTCTCCCGCAAGCTGTCGAGGTGGGACATCAAGGTCTCGCCCTACCTCTACATCTCGCCGTTCTTCCTCAGCTTCGCGGTCTTCGGCTTCTTCCCCATCATCTTCAACATCTGGGTCGCCCTGCACGAGTGGGACCGGCGCCTCGGCCAGGGCGAGTTCGTCGGGCTCGACAACTTCGCCTGGGTCCTCAACCAGCCGGCGTTCTGGACCTCGCTGCAGAACACGTTCTCGATCTTCGTGCTGGCGCTCGTGCCGCAGCTGATCCTGTCGCTGCTGATCGCGGCGATCCTCGATCAGAACCTGCGCACCAAGACCTTCTGGCGCATGAGCATCCTCATCCCGTTCGTGGTGATGCCCGTGGCCTCCGCGATGATCTTCTCGCAGGTCTTCGGGCAGTTCGGGCTCGTCACGCCGCTGCTGCACGACCTCGGGTGGTTCACCGACGTGGATTCCCCCTTCTTCCACAACCGCTTCCTCTCCCACGTCGCGATCGCGACGATGATCGTCTTCCGCTGGACCGGGTACAACGCGCTGATCTTCCTCGCCGCGATGCAGGCCGTGCCGCGCGATCTGTACGAGGCGGCCACGATCGACGGCGCGGGCCGGGCGCGACAGTTCTTCTCGGTGACGATCCCGAGCATCCGCCCCACGATGATCTTCGTCATCCTGACGATGACCATCGGCGGCCTGCAGGTCTTCGACGAGGCGCGCGTCTTCGACGGCAGCGGGAGCGGCGGCACGGGCCAGGGCGGCTCCGACGACCAGTGGCTGACCACCGTGCTGTACCTGTTCAACCTCGGCTTCGGCGACTGGCAGGACCGCATGGGCCAAGCCGCCGCCGTCGCGTGGCTCTTCGCGCTCGTGATCATCGTCTTCACCCTGCTGAACTTCTTCCTCACCCGCGCGATCGCCGACAGCGGATCCAAGCCCACGCGGGCCTCCCGCGCCGCTGCGAAGCAGCTCGCCGCGCAGGTGCGTGCCGGGGCCGACGCCCCCGCCGCCCGCGCCGCCCGCGCCGAACGCTCCACCCTCACGGAAGGATCCCAGCGATGAGCACCGCGCTGATCGAGAACATCTCCGGCCCGGGGGCCAAGAAGTATGCAGAGCGGCGCGCGGCGAAGGGAAAGCCCGTCAAGCTCAGCGGGCCGAGCGACGACTCCGGCGGCCGCCGGCCCGGTTGGGTCACGTACGGGCTCCTGTCGGTGGTCGTCGTCGCGTCGATCTTCCCGCTCTACTACGCGGCGATCCTGGGCTCGTCGACGCGGCTGGAGATCGCGCAGTCGGCGCTGCCGCGTCTCGTGCCCGGCCCGAACCTCCTGGCCAACATCGGCGCGATCATCTCGAATCACCAGATCGACTTCTGGACGTCGTTCGCCAACTCGCTCATCGTCGCCGTGCTCGTGTCGGCCGCGACCGTCTTCTTCTCGACCCTCGCCGGGTTCGCCTTCGCCAAGCTGGGGTTCCGCGCCCGCAACGCCCTCTATGTCTTCGTGATCGCCACGCTGGCGATCCCGATGCAGCTGGGCACCGTCCCGATGTTCATCATGATGAACGAGTTCGGGTGGATCGACTCGCTCACCGCCCTGATCGTGCCGAGTCTCGTGACGGCGTTCGGGGTGTTCTGGATGACGCAGTACCTCAAGGAGGCGCTGCCCTACGAGCTCATCGAGGCGGCGCGCGTCGACGGCGCGACCGTCTTCCGCACGTTCTGGTCGATCGCCCTCCCGGCAGCACGGCCGGCGGCAGCCACACTGGCGCTGTTCACCTTCGTCGGCTCATGGAACGACTTCTTCTGGCCGTCGGTGGTCCTGCGCAGCCAGAAGACGCTCCCGCTCGTGATCCCGCAGCTGAGCGGGGCGTTCACGGCCGATCACGCCCTCATCATGTCGGGCGTCTTCCTCATCGCGCTGCCGCTGCTCGTCGCGTTCGTCTTCCTCGGCAGGCAGCTCGTAGCCGGTGTCATGGCCGGTGCCGTCAAGGGCTGAGGCTCGCCTCCGTGGCGGTGTCGGGCGTCACTGCGCGCAGGAACCCGTCGACACCGGCTGCGTGAGTGACGGCGCCTGGGCGACGACCGGGGCGAACTCCGTCGGCGTCATGGCGTAGCCGATGTCCTCCCCCGATTCGGCGCGGGCGAACACCACGCCCACCACCTCTCCCCCGGCCGTCAGCAGCGGACCACCGGAATTGCCGGGGCGCACCGAGGCGGACAGGGCGTAGATCTCCCGCGGCGACGACGAGGTCTCGTAGATGTCGGGGACCTCCACCGCACCGACCGACAGCACCCGCGCACCGCCCATCGAGAACGGTCCGCCGAAGGGATACCCCTGCACGATCGCCTCGGCGCCGGTGGCGAGTGCGGGGGCGATCGCGAGCGGCGCCACCTCGATGTCGGGGACGGCGATGACGGCGAGGTCGTCCACCGCGTCGAAGTACACCACGCGCCCCTGCCGGGCGGTGCCGTCCGGCAGCTCCACCACGGGGTCGGTGACGCCTGCGACGACGTGCGCGTTCGTCACGATGCGGTCGTCCGCGGCGACGAAGCCCGTGCCCGTCGAGCTGGTGCCGCACGCGTACGCCACCCCCGAAATGCGGGCGACCGCCTGCGCCGCGGCCTGCAGCTGCGGATCGTCCAGCGCGACCTCGGGCGCGGGCGCGCCGGGATCGAGCACGACCCCCGGGCCGAACAGGTCGCCGAGGCGAGGCAGCCCCTCCTCCAGGAACGCGCCGCGCACCTGGGCGAGTGCGGCATCCACCGTCGGCGGGGTCAGCGTGTCGATCGTGCGCACGAGTCGCGACGACGACACCGCCGTCGAGAGCAGTGGATTGCCCGCAACCACCACGGTCTGGGCGACGAGCGAGACCGCGAGCGCCCCGACCACCACGCTCAGGGCGCCGCCGAGCAGGCGCTCGAGCCATCCGAGCCGTATTCGGTCGACTCCCCGGCGTGCGACGGAGCCGACCGCCGAGCCCAGTCCCGCAGCGAGCCCCACGATGAAGAGTGTCCCGACCACGACGACGACGCTGCGCCATCCGGGCGAGGGGAGGACGTCGCTGAGCGCGGGAAGCGCCATCGGCACCACCCAGTAGGCCACGAGCGCCCCGACGACCAGGCCGACGAAGGCGCCGATACCGGCGAGCAGACCACTGCGCAGCCCCATGACGAGCGCGACCACGAGCACCGCGATCACCACGATGTCGACGATCATGCCTGCCCCTTCCTCAAACCGCCAGCGTAGGGGAGCCCGCTGTGATGACGCCCGTCCGCCGGGCATTGCGGTTCAGGTCATCGTGACACTAAGATCGACCCGATCAGTTAGGGTCATAATGACACGAACACCCGGCATCCGCGTCGCCGTCTCGACGGTGATCTTCAGCCTGCGCCGCACTCCCGGCGACGAGCGGGCCGCCGTCGTGCTGCCGCTGGTCAAGCGCACGCGTGACCCCTACGAGGGCCGCTGGGCGCTGCCCGGAGGCTGGCTCGACGTGGCCGAGAACCTCGACGCCGCAGCGGCGCGCACCCTCGCCGAGACGACGGGGCTCGCCCCGAGCTACCTCGAGCAGCTCTACGCGTTCGGCGCGGTGGAACGCTCACCCAGCCGCGTCGTCTCCATCGTCTACTGGGCGCTGGTGCGGCCCGACGAGGCGGAGTCCGCCGAGGCGCAGCACAACGTGGCGTGGTTCGACGCGGCATCCCTTCCTCCCCTCGCCTTCGACCACGCCGAGATCGTCGACTACGCCCTGTGGCGCCTGCGCAACAAGGTCGGTTACAGCCGCATCGCGCACGGCCTGCTGCCGGCGGAGTTCACCCTCGCCGAGCTGCGCGAGGTGTACGAGGCGATCCTCGGCCGCCGGCTCGACCCGGCCAACTTCCGACGTCAGGTCGACACGTCGGGCACGCTCATCCCCACCGACGACTTCCGCACCGGCAGCCACCGCCCGGCGCGGCTGTACCGCTACAACCACGATGTCGAACTGGCCGATCGCGGCCCCCTCCCCCGCTGAAGGACACCGTCATGACCCCCACCCCACTGACGCTGCAGCCGCGTCCCGCGGCCGGCCGACCCATCGCCTCCCCGAGCGTCGACCTCGAGATCCAGGCCATCGTCTCGGGCGTCGGCACCGGCGCCACGTGCAACACCGACCTCGCCGCCGGCCCCTGGGAGTTCGACACCCGGCCCGGCTACGGACCCGGCGCGTCGATGGGCGATGTCATCCCCACCGGCGCACCGCGGCAGGGCGAGCTCCCCGCCGAGTACCGGGACGCCACCGACGAGCAGCTGGACCTGCGCATCCGCGCCGCCAAGCTCGCCCTCGGCGAGCGCGTCGTGGTGCTCGGGCACTTCTACCAGCGCGACGAGGTCGTGCGCCACGCCGACTACGTGGGCGACTCGTTCCAGCTCGCGGGCGCCGCCAAGGCGCACCCCGAGGCCGAGGCGATCGTCTTCTGCGGCGTGCACTTCATGGCCGAGACCGCCGACCTGCTCTCGCAGCCCGACCAGGCCGTCATCCTGCCGAACCTCGCAGCCGGGTGCTCGATGGCCGACATGGCCGACATCGACCAGGTCGAGGAGTGCTGGGAGCAGCTCGAGGACGTCTTCGGCGACATGACGGCACCCGACGCCGACGGACGCGTCCCGGTGATCCCGGTGACCTACATGAACTCCTCCGCCGCGATCAAGGGGTTCGTGGGCCGCCACGGCGGCATCGTGTGCACGTCGTCCAACGCCCGTACCGTGCTGGAGTGGGCGTTCGAGCGGGGGCGGCGCGTGCTGTTCTTCCCCGATCAGCATCTCGGCCGCAACACCGCCAAGGCCATGGGCGTGCCGCTCGAGCGCATGCCGATGTGGAATCCGACGAAGCCCTGGGGCGGGACGGATGCCGCGACGCTGCAGGACAGCCGGGTGATCCTCTGGCACGGCTTCTGCTCGGTGCACCGGCGGTTCACCGTCGAGCAGATCGACAAGGCCCGCGCCGAGCACCCCGGGGTGCGCGTGATCGTGCACCCCGAGTGCCCCATGCCGGTCGTGGATGCCGCCGACGAGTCGGGCTCCACCGACTACATCCGCAAGGCCATCCAGGCGGCATCCGGCCCCACCACCTTCGCCATCGGCACCGAGATCAACCTCGTGCGGCGCCTGGCTGCCGAGCACCCGCAGCACGAGATCTTCTGCCTCGACCCCGTGGTGTGCCCCTGCTCGACCATGTACCGCATCCACCCGGGCTACCTCGCCTGGGTGCTGGAGTCCCTCGTCGCCGGCACCGTCGTCAACCGCATCGCCGTGCCGCAGGATGTCGCGGACCCCGCCCGGGTGGCGCTGGAGCGCATGCTCGCCGCCAAACCACCTGCGGCCGCACAGGCACGGCCATGACCGCCGTCGTCGTGGTCGGCTCCGGCATCGCCGGGCTCGCCGCGGCGCTGCACGCCCGGGCCGCAGGCTGCACGGTGACGCTCGTGACGAAGGACGAGCTGGGGCACACCAACACCCGGTTCGCGCAGGGCGGCATCGCGGGCGTGCTGTTCCCCGACGACAGCGTCGACTCGCACGTGCGCGACACGATCGCGGCCGGGGCGGGCCTGTGCGACCCCGCCGCGGTGCGGGTGCTGGCGGCGGAGGGCGGCGAGCGCATCGGCGAGCTCGTGCAGCTCGGGGTCGCCTTCGACCGCGACGCCGACGGCGCCTTCCGCAAGGGTCGCGAAGCCGCACACTCGTACCCGCGCATCGTGCACGCCGGCGGCGACGCGACCGGACGCGCGATCGAGCACGCGCTCGTCCGGGCGGTCCGCGCCGCCGACGTGCGGGTGGTCGAGCACGCATTCCTCGTCGATCTCGTGGGGACCGCCCGGCGGGTCACCGGAATCGACATCCTGCGGGGGTCGCGGCGGCCGGAGCCGGGATCCGTGCCCGGGGCGGACCGCACCGTCCACGAGCCCGTGCGCATCCACGCCGACGCCGTCGTGCTCGCCACGGGCGGGGCGGGCCGGCTGTACGCGCACACGACGAACCCGCCCGTGGCCACCGGCGACGGCATCGCCGCGGCGCTGCGCATCGGCGCGGCGGTCAGCGATCTCGAATTCGTCCAGTTCCACCCCACCGTGCTCCCCGGCAGTGAGCCCTTCCTCGTCTCGGAGGCCGTGCGAGGCGAAGGGGCGGTGCTGATCGACGACGACGGCCGCCGGTTCGCCTTCGACGCGCACCCCGACGGCGAGCTCGCCCCGCGGGACGTCGTGGCCCGGGTCATCGCGCGTCAGGTGACCCACCAGGACGGGCGCCCGGTGCACCTGGATGCCACCGGCATCCGCCCCACCGCCGAGGAGACGGCCACGTTCCTCGCCCGGCGCTTCCCCACGATCGACGCCGCCGTCCGCGCCCGCGGCTGGGACTGGGCGCGCGAGCCGATCCCGGTGACCCCGGCGGCGCACTACCTCATGGGCGGCGTCGACACCGACCTGTACGGCCGCACCAGCGTGCCCGGACTCTACGCGGTGGGTGAGGTGGCCCGCACCGGCGTGCACGGCGCCAACCGGCTGGCATCGAACTCGCTGCTGGAGGGGGCCGTCTTCGGCGCCCGCGCGGGCGACGTGATCGCCGGCGACGCCCGCCTCCCCTGGCCCGCGTCGGCACCCGCCTCCGCACCGGCGCCCGCCGTCGTGGACGCACCTTCCCCCACCGCGCGCGAACCGTTCACGCGCGCGGCGCTGCAGCGTCTGATGTGGGAAGCGGCGGGCCTCGAGCGCGACGAACGCGGGCTCGCCCATGCGGCATGCGTCCTCGCCGGCTGGCGCGCCGGCGCCGCCGCGCCCGACAGCGTCGCCTCCCACGAGGACGCGAACCTGCTGCTCGTCGCCAGCCACCTCGTCGCCGCCGCCCGAGCCCGCACCGCATCGGTCGGAGCCCACCACCGGCGGGACGCCGTGCCCGCCCTGCCCGCCCTCGCAACCGAAGGAGTCGTGTGATGCTCACGCGCACCGTCATCGACCGCACCGTCCGCGCCGCCCTCGACGAAGACGCGCCCTGGGGCGACCTCACGAGCGAGAGCCTCATCGTCGACAGCGCGACCGCCCGCGCCGCGCTCGTCGCCCGCGAGAACGGCCTCTTCTCGGGTGGCGACGTCTTCGAGGCGGCCTTCCGCCTCACCGACCCGCGCTGCGACGTGACCTTGCTGGTCGAGGACGGCGAGCTGTTCGCCCCCGGCGACACGCTGGCCGTCGTCACCGGTCCCGCCCGAGCCGTCCTCACCGCCGAGCGCGTGGGGCTGAACTTCGTCCAGCGCATGAGCGGCATCGCCACCCTCACGGCGCTCTACGTCGCCGAAGTGGCCCACACCGGCGCCCGCATCGCCGACACCCGCAAGACGACTCCGGGCCTGCGCGCCTTCGAGCGCCACGCCGTGCGCAACGGCGGCGGCCACAACCACCGCTTCTCGCTGTCTGATGCCGTCATGGTCAAGGACAACCACCTCGCCGTGCTGCGGCAGAAGGGCGTGTCCGTCACCGCCGCCCTGCAGGGCGCGATCGCGCAGCTGCCGCACACGACGCACGTCGAGGTCGAGGTCGACAGCATCGACCAGATCGAGGCGGTGCTCGCCGCCGACGTCGACACGATCATGCTCGACAACTTCACCCTCGACATGCTGCGCGCCGGAGTCGAGATCAACGCCGGCCGGGCGACGGTCGAAGCCTCCGGCGGGGTCAGCCTCGACTCGGTGCGCGCCATCGCCGAGACCGGCGTGGACGTCATCTCGGTGGGAGCCCTCACCCACTCCGCTCGGGCCCTGGACCTCGGACTCGACATCGCCCTCGAGGCCTGACATGTCGCTCCTCTACCTCGACCACGCCGCGACGACGCCGGTTCGCCCCGCGGTGCTCGAGGCGATGGAACCCTTTCTCACCCGTCGGTACGGCAACCCGTCGAGCCACCACACCGTCGGCGAGGCGGCCGCCGGCGCTCTCGCCGACGCGCGCACCCGCGTCGCCCGTGTGCTCGGCATGCGCTCCGGAGACATCGTCTTCACCGCCGGCGGCACCGAAGCCAACAACCTTGCCGTCAAGGGCATCGCCCTGGGCGCCCGCGGCGTCGATCCCCGCCGGCGCCAGGTGATCACCACCGTCATCGAGCACGAGTCGATCCTGGAATCCTGCGACTACCTGCGACGCCTGCACGGCGCCGAGGTCACCCTGCTCCCCGTCGACGGCACCGGCCGTGTCGACCCCGATCGGCTCGCCCGGGCCATCGGTCCCGGCACCGCCGTGGTGTCGATCGGCTACGCGAACAACGAGGTCGGCACCGTGCAGGATGCCGCCGCGCTCGCGGCCGTCTGCGCCGCGCACCGCGTGCCGCTGCACCTGGACGCCGTGCAGCCCGCCGGCTGGCTGCCCCTCGCCGGCACCGGCGCCGACGCCCTGTCGATCGCAGGGCACAAGGTCGGCGCGCCCCAGGGCACGGGTGTGCTCGCCGTGCGCGGCCGCATCCCCCTCGAGCCGCTCGTTCACGGCGGCGGGCAGGAGCGGGGCCGCCGCAGCGGCACCGAGAACGTCGCCGGCGCCGTGGGTCTCGCCGTCGCGCTGGAGATCGCCGAGGCCGAACGAGTGGATGCCGCCGCGCGCGTCGCCGCAGTGCGGGACGGCTTCATCGCCGCGGTGCTCGCGACGGTGCCCGACGCCCGGCTCACCGGCCACCCGCGCCACCGCCTGCCGGGCAGCGCGAGCTTCACCTTCGCCGGCGCGAGCGGTGAGGCGGTGCTGCTGCAGCTGGAGCGCCGCGGCATCGTGACCTCCAGCGGGTCGGCCTGCGCCGCCGGCAGCGACGAGCCGTCGCATGTCCTCCTCGCCCTCGGCATCGCCCCCGACGTCGCGCAGACCGCGGTGCGCTTCACGTTCGGGCACGGCCCCGCCCCCGACTCTGCGGCGCTCGCTGCGACCGTCGCCTCATCGGTCGCGGCGGTACGATCGGGCACGTGACAGCCGCGATCACCGTCATCGTGCCCGGGTTCGACGTCGCCGATTACGCCGCCGAGGCGCTGCAGTCCCTGCGCGGACAGACCCTGACGAACTGGGTGGCGATCCTCGTCGACGACGCCTCCACCGACGCCACCCGCGACATCTTCGCCGCCGCCGCGGCCGAGGATCCCCGCTTCCGGCTCGTGCGCCACGACCAGCGCCAGGGCCTCAGCGCGGCCCGCAACACCGGCGTCGCGCTGGTCGAGACCCCCTACCTCGGGTTCCTCGACGCCGACGACGTGCTCACTCCGACGGCGCTCGAGCGCCTGGTCGGAGTGCTCGATGAGACCGGGAGCGATTTCGCCGTCGGCGCGTACGTGCGCCTGCGTCCGGATGCCACCGGCGAGTACGCCGCCGGGGTCGTGCAGCCCTGGGTCGCGGCCGCCACCGACCCGGGCCGGCGCGGCACGACGATCGAGGCGCATCCCGACGCATCGGGCAACATCGTGGCCTGGTCCAAAGTCAGCCGCACCGACTTCTGGCGACGCGCGGGACTGCGCTTCCCCGACGGGCGCCTCTACGAGGACCAGATCGTCGCGCAGCAGATGTACAGCCGCGCGCGCCGGTTCGACACCGTGCCCGACGTGGTCGTGCACTGGCGCGAGCGCGCGGACGGATCGTCCATCACCCAGGGCAAGAGCGCGCTGCCGGTGCTGCGGGACTACCTGTCCGCCATGACCGAGGGGCTCGAGGTGCTGGCGGCGAGCGGACACGACGCCGCGGTGCGCTCCCGCGTGCAGCTCATCCTGTCGATGGATCTGCCCCCGCTCGTGGAGATCGCCCGCATCCACCCCGACGACGCCTACCGGCGCGCGCTGGGCGCGTTCGTCCGCGACGTCCGGGCGCGCGGCGGCGCGCACGCGCCCTTGGACGAGCGCACGGCGCGACTGGTGGCCGCGGCGCTGCTGTTCTGATCCGACGCCCGGGGGCGCGACGCGCCTCTACTCCGCGCGGCGGGCGATGGCCTCTTCGGTCTCGAGCACCCGCGAGGCGGCCACCTGCTCGGCGGCGAGCTGGGCGTACAGCCCGCCGGCTGCCAGCAGCTCGGCGTGCGTCCCCGATTCGACGATGCGCCCGGCCTCGACGACGTGGATGACGTCCGCACCGATCACCGTCGAGAGCCGGTGGGCGACCGACAGCGTCGTGCGGCCGCGGGCGGCGGCATCCAGGGCGTCCTGCACCACCCGCTCCGACACCGTGTCCAGCGCCGAGGTCGCCTCATCCAGCAGCAGCACGGGCGGATCCTTGAGCAGCACGCGGGCGATGGCGATGCGCTGCTTCTCACCGCCCGAGAGCCGGTAGCCGCGCTCGCCCACGACCGTGTCGTAGCCGCCGGGGAAGCCCGCGATGATGTGGTCGATGTTCGCTGCGGCGCAGGCGGCGGCCAGTTCCTCGTCGGTGGCGTCGGGCTTGGCGTAGCGCAGGTTCTCGCGGATGGTCGCGTGGAAGAGGTAGGTCTCCTGCGACACGATGCCGACCTGGTCGATCAGCGACTCGTGGCGGAGCCTTCGCACGTCCGTCCCGGCGAACAGCACGCCGCCGCCCGAGGCCTCGTACAGCCGCGGCGCCAGATACAGCACCGTGGTCTTGCCCGCCCCCGAGGGGCCGACGAACGCGACGTGCTGCCCGGGTTCCGCGACGAACGAGACGCCGTCGAGCGTCGGACGGCTTTCGCCCGTGGCATCCGGATAGCGGAAGACCACGTCGCGGAACTCCACCCGCCCGAGCGGGCCCGGCCCGTCGGCGACGTCGATGGCGTCGGGGGCGTCGCTGATCGCGGGCGTGAGGTCGAGGTACTCGAAGATGCGGGCGAACAGCGCAGCGGAGGTCTGCAGATCCAGGGCCACCCGCATGAGCCCCGTGAGCGGCTGCAGCAGCCGCGCCTGCACCGTGGTGAAGGCGACGACGGTGCCGGCGGTGATGTCGGCGCTTCCGCCGACGATGAGGTAGCCCGCGACGAGGTAGATCACGGCGGGAACGCTCGCCATGAGCACCTGCACGACGGCGAAGAACCCCTGGCCGCTCATGGCCCGGCGCACCTGCAGCACGACCTGGTTGCGGTTCTCGGCGCGGTACCGGGCGGACTCGGTGCGCTGCCGGTTGAACGACTTCGACAACAGGATGCCGGAGACGCTCAGGGTCTCCTGCGTGATCGCCGTCAGCTCCGACAGCGACTCCTGCGTCTCCCCCGCGATGCGCGCCCGCACCTGACCGACCTTGCGCTGCACGAGCACGAGCGCGGGCATGAGCACGACGGCGATGATCGTCAGGCGCCAGTCGATGATGATCATCGCCACGAGGGAGGCCACGACCGTCACCGCGTTGCCGAGAATGCTGGTGACGGTGTTGGTGAGCACCCCCGAGACACCGCCGACGTCGTTCTGCAGGCGCGACTGGATGACACCCGTCTTGGTGCGGGTGAAGAAGGCGAGCTCCATCGCCTGCAGATGGTCGAACAGCCGTACCCGCAGGTCGCCGGTCACCCGGTTGCCGACCGTCGCGGTGAGCCACGTCTGCAGCACGTTCACCCCGGCGGACGCCAGGAACAGCCCGATCATGATGGCGACCAGCCGCAGCAGCAGCGAGAGGTCGGGTCCCGTGCCGTCGGTGGGGAAAAGGGCGTCGTCGAAGACCCGCTGCACGAGCAGCGGCGGCACGACCGCGAGTCCCGAGCCGACGATCACGAGCAGCCCGGTGACCGCGATCCGGGCACGGTAGGGACGGAACAACGCCATGACCCGTCGGCCGAGGCCGGGGATGCGAGGCGCCTGAGCGTTGATACGGCGCTGCGCGGACTCGTCGACGCCGCGGAATCCGCCGCGGGGTCCGCCGCCGCCCATGCCCATACTCACCCGTTCAGCCTACGACCGGCCGCGGGTAGGGTGTCGGCATGAATCCCACTCCCGACGACGCCGACCGGGCGCAACTGGATGAGCTGCGCGAAGAGATCGATGCCCTGAAGAAGATCCCGGAAGAGGAGCTGATCAGCCCATCACCCACGAAGGGTCACGAGGGCGAGCTGGAACCGAAGCCGACCGATGCCCCCGGAACCGAGGACTGGGGCGAGACCCGCTGAAGGGCGGCAGTCAGCTGCCGCAGCAGGAGCTGCCGCCGCAGCACGAGGAGCCCTCCTCGGCGAGGGGCAGCAGGTTCTTCTCCTCGGCGACGGGCGCGAGGGGCTGGGTCAGGGGTGCGTTCGTGGGGGTGGCCATGTGCTCCACACTAGCCCCGCCGTAGGTCACCTGCGCCGCATGCGCAAGCCCGCGTCGTCCGCCGCGTGCGGTCCCTAGCGTGGAGCGCATGCCGGGACGGTCCCGGCGCTCAGACGAAAGGACGACGACATGACCGAGGACATCACCGGCAAGCGCGTGGCGTTCCTGCTGACCGACGGTTTCGAAGACAGCGAGCTCACCTCGCCCTGGCAGGCGGTCACCGATGCCGGCGCCTCGCCGGTGCTCGTCTCGCCCGCAGACGGCGCCGTGTCGGGCAAGAACGGGCACGAGCAGGCAGTCGACCTGTCGGTGTCAGAGGCGCAGGCCGCGGACTTCGACGCCCTCGTCCTTCCCGGCGGGGTCGTCAACGCGGACAACCTCCGCATGGACGAGGCGGCGGTCGCCTTCGCGCGCGACTTCTTCGCCCAGCACAAGCCGGTCGGCGTGATCTGCCACGGCGCGTGGATCCTCGCCGACGCGGATGTGCTCGGCGGACGCACGATCACCAGCTATCCCAGCCTGAAGACAGACCTGCGCAACGCCGGCGCGTCGTGGGTCGACGAGGAGGTCGTGGTGGATGCCGGTCTGGTCTCCAGCCGCACCCCCGACGACCTGCCCGCCTTCAACGCCAAGGTGGTCGAGGAGATCGCCGAGGGAGCGCACTCCGGCCAGACGGTCTGAGCCGCGCCCGCACGAGAAGGCGGTGACCTCTGCGGGGGTCACCGCCTTCTCGTGTCTCCGCATCTTGCTGTGGTCTGACCACAGCGCTACAATCGAGCACCGAAGGGACGGCGCCCGTCCGTCCGAAGGAAGTGATTGTCATGACCACGATGACGAACGCGGCCGAGAACGTCGACCGCGGCATTGTTCCGGACGGCCTCATGCGCGCCGCCGTCGTCACCGCACCCGACCAGCCGCTGAGCGTCACCGAAGTGCCGATCCCCACCCCCGGTCCGGGTCAGGCCCTGGTGCGCGTCATCACCAGCGGCGTCTGCCACACCGATCTGCACGCCGCGCGCGGTGACTGGCCGGTTCCGCCGAAGTCCGACCTCATCCCCGGTCACGAGGGCTACGGCGAGGTCGTCGCGCTCGGCGAGGGCGTCACCACGCTCGCCGTCGGCGACAAGGTGGGCAACGCGTGGCTGTGGAGCGCCTGCGGCGTGTGCGAGTTCTGCCGCACCGGCTGGGAGACCCTCTGCCCCGCGCAGCAGAACGGTGGCTACTCCGTCGACGGCAGCTTCGGCGAGTACATGCTGGTGGACGAGCGCTTCGCCGCCCGCATCCCGGAAGGCGTCGACACCGATGAGGTCGCCCCGATCCTGTGCGCCGGCGTCACGGTCTACAAGGGCCTGAAGATGACCGAGGTCAAGCCAGGCGAGTGGGTCGTCATCTCCGGCATCGGCGGCCTCGGCCACATCGCCGTGCAGTACGCCCGCGCGATGGGCATGCGCGTCGCCGCCGTCGACATCGACGACGACAAGCTGTTCCTGGCCCGCCGCCACGGAGCGGAGGTCACGGTCAACGCCGCCAAGACGGACCCGATCGCCGAGATCCAGGAGCGCACCGGCGGCGCGCACGGCGTGCTCGTCACCGCCGTGCACCCGCAGGCCTTCGCCCAGGGCACCGGCATGGCGCGCCGCGGCGGCACCGTGGTGTTCGTCGGCCTCCCCCCGGGGCAGTTCCCGGCCGACATCTTCGACACCGTGCTGCGGGCCATCACGATCCGCGGCTCGATCGTCGGCACCCGCCAGGACATGGTCGAGGCGCTGGACTTCTTCGCCCGCGGAGAGATCCACCCCACCGTGACCGTCGAGAAGCTCGACGACATCAACGACATCTTCCACCGCATGGAAGAGGGCAAGATCGAAGGCCGCATCGTGATGCGGTACTCGCAGGACTGAGTCGCCAGACCCACCCGCAGCAGAATGCCCCGGACCCGGTCCGGGGCATTCTGCGTCCGGGTGCGTCTCAGACCTGCAGCGCGACCGTAGCCTCCGTCGGCGTACCGGCACCGTCGGCGACGCGCAGCGCACGGTCGAGGTCGGCCACGAGGTCGTCGACGTGCTCGAGCCCGATCGACAGCCGCAGCACCGCAGCGGAGGGGCGGGCCTCGGCTGCCACGGGTCGGTGCGTGAGGGCCGCCGGATGCTGGATGAGGGAGTCCACGCCGCCGAGCGACACGGCGTGGGTGAACAGCTCCACGGCGCCGGCGGCCGCGGCGGCAGCGGGGTACCCGCCGCGCATCTCGAAGGCCACCATCGCGCCGCCGCCCCGCAGCTGACGTGCCATCAGGCCGCGCGGGTCGCCGTCCAGCCCGGGGTAGTGCACCCGCGCGACGGCGGGGTGCGCCTCGAGCCACGCCGCGATGCGCGCGGCGCTCTCCTGCTGGGCGCGCACGCGCAGCGGCAGCGTCGCGAGCCCTCGGTGCAGCAGGTACGCGCCCAAGGGGTGCAGGAGCGCGCCAGTGATCGCCCGCACCCGGCGCAGCGCCTGCGCGGATTGCTCGGAGCAGGCGATGACCCCCGCCATGGTGTCGCCGTGCCCACCCAGGTACTTCGTGCCGCTGTGCAGGCTCATCGCGGCGCCCAGCGCGAGCGGCTGCTGCAGCACCGGAGTGGCGAAGGTGTTGTCGACCAGCACCGGCACGCCCGCGGCGGCCGCGACCACGGCGGCGATGTCGACGAGGTCGAGCGTGGGGTTGGCGGGGGTCTCCACGATGACGAGCCCGGTGTCGGGGCGCAGGGCCCCGGCCACGTCCGCCTCGTCGCAGAAGGTGACCTCGGCGCCCAGCAGACCGCTCGCCAGCAGGTGATCGGTGCCCCCGTAAAGCGGCCGCACCGCGACCACATGCGGGCGACCCGCCGCCTGGGTGTGCGCGAGGATCGCGGCCGTCACGGCGGCCATGCCGGTCGAGAAGGCGACCGCCGCCTCGGCGCCCTCGAGCTCGGCGAGCGCGTCCTCGAAGCGCGCGACGGTGGGATTCCACAGCCGGGCGTAGACGAAGCTGTCCTCCGCGGTGGGCCGGCCCCCGGTGGCGAGGGTCTCGTAGGAGTCGCCGCCCCGCTCGACGTCGGGCAGCGGATTCGTTGTCGACAGGTCCAGCGGCAGGGCGTGCACCCCCAGCGCGCCCAGGTCGGCGCGTCCGGCGTGGACGGCGGCGGTGTCGGGATGCCGGTGCGAGAAGTCCATGCCCATATGATGCGGGAATCACCGCCCACGCGTGGCTGCGCCGCAGATTGCGCGGCACAGTGACGGGATTACCGCGTTCCGTGCAGCATCACAGGGCAGACAGGAGGCACCGTTGGTCAGATCACAACCCGACGACGAGATCGACGAGCTCGACCGGGCGATCCTCGCCGAACTGAGCACGCGGGCGGATGTCACGAACAAGGCACTCGCCCACCGGCTGCACCTGGCGGAGTCGACGTGCGCCCACCGCGTGCGCACGCTGCGGCAGCGCGGGCTCATCGTGGACACCCGCGCCAGGGTCGACACCGCCGCGCTGGGCTTTCCGCTGCGGGCCATCGTCAACGTGCGCTTGGGCAGCCACACCAAGACCGGCGTCACCGAGCTCTTTCAGGCCCTCACGGACATCCCGGGCGTCATCGAGGTGTTCCACGTCGCGGGCGAGGACGACTTCGTGCTGCACGTGGCCGCCGCCGACGCTCACGCGCTGCGGGACCTCGTCCTCGAGCACATCACGGTGCACCCGAGCGTCCGCTCCACCGAGACGCACCTGGTGTTCGACCGGCGCGACGGGGTGGGCGTGCTGCCGCAGCGCTGAGGCAGCCGGGTCAGGAGCGCACGAGACGGGCGATGGCGGCCGTCGCCTCCGCGACCTTGGCATCGGCTTCGTCTCCACCCAGTCGCGCCGCGTCGACGACGCAGTGCTTCAGGTGGTCATCGAGCAGTCCGACGGCGACGGAGTTGAGGGCACTGGTCAGCGCGCTGATCTGCGTCAGGATGTCGATGCAGTACTTCTCGTCATCGATCATCTTGTGCACCCCGCGGGCCTGTCCCTCGATGCGCTTCAGCCGCTTGAGGTACCTCTCCTTGTCGGTGATGTATCCGTGCACGTGGGTGTCGTGTCCGATGGCGGTCATGACGGGTTCCTCACTTCGGATCGGCGGGTACGGGCGAGAGCGGGCGGAAGCGGCGCAGGCGCAGGCTGTTCCCCACCACGAAAACGCTCGACAGCGCCATCGCGGCGCCCGCGAGCATGGGATTGAGCAGTCCGAACGCGGCCAGCGGGATGGCGGCGACGTTGTAGGCGAAGGCCCAGAACAGGTTCGACTTGATGACGGCCAGCGTGCGGCGCGACAGGCGCACGGCGTCGGCCGCCGCGACGAGGTCACCACGGACGAGCGTGATGTCGGCCGCCTCCATCGCGGCATCCGTGCCCGTCCCCATGGCCATGCCGAGGTCGGCCTGCGCCAGCGCGGCGGCGTCGTTGACCCCGTCGCCCACCATCGCGACGACCTTGCCCTCGGCCTGCAGCCGCGCGACCGTGGCCACCTTGTCCGCCGGCAGCACGTCGCCGATGACCTCGTCGATCCCGACGTCGGTGGCGATATGCCGCGCGACGGCGGTGTTGTCTCCGGTGAGCAGCACGGGGGTCAGCCCCAGCCGGCGCAGCTGTGCGACGGCGGCGGCGCTCGTGGGCTTGGGACGGTCGGCGATCACCACGACCCCCCGCACGCGCCCATCCCACGCGACGAACACCGCGGTCTGGCCCCGCGAGAAGGCCGCTGCCGCAGCGGCCTGGAGGTCATCGCCCGGGCGCAGCGCCCACTCGTCGAGCAGCCCGCTGCGGCCCACGACCACGGCATGCCCGTCGACGACGCCCGCCACGCCCGCCCCGGCGGAGCTGCGGAAGTCCTCGACGGCACCGAGACCGCCCACCCGCGCCGCGGCGGCTGCGATCGCCTGGGCGATCGGGTGCTCGCTGGCGTGCTCCACGGCGCCGGCCAGACGCAGTACCTCGTCGGCATCCTCACCCTCGGCCGCCACGACGTCGACGACGCTCATCCGCCCGGTCGTGACGGTGCCGGTCTTGTCCAGCACGATCGTGTCGACGCGGCGCGTGGACTCGAGCACCTCGGGACCCTTGATGAGGATGCCGAGCTGCGCACCCCGGCCGGTGCCCACCAGCAGCGCCGTGGGGGTCGCAAGTCCCAGGGCGCAGGGGCAGGCGATGATCAGCACCGCCACGGCGGCGGTGAAGGCGGAGCTCGCGGGGAACCCGGCGATGAGCCACCCCGCCAGCGCGGCGAGCGCGATGACGATGACGATGGGAACGAAGACGCCCGAGATGCGGTCGGCCAGACGCTGCACGTCGGCCTTGCCGGACTGGGCCTGCTCGACCAGACGCCCCATCTGCGCCAACCGGGTGTCCGCGCCCACGCGCGTGGCGCGGACGATCAGGCGGCCGCCGGCGTTGACGGTCGCCCCGGTGACGGCATCGCCCGCGCCGACTTCCACCGGCAGCGACTCGCCCGTGAGCATCGACTCGTCCACGGCCGACGATCCGGCCGTGACGACGCCGTCGGTGGCGATCTTCTCCCCCGGGCGCACGACGAACTCGTCACCGGCCCGCAGCTCGCCGATGGGGATGCGCCCCTCGACGCCGTCGCGCAGCACGGTGACGTCCTTCGCCCCGAGCTCCAGCAGGGCGCGCAGCGCCGCCCCGGCCTGGCGCTTGGCCCGCTTCTCGACGTAGCGACCGGCGAGCACGAACATGGTCACCCCCGCTGCCACCTCGAGGTAGATGTCGCCCGAGGCGTCCGCGGAGCCGATCGTGAACGAGAACGGATGCGTCATGCCGGGCATGCCCGCTGTTCCGAAGAACAGCGCGTACAGCGACCACGCCAGCGCGGCAGAGGTGCCCAGGCTGATCAGCGTGTCCATGGTCGCTGCGCCGTGACGCAGGTTGATCCATGCGGCGCGGTGGAAGGGCCATGCCCCCCACACCACCACGGGGGCGGCGAGCACCAGCGACAGCCACTGCCAGTTGGGGAACTGCAGCGCCGGGATCATCGACATGAGGATCACCGGCAGCGCGAGGGCTGTCGACACCAGCAGACGGTGCCGCACGCTCTCGAGCTCCGGATCGACGTCTCGCGCTTCGCGCTCGGCCTCCCGTGGCGGTGCCGGCAGCGCCGCGGTGTAGCCGGTGCGCTCCACTTCGGCGATCACCGTGGCCGCCGCAAGGCCTGCAGGCCCCGTGACCTGCGCCTTCTCGGTGGCGTAGTTGACGGTGGCCGAGACGCCTTCCAGACGGTTGAGCTTCTTCTCGATGCGGGCCGCGCACGACGCGCAGGTCATGCCCCCGATCTCGAGCTCGAAGCGGGTCTGGTCAGCGCCCAGGGTTGTCATCGCGTGTCGCCCTCCCCCTCACGCGCGGGAAGCGGCGTACCCGGCCTCGTCGACGGCGGCGAGCACGTCGGCGTCGGCGACGGGTACTGCTGCGGAGATCACGAGCCGGCCCGTCTGTGCGCTGACCTGCACGTCGTCGACGCCGGCGATCTTCGCGACCTCGCCGCGCACCGCTGCCTCGCAGTGGCCGCACGTCATCCCGGCCACCTGGTACTCGCTCGTCGTCATGATCGCTCCTCGTCGCATCGCGTTATACCCCCGCGGGGTATCTTCAGTATACCGCCGGATGCCGGCGCAGACCCTGCCCGTGGGCTACCAGACACCGGAGCACGCGTCAAGGCAGGGCGGAGCACGACATGCCCGCGTAGCGTCGATCTTGTCAGTTTGAGAGACCCCGGTTGAGGCGTTGATGTTCGGGTCATCAGCGCCTCCCGGCCTCAACTGCAGGCCCCGGCGGGAGGGCATCCCGCCGGGGCCATAAACCTTCCCCGCTGCACAGACGGCCGCGACCAGGCGCCTCACCCGGCGAGCATCTGCTCCCGGACTTCGCGACGCAGCACCTTGCCGATGAGCGACCGCGGCAGGTCGTCCATCTGCACGATGCGCTTGGGCACCTTGTACGCGGCCAACCGGGTGCGGCAGTAGTCGCGCAGGCCCTCCACATCGAGGCTCGCATCGGCGCGCAGCACCACGGCCGCGGCGACGTCTTCGCCGCCGCGGGGGCGCGGCATGGCGACCACGGCAGCACTCTCGACGTCCGGATGCGACTGCAGTGTGTCCTCGACTTCGGTGGGCGACACGTTGAAGCCGCCGGTGATGATGAGCTCTTTGAGCCGGTCCACGATCGTCACGAAGCCGTCGGCCGATACCGACGCGATGTCGCCGGTGCGCAGCCAGCCGCCATCGATCAAGGCAGCGGCAGTCTCGTCCGGACGTGCCCAGTACCCCTGGAACACCTGAGGACCGCGCACGAGCAGCTCACCGGACTCCCCCAGCGGCCGGTCCGTTGATGGGTCGTCCGGGTCGACGACCCGCATCTCGGTGCTGGGGAACGGCACCCCCACGGTGCCCGGTCGCCTGCTGTGGCCCATGGGGTTGCCCAGGGCGACGGGAGACGATTCCGTCATTCCGTACCCCTCGACGAGAAGGCCGCCGGTGACCTCTTCCCAGCGGCTGACCGTCGTCACCGGCAGGCTCATCGCCCCCGAGATCGAGAAGCGCACCGTGGACAGGTCGATCTTGCCGCGCTCTGCGGCGCGCGACAGCTGGTCGTAGATCGGCGGCACAGCCGGAAGGAAGGTCGGCGGGCTCTTGCGCGCGGCATCCGTCATGAGCCCGACGTCGACCTTCGGGAAGAGCACCACCTTCGCCCCGATGCTCATGGCGAAGGTGAGGCACAGGGTCATGCCGTATGCGTGGAACAGCGGCAGCACCCCGTAGAACGTCTCCTCGCCGTCCACGAGGCCCGGTACCCAGGCGCGCCCCTGCATGGCGTTCGCGCGCAGGTTGGCGTGGGTGAGAATCGCGCCCTTCGGGGTGCCCGTGGTGCCGCTGGTGTATTGCAGCACCGCGATGTCATCGATCTCCGGGCCCGGGACGCGCGACGAGACGCGTCGGTGGTCCAGCAGCTGATCCCAGCGGTAGGGGTTGCGCAGCTTCGGCGTGGTCGTCATCTGGGCGCGCGACGCGCGCGCCTTGGGGATCGGCAGCGCCAGCGCCAGCCGCTTGGCCAGGGGCAGCGCGGTGGTCATGTCGACGCTCACGATGCGTCCCGGGCGCACATCGCTCGGGAACTCCGCGACGGTGTCGACGACCTTGTCCCAGACGATGGCGACGGAGGCGCCGTGGTCCTCGAACTGATGCCGCAGCTCGCGAGCGGTGTAGAGCGGATTGTGCTCGACCACGATCGCCCCCAGGCGCAGCGCGGCGTAGAACGCCACGACGTGCTGCGGGCAGTTGGGCAGCACCAGCGCCACCCTGTCGCCCTTCTTCACACCCAGCCGCCGCAGCCCCTCGGCGGCCCGCTGGATCTGCTCCCCCAACTGCCCGTACGTCGTCACCGCACCGAAGAACTCCAGGGCCGGGCGCCGCGCGTGGGTCTTCACGCTGGCCTCGATCATGCGCGTGAGCGTCTGCGTCGGTTCATCGATGTCAGCGGGGACGCCCGGAGCGTAGGCGGCGAGCCAGGGGCGGGATTCGAAGGGGTTGGACGACATGACTCCATTTTTGCCCATCGCCGCTGAGCGTCTCGTCCGTGGACCCCGAGGTTGACAGGCGCGCCCGCCCGTGCGATTGCACTAATCGCCGGATCCCGCAAGGCCCTTAGCCGGGTCGGCGAGGCCGCGTAGGAAAGGGGGGTGCCGGAGAACTCCCGGCCTGAAAGGGGCAACCATGTCACAGAGTTATGGGTCGGGTATCCCGGCCACGACGAGTGCCGCCGACAGCGGCGCATCAGGCAAGGTCGACACCGCGAAGGCGGAGGCGAGCGACCTGAAGGACACGACTGTCTCGAAGGCGACGGACGTCGCGAGCACGGTCAAGGGTGAAGCATCCAGCGTCCTGGGTGAGGCCGGAACGCAGGCCAAGCAGCTGTACGCGCAGACCCAGCGCGAACTGAAGGAGCAGGCGAGCGCTCAGCAGCAGCGCCTCGCGTCGGGGCTGCGGTCCGTCGGCTCTGAACTTGAGTCGATGTCGGCCAACGGAGACCAGCAGGGCGTCGCAGCCGACCTGGTGCGCCAGGCAGCCACCCGCATCTCGGGCGCCGCATCGTGGCTCGGTGACCGCGACCCGGGCTCGGTCCTCAACGAGGTGAAGAGCTACGCGCGACGCAAGCCCGGCATGTTCATCGCCGGCGCAGCGATCGCCGGAGTGGTGGTCGGCCGCCTCACGCGCGCCCTCGCCGCGAACGCCTCGGACGACAAGGCCGCGCAGGCTTCGATGCCCGCGGTCCCCGCAACGCCCGCGCCCGTGGTCGTGAACACAACCACGCCCGTGCCTCCGGCCCCCGTCGCCGCACCGGTGGACACGCCGCTGTACGAGCAGTCCACGGCGACGCACGCGCCCGGGCTGGCCGGGGAAGGTGGGCAGGATGTCCGACGCGACACCATCTGAGCAGAAAGCGGCGACCACGTCCCTCGGCGACCTGCTCGGGGAGGTCACCCGCGACATCTCGACGCTGATGCGTCAGGAGGTCGCCCTGGCCAAGGCGGAGCTCAAGGAGTCCGCCACCCGCTCCGCCAAGGGAGCGGGCCTGCTGGGCGGCGCCGGCTACGCGGCACTGATGGCGGTGTTCTTCCTCTCGTTCGCTCTCTGGTGGGCGTTGGGAACGCTGGTGGGCGGCGGCTGGTCCGGCGTCGTCGTGGCCGTGCTGTGGGGCGTCATCGCGGCGATCCTCTTCGTGGTCGGCCGCAACAAGATGAAGGAAGTCGAGGGCGCTCCCCAGACCGTGGAGACCCTCAAGGAGATCCCCGAAACGCTGAAGAGGAATGAGGAGAACCGATGAGTGATTCCCCGGATCAGATCCGCGCCGACATCGAGCGGACCCGTGAGGAGCTCGGCGGCGACGTCGACGCGCTGGCCGACAAGGTGACGCCGTCGAAGATCGTCGACCGCCAGAAGGACAAGGTGCGCAGCGCCGTCGGATCGGTGCGCGAGCGCATCATGGGAGCAGCCGACGATGCGGGCTCCGCGGTGTCGGGCGCCGGCTCGTCGGCACTCGGCCAGGTCGGCGACGCCAAGGACCGCTTCGTGGCCAAGGCGGAGGGCAACCCCCTCGCCGTCGGCCTCATCGCGTTCGGGGCCGGCCTGCTCGCTGCGTCGCTCGTCCCGGCGTCATCTCGCGAGAAGCAGATGGCCTCCGATGTGAAGGATGCCGCCCAGCCGCTCATGGACGAGGCGGGCAACGTCGCGAAGGAGATGGGCGAGCACCTCAAGGAGCCCGCTCAGGAGGCGGCCACCGCGGTGAAGGATGCCGCGAGCGAGTCGGTCGAGACCGTCAAGGCCGAGACGCAGTCAGCGGCATCGGACGTCAAGGACCAGGCGCAGCACAGCCGGGAGAACGTCTCCGGCAGCTGAGCCGACAGGTGAGAGGGCGGGGGTCGCGTTGCGGGCCCCGCCCTTTCGCTGTCCGGATGTGGATGGGTTATACGTCACGGTCCGGATGCGCGCAATCCCGTTACGGCGTCGCTGGGCTCGGTCTTACGGTTCCCGCAGCACTGGCCCGCCTGCCAGCGCGGGAAGGAGACGTCGTGTCCCAGACCGTCCGCCGCCAGGACACGCTCCCACCCCGGCAGGCCGCCCTGCTCGTGCGCACCCGCGTCGAGCAGAAGGGAAACCTGCTGGTGCGGTGGATCACCTCCACCGACCACAAGACCATCGGGTACATGTACCTGATCGCGTCGGTGCTGTTCTTCCTGCTGGGCGGGGTGATGGCACTGATCATCCGCGCGGAGCTGTTCGAGCCCGGCATGCAGATCGTGCCGACCCGGGAACAGTACAACCAGCTGTTCACGATGCACGGCACCATCATGCTGCTGATGTTCGCGACGCCCCTGTTCGCCGGCTTCGCCAACGCGATCATGCCGTTGCAGATCGGCGCTCCCGACGTCGCCTTTCCCCGGCTGAACGCCTTCTCGTTCTGGCTCTTCCTCTTCGGCTCGCTGATCGCACTGTCGGGCTTTCTCACCCCGCAGGGTGCGGCATCGTTCGGCTGGACGGCGTATCAGCCCCTGGCGAGCGACACCTTCACGCCCGGCGTGGGCGGCAACCTGTGGATGCTGGGCCTGGGCATGAGCGGCTTCGGCACCATCCTGGGAGCGGTGAACTTCGTGACGACCGTGATCACGATGCGCGCCCCGGGTATGACGATGTGGCGCATGCCGATCTTCACCTGGAACACGCTCATCACGAGCATCCTGATCCTTCTCGCGTTCCCGGTGCTGGCGGCAGCCCTGTTCGCGGCGGCGTCGGACCGTGTGCTCGGGTCGCACATCTTCGATCCGCAGAACGGTGGGGTGCTGCTGTGGCAGCACTTGTTCTGGTTCTTCGGTCACCCCGAGGTGTACATCATCGCGTTGCCGTTCTTCGGCATCGTGTCGGAGATCTTCCCGGTGTTCAGCCGCAAGCCGATCTTCGGGTACAAGACCCTGGTGTACGCCACGATCGCGATCGCCGCGCTGTCGGTGGCGGTGTGGGCGCACCACATGTACGTCACCGGTGCGGTGCTGCTGCCGTTCTTCGCGTTGATGACGATGCTGATCGCGGTGCCGACAGGGGTGAAGATCTTCAACTGGATCGGCACCATGTGGCGAGGGTCATTGACGTTCGAGACGCCGATGGTGTTCGCTCTGGGGTTCCTGGTGTCGTTCGTCTTCGGTGGTCTGACCGGTGTGATCCTGGCGTCGCCGCCGCTGGACTTCCACCTCTCTGACTCGTACTTCGTGGTCGCGCACTTCCACTACGTGGTGTTCGGCACGGTCGTGTTCGCGATGTTCGCCGGGTTCTACTTCTGGTGGCCGAAGTGGACCGGCCGCATGCTCAACGAGCGCCTCGGCTACGTGCACTTCTGGATGCTCTTCATCGGCTTCCACCTCACCTTCCTCGTGCAGCACTGGCTCGGCGTCGACGGCATGCCGCGACGGTACGCGGAGTACTCCGCCTCCGATGAATGGACCTGGGAGAACCAGATCTCCACGGTGGGTGCCATGCTCCTCGGCGCTTCGATGATCCCGTTCCTGTTCAACGTGTGGATCACCGCGCGCAAGGCGCCGAAGGTGACGGTCAACGACCCGTGGGGTTACGGGGGTTCGCTGGAGTGGGCCACCAGCTGCCCGCCGCCGCGGCACAACTTCACCTCGATCCCGCGCATCCGCAGCGAGCGCCCGGCGTTCGACGTCAACCACCCCGAGGCCGGCGTGCCGGTCGGCGTGGGACCCGCGCGCGATGCGCCCGACGCACCGGTGGAAGAGGCCGACGGTGAGGTGACACGGGAGTGACCGGACGGCTTCTAGACTCGTCGCGTGCAGGCAGCCCGATACGTCAGTGACACCGCCAGAGCGAACTGGAGCTCACTGCTCTCCGCGATCGTGGGCGTCGCCCTCGCCCTCGGGGTGGCAGCGGTCAAGGGCGACCTGGGCCGCATCGATCCGCTGACCGTCGGGGTCGAGATCTACCTGTTCGCATGGCCGTCCTTCGGGGCGATCTACCTCGTCTGGACGCACGCCGCCTACAGCGGTGACGGCGTCGCCGCGCGCGCACGCCGCGAGCGCGAGCTGCAGCGACGCTGGTGGTGGTCGCTGATCGGCTACGGGGGCGCGTCCAGCTGGACGCTCACCGCCGCGCTGGGCGCCGTGGTGGTGACGGTGCTCGTCGCCCAGACGCCGGCCTACCGCGGCGAGGTGCTCTACGTCACCCTGGGCCTGCTGTGCGTGGCATGCTCCTGGGCCCTGATGGTGTACTCGTTCGCGCTGCAGTACCTTCGCCTGCAGGCCGGCGCCGACGACGGCGAGCACATCGGATTCGAGGTGCCCGGCCCACCACGGTTCGGCGACTATCTCAACCTGACCATCCTGCTGTCGACCATGGCGGCGACGGTGTCCGCGGCGATCCGCACGCGGGAAGCCTGGGCGGTGGTGCGCACGAACGTGCTGTTCGCCTTCACGTTCAACTCCGTCATCGTGGCAATGGTCGTCTCGCTGCTGCTCGGAGGCCTTGCCGGCTGAGGCGGCGAAGCAGCTCGGCGCTCAGTGATGCGAGGCACGCCCGAACACGTGCAGGTCGAGGTCGGCACTCATGCGTTCGGCAGCCAGGGCGCCGCGCACGCTGGTGCCCTGCTCGTCCAGGGGTGGGCTGATCACTGCGGCGCCGAGCACCCCCGGTGCCGACAGCACGATGGCCCCGGACACGCTGGACTTGGCCGGAACGCCGACCCGACGCATCCAGCGCCCCGAGCCGTCGTAGACGCCGCATGTCGCCATCACCGACACGACGTCGCGCGCGACCTCGCGCGGGACCACACGTTCGCCGGTGAGGGGGTTCACTCCCCCGCAGGCGAGGGTTGCGCCCATCACCGCGAGGGTGCGGGCATCCACCAGCACGGCGCAGGCGCGGGCGTACACCGCCACGGCGTCGTCGGCGCTGGCCTGCAGCGTGCCCTCGGCGCGCATGAGGTGCGCCAGCGCGTGGTTGCGATCACCGAGCAGGTGCTCGTTGTGGGCGACGTCCTCGTCGACCTCGAGCGGCTTGCCCGCGAACGCCGACAGCCCGCGGAGAATGCGCTCGTCGCGGTCGGCAGCGGTGTCGCCGTCGACCAGCGACGCCGTCAGCAGGGCGCCCGCGTTGACCATCGGGTTCGGCGGGCGGCCGGTTCCGCTTTCGAGCTTGATCGCGTCGAAGGCCTCTCCCGTCGGCTCGATGCCGATGCGGTCGAGCGCGTCGCCGCCGGTGTCGCAGAGGGCGAGCGCGAAGAGGAACGGTTTGACGGCGGACTGCACACTGAAGGGCACGTCGGCCTGCGTGCTCGCACGGACCGTGCCGTCGGCGAGCGCGAGCGCGATGGCGCAGAGGTCCGGATCCGCCTCGGCGAGCTCGGGGATGCTGTCGTTCACCTGGCCGTCGTCGTGCTGCAGCAGGTCTTCGCGCAGCGCATCGAGGTCGTAGGTGCGGGGGTCGCGGGGTCCGCTCATCGTCCCAGCCTCCCATGAAGCCCGCCCTCGCCGCCGGGCAGCGCAACTCGACCCAGGCGGCCGACAGGATAAGACACATGCGGCGTCTGCAATAGGGATTTGCGCAGTTTGCGTTCCGGCAGTGAAGTGGTGCGATGAGCAGAGAAATCGCAGCGATCACGCCCACGGCGCCGATCGGGTTGAAACGAGCGGTGGGCACGCCCCTGCTCTTCGCGTTCATCGTCGGCGACACGCTCGGTGCCGGCATCTACACGCTCGTCGGCTCGATGGCCGCGGACGTGGGTGGCGTCATCTGGCTGCCGCTGCTGCTCGCGCTCGTCGTCGCCCTGCTCACCGCGGGCACGTATGCGGAGCTGATCACGAAGTACCCGCATGCGGGCGGCGCAGCCCGGTACATCGACCGCGCGTTCGGCAAACCCTATGTGTCGTTCCTCGTCGGGTTCCTGATGATGGCATCGGGAATCACGACCGCGGCCGCCCTGGCGAACGCCTTCGCCGGCGACTACCTCAGTGCTCTCATCGACGTGCCGCAGGTCCCCGCGGCGATCGTGTTCATCGCGGTGCTCACCCTCATCAACCTCAGGGGGGTGCGGGAGTCCCTCGGTGCGAACCTGGTCGCCTCGGTGATCGAGGTGAGCGGCCTGGTCATCGTGATCGTCGTCTGCGCCATCGTCTTCGGTAACGGCGACGGGGACCCGGCACGCATCTTCGAGTTCGCCCCCGACGTCCCCCCGGTGCAGGGTGCGTTCGCGGCATCCATCATCGCTTTCTTCTCGTTCCTCGGCTTCGAGGCTGCGGCGAACATGGCCGAAGAGGTCAAGAATCCGTCGAGGGCCTACCCGCGGGCACTGTTCGGCGCCATCATCACCGCCGCCGTGGTCTACCTGCTCATCGCGATCGGCGCGGTGATCGTGCTGCCGCCCGAGGAGCTGGCCACGTCCACCGGCCCCCTCCTCGACGTCGTCGCCGCCAGCGGTGTCGGCATCCCCGCGTGGCTGTTCGGACTCATCGCGTTGGTGGCGATCGCCAACGGCGCCCTCCTCTTCATGGTGATGGCCAGTCGCGTCACCTACGGCCTGGCCGAGGCGGGCCTGCTGCCGCACGCGTTCGCCCGCGTGCTGCCCAACCGCCGCACGCCGTGGGTGTCGATCCTCGTGGTCGCCGGCATCACCATGGCCCTCACCCTGGTGGGAGACGTCTCCACCCTGGCCGAGACGACGGTGCTGCTGCTTCTGCTGGTGTTCCTCTCAGCCAATGTCAGCGTGCTGGCACTGAAGAAGGACAAGGTCGACCACCGTCACTTCTCGGTGCCGCGGTTCATCCCCGTTCTCGGGATCCTGGCGTGCCTCGTGCTGCTGGCGCAGCAGTCGTGGACGGTCTGGCTGGGGTCGCTGGCTTACGTCGCGGTGGGCTCGGTGCTCTTCTTCGTCGCCCGCTACGGCCGCAAGCGCGGCGACAGGAAGCTCGAGGCGCGCGCCTGACGCGGCCGTGGGATGAGCCGCCGCGAGGATGTCGGTGCCGGCACGTAGGGTCGACCACGTGGTGAGACGTGATGGCCTGCCGGGCCCGTGCCACCTCTGCGGCGGCTCCCACGGTGCCCGGGGCGACGGCGGGTGGGTCTGCGCCGACTGCGGATGGCGGTACGGCGACGTGCCCGACCCCGACCTTCCGCTCCCCCGCATCGACGTCGTGTACTACCTGCGGTTCGACGCACGGGTCAAGATCGGCACGAGCGCCCAGCCGCGCCGACGGCTCGCGGCGATCTGGCACGACGAGCTGCTCGCATTCGAGCGGGGCGGTCGCGCCGTGGAGCAGCAGCGACACCGCGAGTTCGCCTCCCTGCGCGAGGGTGGCGAGTGGTTCACCCTCACCGGCCCGCTGACCTCGCATGTGGCGGGGCTCCGCGCCGCCGGAGACCCGTGGGTCCTCTACGCGCGCTGGCTCAGCGCGGCGCTGCGGGGCTGACCCCGCGGCGTCGCGGCGGCAGCAGACGCAGGGCGGGAGGCAGCGCGGGGCAGCGACGCCTACCGTGAACCTATGTTTCGCCTATGTAGCGGACGCGACGCCCTGCGTCAAGCCTCTGCGGCATGCCAGAACCTCGGACAGGCTGATGAGACACCAAAAGAGCGAAGGGGTCATCGTGACGATCGAGGTCGTGCCGGACGCAAAGCAGCGCCTGTCCCTTCGGTCCGCCGCGCCGCGCTCCTCGCGACTGCAGTGGCATCCTGTCACCACCGATCGCTTCGAGATCACCCTGCGTGGCGCCACCGTCGGCTTCATCGAGATCATCGGCCCGGTCTACGTCAGCCTGGCAGGCTCACGTCCCGACCGCGCCGTCGAGGTCGCCCAGTCCCTGGTGTGGACGGATGCCCTTCTCGCCCTCGATCCCGAACGCACCCGCGGTACCCGGTGACGCCGCTGCCGGACGGGTTTATCGTTCCGGCATGAGCATTGACCCGGCCGTCCTGGAGTGGCTCCTCGACTCGGACCCCGCGTTGCGGTGGCAGGTGGAGCGCGACCTCGTCGGGGCGCCGCCCGAGCAATGGGAGCGCACCCGCGCACGTGTGGCGACCGAGGGCTTCGGCGCCCGGCTGCTCCGTCTGCAGGATGCCGACGGGCAGTGGGCCGGCGGCGCGTTCTTCCCCGCGGGATTCTTCGAAAGCGACGAACCGCAGCAGCCCGGTCAGCCGTGGATCGCCACGAACTGGGTGCTGAAGGACCTGCGGGAGTGGGGCCTGGATGCCGGCGCCCTCGGCGACACCGCCGAGCGCCTGGCCGCGAACAGCCGCTGGGATTACAACGACGGGCCGTACTGGGAGGGCGAGGTCGACGTCTGCATCAACTCGTACACGCTGGCGTCAGGCGCCTGGCTCGGGGTGGACATGACGCCGCTCGCGCGGTGGTTCGCCGATCATCGCCTGGCCGACGGCGGGTGGAACTGCGAGGCCGAGGAGGGCCACTCGGTGCGGTCGTCGTTCCACTCCACCCTCAACGCAGTGCGGGGCCTGCTCGCCTACGAGAAGTACACCGGCGACACCGGGCTGCGCGAGACCCGCCACCGCGGCGAGGAGTATCTGCTCCAGCGGCGCCTGCTGTACCGCCTCACCACGGGTGAGCCGGTGGGAGAGTTCACCACGCGCTTCGTCGCCCCCTCCCGCCATCGCTACAGCGCCCTCACGGCGTTGGATCACTTCCGCGATGTCGCACTGCACGAGGGCCGCGCGCCGGATTCCCGCATGGCGGACGCCGTGTCGGTCGTGCGGGACGCGCGCCAGCCGGACGGCAGGTGGCTGCAGACCACTCCCCTGGCCGGCCGCACCTGGTTCGACGTGGATGCCGCCGAGGGTGAGCCGTCGAAATGGCTCACGCTCGCCGGCGCCCGCGTGCTCGACTGGTGGGACGCCGCATTCACCTGACCGGCCGCGCTGCGGCATCCCCTCTGCGTCTCTCGGGAGTCAGCGGTCCCGCCACAGCTCCCAGGTGCGCTCAGCGATGCGGCGGTAGCGTCTGCGCGGGCCGGCGCTGTCGTGGCCGAACCAGATGACGAACTCCTCATGGACGATCGTCAGTGTGTCTTCGAGTGAAGCTGCGGCATCCATCCTCGCGGCGATCGCCTGTGCCTCGGGGCGGTACTCATCGGTATTCGTGCCGTCGCAGCAGATATGGAGCGGATCCTCCTCGAACAGCAGCCGTTCGAGACGCTGGTCGAGGTCGCCGTCAGGCGCGGGAGGGTTCGCGGGCATCCCGTCCGCCGAGCATGATCGGCAGGCCGTCGACCTGCGAAAGCGCCTGCGCGCGGTTCCTGCGCGCCGCCTGCGCGTGGTCCGCGATGTCCGCACGCACCTCGTCGGAGTACTCGCCCTTGGCGGCGGCGACGACAGCCGCGTTCGCCCTGTTCTGGAGGGCGAAGAACATCGGCTTGTTCTGCATCGACCGGTCGACCCACTGCGGGCGGTCGAACACCTTTCCCATCTGGATGGTGCCCTCGTCGATCCACATCGAGGCATAGACCTCCGCCGCACCGAGCGCGGCCTGGGTACCCATGTCCGCGTCGGCCGGGGTGTCGAGCACGGCTCGCACCTCGCGCTGCAGGTACGGGACGATCGGGGCGACCGCCGCCGCGTCGGCCTCGCTCACGGCCTTGGCCTCGCTGGCGCGTTCGAGCACCTGGCCGACCAGGTCGAGGCGAGAGGTCAGCTCTTCCCGCAGGGCGGGGTCGATCTCACGCCCATCGCGCATGGCGAGGGAGTTGTGGAAGACCATCAGCCGCTGCAGGTTGGCGAACATCAGGATCAGCGCATTGAAGCGGTGTTCGTCGGGAGTCATCGTCCGACGCTATCGGATGCCCGCGCACACGGCTTTGCCGACCGGCGTCCGGGCAAAGAGAAAGCCCCGACCGTTACCACGCGGCCGGGGCGAGACGGATGAGAAATCCGCCTATCGATGTCTACTCTACGCCACTCCGACGGCGCTGCGCGCCACGGGCAACACCTGTCGCGATAGGAAGGGCGTCCCGCGAGGCAGCGGATCCGGCTCAGCGCTTATGGCGGATGCCGGCGAGGAAGTAGGCCGCCGGGCCCACCCAGTTGATCAGGATGACGGGCACCCAGACAGGCTTCGGGCCGCGCACGTCGTCGCCGTCCCGCCACGCGAGGTCCCAGAACGCGAGGAAGGCGAAGGCCACCTGCACCAGGCCCAGCAGCACCAGCGCCAGCTTGCCGAGTCCCCGCGCCACCGTGGCGACTTTCACCGCCTCCTTGGCGATTCCCAGCGCCTCCTTGGCGCGGTCGGGCAGTTGCACGTCCGTCTTGTTGGTCATCTTTCTTCTCCCCCGGTCAGCGAGCGGCTCCGCTCCCGACCCACGCTAGACCCTGGGTCGTCATCGCGCCTCCCTGCGGCCGCTCAGCCCCACTCGGCCCGGCCCTGGCAGACCTCGTCGACCTGGCTGCGCAGGCTTTCGGCCTGGTCCTCGGGCACGTGCAGCGTCAGCTCGACGTCGACTCCGTGCTGCACCTGCTCGAGCACCGCCCTGTGCGCGTCGAGCTCGCGGCGCACCGCACCCTCGAACGCGTACGGCACGGTCACCTGCAACACCCGCGTGCGGATCAGCGGCACGCGCTCGGCGCCGAGGAGCGCCCGCGCCACGGCATCCGTGTACGCGCGCACCAAGCCGCCCGCGCCCAGCTTCACCCCGCCGAAGTAGCGCACGACGGTCGCCAGCACGCCCTCGAGCTCCTGGTGCCGCAGCACCTCGAGCATCGGGCGGCCGGCCGTGCCGCTCGGTTCGCCGTCGTCGTTCGCCGCCGAGTGGCCACCGGCCATCAGCGCCCAGCAGACGTGCCGCGCGTCGGGATGCTCGGTGCGCAGCTGCTCGACGCGGGCGACGGCCTCGTCACGCCCCGCGACCGGCTCGACACACCCCAGGAACCGGCTCTTCTTGATGAGCAGTTCGCTGTGGACGGGCCCGGCGAGGGTGAACGGCATGGGCAGCCGGCGTCAGACGCCCGGGCGGATCGTGAGGTCGGGGATCTGCGCGTCGCGCGGCAGGTCGAGCACGGTGAGGATGCTCGTCACGACCGACTCGGGATCGATGAAGTGCGCCGGCTCGTAGGGCTGCCCCTCCTGCTCGTGCACGCGCTCCTGCATGGCCGTCGCCGTGCGCCCGGGGTACACCGACGACACCCGCACGCCGTGGGCGGCCTCCTCGGCGCGCAGGCTCTCGGCGAGCGCCTTGAGCCCATGCTTGGATGCCGCGTAGGCCGCCCATTCCGGCGCCGCGCGCAGGCCCGCGCCGGAGTTGACGAACAGCACCTGTCCCTTCGCCGCGCGGAGCGCCGGCAGCAGCAGCCGGGTCAGCTCCGCCGGGGCGACGAGGTTCACCTCGAGCTGCGAGATCCACTTCTCGACGGTGAGGTGGGCCACGGGGCCCAGGTCGACCACGCCCGCGACGTGGAGCAGGGAGTCCAGCCGGGTGGGGAGCTCCTGCGCGGCGAGCGCCGCGGCCATCTCGCCCGGCGCGGCCAGGTCGGCGACGACGGTCCGCGCTCCGGGGAACCGTTCGCCGAGTTCCGCCGCGCGTGCCTCGCTACGGGCGAGCAGGATGAGATCGTCCCCGCGCGCATGCAGACGTGCCGCGAGGGCGGCGCCGATGCCGGAGCCGGCGCCGGTGAGGAAGTGCACAGACATACTGTCATCGTCCCACGGCGACGGACCACGGCAGGGACTGGGTGCACCGGCGCACCCGACGTAGCATCGGCATCCACCTCTCGACGGGAGCCACAATGAAGCTTCTCCTCACCTCCGGCGGGGTCACGAACGACAGCATCCGCGCCGCACTCGTCGGCCTGCTCGGCAAGGACATCGAGGACTCCTCCGCCCTCTGCATCCCCACCGCCCAGTGGGGGCATCCGCTGTGCGGACCCGTCTCGGCCCGCAGCTTCGTCAGCGGGATGCCGCCATCGGGCGGAATGACCTCGCTGCCCTGGCGGTCGGTCGGCTTACTCGAGCTGACGGCGCTGCCCACCGTTCCGCGGGAGCGCTGGGAGGAATGGGTGCGCGGCGCCGACGTGCTGCTCGTCGACGGCGGTGACGCGACCTACCTCGCCCACTGGATGCGCGAGTCGGGACTGACCGAGCTGCTCCCGTCCCTCTCCGAGACGGTGTGGGTCGGGGTGAGCGCCGGCAGCATGGTGCTGACCCCGCGGATCGGTGACTTCTTCGTCGAGTGGCCGTCGGCGCCGGACGACACGACGCTGGGGGTCGTCGACTTCTCGATCTTCCCGCACCTCGATGTCTTCCCCACGAACACGATGGATGCCGCCGAGCGGTGGGCCGCGGCGATCGGCGTCCCCGCCTACGTCATGGATGACGAGACCGCGATCCAGGTCGTGGACGGGACCACCGACGTCATTTCGGAGGGGCGGTGGGCGCGGCTCGCGTGAGCCGCGGCCGCCGTGTCCCGGGGACCGTTCGCCGAGCGTGCGGACCGGGACTCAGGCGCGCTCGATGGGCAGCCAGAGTTCGCAGGTGGCCTCGGTGAAGTCGGGCGCGCGGTCGAGCACGGAGACGATCGAGGGACCGGGACGCAGCCGCCACGGGTTCGAGGGAAACCACTCCGTGGCGGATGCGGCATACGCCTGCTGCAGCGCGGCCGGGTAGGGACCCGCCGCCCGGAAGACCACCCATCGCCCCGCCTCGACGTCGATGGCGTCGAGCTCATCCGGCACGGGGGCAGCAGCATCGACCGCCACGCCGTGCAGATACGTCAGTTCGCTTCCCTCCGTGTAGTCGGGGTCGACATCGGCGCTGACCTGCAGCAGTCCCGAGGGCTCGGTGCCGCTCAGTTGCTTCAGGCGCTCGTGCGCCGTGGCCGGCAGCGACGCGATGTGCTGCTGGATATGCGGGTTGACCCCCTCGTGGATCAGCGGCACGCGGGCGGCGTGCCCGATCAGGCGGAAGGCGGGTCGTTCGATGATGCGGGCATCCACGGGGGTGCTCCCTTCGACGGTCAGGCGGAACCTGAGCTGGGGTTGACTCTGAAGGGGGCCACCTTCCCGGCGGACGTGGCCGTGACTGACGCCGTGCACGGAACGGAACGCCCGGCCGAACGCTTCGACCGAGCCGTAGCCGTATCGAACCGCGATCGTGAGCAGGGCCTCGTCACCCACCACGTCCGCCGCAGCGACGGTCATGCGGCGTCGCCGCACGTACTCGGACACCGGCATGCCTGCCAGCGACGAGAACATGCGGCGTGCGTGGTAGCCCGTCGTTCCCATCGCCGCGGCGAGCGCATCGACGTCCAGGTCCTCATCGAGGCCCTCTTCGATCGCATCGACGAGGCGGTTGAGGATCTCGATCACGGCGACTCCCCCTTCTGCACCCACTCTCTCCGGCACCGGAGCGCGGTGCCCGACTTGTGCGGCCCGATTCTGTCGGGACGGAAGGAACTTACACACGAGGATCCCCCTATTGCGGTCCCCACCCGAGCGGTTTCACCATGATCAGGCACGGCGTGGCCTCCCCCAGAGGCCCGTCTCTTCCAGGGGCAGAAACCCCCGCTTCTCGTAGAGGACCCGGGTGAGCGCGTACCCTGCATCGGGATGCGAGGGACCGAGCGTCTTGCCGTCGGCTCGCGAGGCGGTTTCGCCGCTCACGGTGCGGTCTCTTCCTTGCGTTCGACGTTTCGTCTCGCTGCGCTCGCTCAACGACCGGGAAATGCGCTCGCTCAACGACCGGCCGGGGGTCAGTTGTTGGAGCGGAACTCCATCACGACACGCAGCCGAACAGCCTCTCGAACAGCACGATGTCGGCTGGTTCATTCGACCCATTCGTTGGGTGCACACATCACGGCGCCGTGACACGCTTGAACGGTGACTCGGATTCCCTTGCGCGCGCGGCTCCTCTCAGCGCTGGCGGGCGATCCCGATGGCACGCCCTCCTGGGTGCGGGCTTTGGCTGACGGCGACGATCGCGGCTACTTCGCCGACGGCGGCGCCGTCTGGACGGTGCACGCCGGCACGGCGACGTTCGTCGCCGGCATCCGGGCACTCCTCATCCAGGCACTGCATCCGGGCGCGATGGCAGGCGTCCATGACTTCTCGCGCTATCGGGAGGATCCCATCGGACGCCTCACGGGCACGGTGCGCTGGATCATCTGCGTCACCTACGGCTCGACCGAGCAGGCGCACGCCGAAACGGCACGCGTGGGTCGTCTTCATCGAAGGGT